>CAZBOT010000251.1:0-1950 GCA_964493575.1 uncultured Candidatus Saccharibacteria bacterium | reverse complement strand
TGACAACACAGGTCTAACTAGCCCATAAGGAGATACAAATGCCTAGAGTTGTTCCTCAGTACACGATTCAGAATCCCACCATCAGTGATGTGGCGTATATCAGATTCACCAGAGAGCGTGATGACCAGGGTGTTATGGGCACTGTGGCGCATGCTCAGTACACATTGAAGGATGAAAGTGGGAATGCCGTTTCTAGTGGGTCTGTCTCGATTCGGCTAACTAATCCGCAGCAGACTGCGCTTGGGAACTTCATCACTTCCAACATCCCGCCAGAGATTATTGCTCAAGAGAACCTATAAAATTGGGAACTGCAGTCCTCATACTGTATATAGTTTGCTGCCTATCTATAGTGGCAGATGGGCTAATCACGCACTCTGCAATAAAGAAAGGGTACGTAGAAAAGAACCCAATAATAGTAGCTATAGCTAAGAAGACTGGTCCGGCTACTGCGCTTGTGATTACGCGCATAGTCTCGATTGGGCTAGTCACAGCTCTAGCTCTCTATGGGCATCTAATTCCATTGGTCTTTGCGTCAATTCTATACTTATATGCAGCATTGCATAATCTTGGCGAGATGAGTAATTGACAGTAGAACGTGCTCCCCATCTGATCGTAGATACAGAAGCTAACCGTCCATCTGCGGCTAGAGAGGGGACGCTTGTATACTGTGAAGATACGGATAAAGTATATAAGAGAACGTCTATAGCGTGGGTAGAAATGGCTTCTGGCGGATCTGGATATACAGATGAAGAAGCTCAGGATGCTGTTGGTACGATCCTAACCGATACAGCTACGGTGGACTTTACGTATGATGATGCATTTCCAAAGATTTCTGCAGACGTAAAGAATGATTCAATTACTTTCGCTAAGATACAGAATATAACAACAGATAGGCTTCTTGGTAGGGACACCGCAGCTAGCGGCGATACTGAGGAACTAACAGTTGGCGGTGGAGTTGAGTTTACAGGGAGTGGTGGGATCCAAACATCCGCTTTCACTGGCGATGTAACCAAGACAGCAGGCGGAACAGCTCTCACTATTGCTAATGATGCTGTTACGTATGCAAAGATCCAGAATGTCACTGATGATCGGCTGCTTGGAAGAAGTGCTGGATCTTCTGGTGATGCTCAGGAGATAACGGTTGATAGTGGGCTGGTTCTCGGATCTGGGAGCCTGTCGCTCGACCCGGCGCTTGGATCGCTTCAACTCTACTTCAAATAGAGACTAAATGACATTTATCATTGGTGGTGGACAAGACTCTGTTGGCATTTCAGATGGTCCAAATCTAGATTCATTTGGAAGGCTAAGGGTTTCTTCACCAACATCAGTCTTTGATTCGCAGCTTACATATGATTTGCAGCCGCTATTGTTTGAACAAGTAAAAGCAGAAACGGGTGCAGCAATTGCTCATGACGCCACAAATAGGTGTGCATTGAATTGGAAGGAGATCAGATAACATGGCAGAGGTTCGCATTACAACCTACGCAGAAATCTCAGTGAATGGAAAGATCATTCGCATTGGAGACAAGTCCACTCCTGCAGTGATAACGCTTGATTCCACCTCTCCAGACTGGCATTACTCTAGACTAGTGCTGGCAGACAATGCCGAGGGTACTCTATTAACGCTGGGCAGTGGTGAGGACATGACAGCGTTCAAGGTGGCTATTATCAAGCCATCTGTTGACATGACTATTGGATGGGCTGGAGCCACAGAAGCTAACAACGCTACTGCTATGGTGGAGGGCGGACACTTTTTTATCCTCACCAATGATGATGTTATGACCTATGACGCAGTTCTTGCCACGCGAGTGGATGAAGCCACAACTGCAGTTGTTATCACCAAGATCATGGCTGGAAATAACTCAGCTTCAACCGGCTACGTGGAATGCTGGGCAGCTTACTAACAGGAGGAAAATATGGGTGAACCACAAGGTCCAAGTACATGGCCAC
>CAZBOT010000250.1:0-1960 GCA_964493575.1 uncultured Candidatus Saccharibacteria bacterium | reverse complement strand
CCCTTGCTCATATTGCAAGTCGGGCAGAGAAGTTGCAGGTTCTCCATGTCATTTGGGGTATTCGGATTTAGTGGTTGTTAGTGTCTTCATCGTCCCCGTATTTCAAGGCATGCAGGACGGTTGATAGTGGTACGCCGTAGTTGGTTGGCTCTTCTCTAGCCATAAACCCGCTGTAGCTAATGCTGCGGCTCATTTCGAAAGGCGATTGCCTAGGTCTCTTTGGAGTAACGACTTTATGTCCCTTGGTGTACAGCAGCTTCACCCTAAGAACCTCGAACGAGTAGCCTCGGCTATCTCTGTTCCGGTCCTTGGCGATCCGGTTCAGGGACTCCGTGAAGGCGTTGGTGACGCCGGAGCCAAGTTCGAAGTAGGCGTGAATCTCAGGCCACCAGTTCTCAGCTGCCCTCACAAGATCGCCCCAAACCGCCTTCTGTCCCGATGGGATGCTCGCCTTCCATTCCTCAAAGCGATCTCTGGCCGTCCACTGGTCCGCCGTTTCCCAGATGTCATAGAACGCCTCTTTTGCTCGGTAGGCAGCCAGAAGCTCTGGGAAGGCGTTTGTCCACGTTTCCATGAGAAGACGCCCGCGCTCATCAATATCCCGCTCACGCATCAGCATGAGCTTCCTATCGCCCTTGAGCGTTCTCCGCTGCTTGGCCGTGAGGGAGCCCTTAAGACCCTTCCTGACCTTCTCCAAGGCATCGTTTGCCATCCGAACCACGTGGAACTTGTCCACCACGATCTTGGCGTCAGGGATGGCCGTTCTTACTGCGTCTCGGTATGGGTTCCACATATCCATGCTGACAACCCTGACCCTATGCTTGTCCGGAAGTCGCGAGAGGTAAGCGGTGACCGTCACCCTAGTCCTGTTTGGCAACATATCGAGCATCGTCTGATGCTTGATGTTAGTGAGAATGCATCTGTATTTCCGGTTCAGGTACAGTTCGTCGATACCGAGGACCTCGGGGGTTTCAAATCGAAACTCCTTGGAAAGCTCTCCCGCCTTCTCTCCGAAGATTTCGCGGACGGTTTTCTCGTCCATGCCGGTTTCCCGCGCCACATCGCTATTGGTGCGGACCAAGGATTGCCGCCAGACGTAGTCTGCGAGGCGCAACGTCATGCGCCTGCGCTCATCCATCCCCGGCAGGTCTGGCCTGAAGGTGGCTCCACATGCCTTGCACTTGTACCGACGCCTTACCACCCAGAGCGTTACGCGCTTTCCATGGATAGGGAGGTCCTTGTAGCCGACGTCCCGCTTTCCAAACCGGACCAAATCCCCGATGGACCCGCAGGATTGGCAGCCAAACGGCTCCCCGGCGTCCACGTTGAATTGGTAGTCGTGTGCGTCCTCTTTGAAGTTGGTGACCTCGTAAGGATCGAGATTGAGAATACTCGGCTGCTTATCACTCATCAGAAGGGCAATCCCTATCGCAGACTCCAAAAACGAGCGGTGACCCACCGCTGCCAATCCACCGCAAAGCCCCGGCCCGCTTGGCACCTTCACTCCAATGTGGAGGCAGCTTCAGGAGGCATCGAGGGGATGGAGTTGCGATCTCAACCCGAAGAGCGTTCGACTGCAACGGCAGGCTGCCGTACTCAATTAAGTGCGGGCAAGTCATGCCCGCAGCTCCGCAGGCCGGTTGGCCTGAAAGACAGGGATGTAGGCGGAAGGAACGTACCGCCGAGCACGGTCCTGCCAGAACACAGAGCCCAAAGCACGAAAACCAAAGAGCAGGCGGCCATCAGCCGCGCGGCCCTCGACACAGACCTCGCCGAAAGCAAGGCTGCGCTTGGTGATGTAGGCGTATTTGAGTTCGTTCATGGGCTTGGCTCCGAGTGACATCAACCGATAAATCCGAAGTTGATTATACCTGACACTAGCCCGCCGTCAACCACTTATTCCGAAGTTTGCACAAGATGAACGCTAGACATGAATAAACCAACTAATCCGAATACCCGT
>CAZBOT010000249.1:0-1973 GCA_964493575.1 uncultured Candidatus Saccharibacteria bacterium | reverse complement strand
CGGGTCGTGGTCGGCGGCGCGCACGCCAATGGTCGCGGACCCGTACAGAAGCCGCTGCCGCAGCGCCCGCACGTGGTGGCGGTCGGGCTCTTCCATGACCAGCTCGGCGTGCCGCAGCACGGCGCGAATGCCAGCGTACAGGTCCGACGGCCGCGTCCCGCCGCGGCACACGAGCGTCGCGCCGAACGCGTCCAGGATGTCGGCCAGCCAGGCGCGCTCGTCGGGCGTCGCGCCGGCGGATATCGCCGCAATCGCGTCCAGGTGCGCCGCGATCCGGCGCGGGATGGATTGGTCGCGGTCGCCCTGCGTCACCATGGCGTCACCTCCGTCCGGGCGTCGCCGGGTCGGCCGACGGGCGTCAGCCTGCCCGTCGCCTTGTCCATCTGGAACTCGGCAGACGCGCCGCCGGCCGAGTCCGTCCCCCACCGGTTTTTGACCGGCTCCAGAACGACCCGGCCGGGCGTGTCCTCAACGTTTTTCAGGATTACATGTGCCGACGTGTAGGCGTTGAGCCACGCGCCGTATTTCGCCGTCCCGTCCCGGTTGAGCTGCGACACGACGATGACGCATGCGCCGCCGCGACGCGCGACGTTGAGCAGGGCGAGCGCGTGCGCGTGGTCGATCATGTCCGACCCCGTGCCCGGCTCGGCCCACGCGTCGGACAGCTGTTGATACCAGTCGACCACGACGACGTCGGCGGCGTGCTTCCTGGCAATCGCCGCGATGTCGAACGCGCTATCCTGCCGCTCGTACACGTGCAGCGGCACGCGGTCGAAGCGAGCGACCATCTCGCGCAGCGTGTCGCGGTCGTGGTCGGACCATGTCGCGGGCGACCGCAGCAGACGGAACACCCGCCCGCCGAGCGCCGGCGCCGCCATCCGGACCAGCACCTCGGCCCGCGTCATCTCGATCGAGAAGAACACGACGCGCGCGCCGCGCCCGAGCGCCGACATGGCCGCCGACGTGGCGAGCCATGTTTTGCCGACGCCCGATTTGCCGGTCAGGACCAGCATCCGCGACGGCACGAGCCCGACGTCGCCGAGCCAGTGGTCCAGGACACCGATCCCCGTCGACCATCCGTCCGGGCGCGGGGCCATGAGGTCGGCCAGCGCATCGCCGACGTCGCCGGACTCGGCGCGGTCGATGTCGGCGTCCATCCGCGCCAGGATGGCCTTCGCGCGGTCGAGAGCGTCCTCGCCGCCGTCGTGGCCGAGGCGCGCGATCTCGCCGGCCGCCGCGATCATGCGGCGCTGCTCGGCCCGCCGCCGGACGATGGTGGCGTAGTGCGCCGCGTGCATCGCCGTCGGCACGCGCTCTGCCAGGAGCGTCAGGCTGTGCGCCCCGCCGGCGAGGTCCAGCTCGCCGGCGGTTTCCAGCGCGCCGCGCACGGTCACGACGTCGATAGCGTCGCCGCGCCGATAGAGCGATTCCATCGCGCGCCAGACCGCCGCGTGGCTGGGCCGGGCGAAATGCTCGGCCGACACGACCCGCGCCGCGGTCTCGAACATCACGCCGTCGATCAGGATCGACCCCAGCACGGCCATTTCTGCGTCGACGTCCATCGGCAGCCGCGCGGCGTCCGCCGGCACCACCATCGGCACGAGGTCGCCGCCGACCACCCGGCCGGCCCGCTTCCGCGTCGTGGTCGCCGCGCTCATGACGCCACCGCCCGCAGCCGTTCCATTGCCTGGACGGCCGCCCGGTAATCGGCTGGCCACGTGGACGGGTCCAGGGCGTCGACGCCGTCTAGCGTCACCGCGCCCTCGGCCGCCAGCGCCGGCAGCGTCTTGATCGCACGCTTGTGCGTGCCCGGAATGGTAAACACGAAGCCAGGCCACCGCCGCGCGAGGTCGTCCTCGGTCATCACGCCGCCGTGCGACGCGTCGGCCGCCACGGCCGGCCCGCGCCTCATCGAGATCTGGTCCTGGAGCTGGCGAACGGTCGGCGGATTCCCGCGCTCGCCCCGCCAGTCC
>CAZBOT010000248.1:0-1975 GCA_964493575.1 uncultured Candidatus Saccharibacteria bacterium | reverse complement strand
CGAGATCGAACACAGCGGCAAGGGCGGCGGGCCAATCGAGATCCGCAGCGTCACTATCGACCTGTCCGCTGACGCTGCGCGTGTCGAGACCGACGTCGATGAGTAGCGGCACGGCGCTGGCCGTCGACATTCGCGGGCTGCACCCCGGTCAGGTCGCCATCGCGGCGTCTACCGCCCGGTGGCGCGTGGTGTGTGCCGGGCGGCGGTGGGGCAAGACGCGGCTGTCGGCGGCGCTGCTCTTGGCGCGCGCGCTGGAAGGCGGGCGGTGCTGGTGGGTGGCGCCGACGGCCAAGCTCGCGCGTGTCGGCTGGCGCGAGCTTCGGGGCATGACGGCGGCCGTGCCGGGCGTCGACGTGCGCCTCGGTGAATCGCTCTTGACGTTTCCAGGCGGCGGCTCGATCCAGGTCAGGACCGCGGGCGAGCCGGGCGGGCTTAGAGGCGACGGGCTGGACGCGCTTGTCTACGACGAAGCGGCGTTCGGGCGGGAGGATAGCTGGACGCACGAACTGCGCCCGGCCCTCTCGGACCGGCGCGGGTGGGCTCTGTTCCCGTCGACACCGCGCGGGCGTGCCAACTGGTTCTATCGCCTGTTCCAACGCGGGCAATCGGGCGACGGCGGCGATTGGGCGTCGTGGCGGTTCCCGACGTCGACCAATCCCTACATCGACGCGGGCGAGATCGAGGAAGCGCGCGAGCTCTTGCCCGCCGCCGTGTTCGATCAGGAATACCGCGCCGAGTTCATCGACGCCGGCCTGGCCGTGTTCAACGCGGTCGACATCGACGCGATGGTCGACGGGTGGACGGGCTTCTCCGACCCGGCGCCGGGCGGTCGATACGTGACGGCGTGGGATATCGGGCGGCGGGGAGACGCGGCCGTTGGCGTGACGCTGGACGTGGCGCGACTGCCCTATACGGTCGTCGCCTATGATCGCCTCGTGCGCGTGCCCTACCCGGCCCAGCAATCGGAGATAGAGGAGCGCCACGGACGCTACGGCGGGCGGCTCCTTGTCGAGTCGAACGGGCCGGGCGACCCCGTGATCGAGAACTTGCGGGTGCGGGCCACCCCGTTCGTGACGACGGCTCGGTCGAAGGTCCAGGCGATCCAGGCGCTACAGCTCCTGCTTGAACGCGGCGCCCTCAAGTGCGGCGTCCCGCAGATTGAACACGAGCTGCGGACCTACGAATGGGACGACCGGGCGCTTGTCCAGGATAGCGTGATGGCGCTTGCCATCGCGGCGACGGCGTGCCCGCCGCCCGGTCGTCGAGTCGTGACGATCGACGCCGGGGGTGGGGTGGACCGGCCCGCCCGCCGACCCGAGCTTGCCGGCATTCGTCAGGAGGCGTGGTAGATGTCAACCGCAACCGCTCGCCGCGCCAAGACCCGCAAGGCCCCGCCCCCTCGCGTCGACCTGGCCGCCCGCGCCAAGGCCGCCCGGCCGCCGACAGACGAACGCGGGACCGCCGGGACGGTGGGGTGGGGCGGTATCATGTCGGCCCTGGCCGCCGACTATGCGCCGGCGTGGCAACTCCCGCGGCGCTGGACCACGACCGAGAACATGCGCGCCGATCCGGCCGTGACGGCGGCGCTGGCCGCGCTCACCTACCCGCTTCTCGGCGCGACGTTCACGGTGGAGGCCGCAAGCGACGATCCTGAGGACGTGCGCTTGGCCGAGTTCGTCGAGGCGGGCCTCGCCACCATGACGACGGACCTCATGACGCACCGGATGGAGGCGCTCGATAGCGTCGGCGACGGGGTGAGCGTGTTCTACACGCGGTATGAGGAGCGCGAGGACGGGCTGTATCACCTCCGCAAGCTGAAGCTGCTCCCGAACAAGGCGATCACGACCTGGCACGTCGAGGAAGAGCACGGCGGGCCGGACGGCGTGTCGCAGGTCCTGCCGACGGGCCGCGAAGAGCGGTTCAGCATGGATGACCTCCTCGTCTTCACGCACATGCGCCGCGGCGACAGCCTCCT
>CAZBOT010000247.1:0-1984 GCA_964493575.1 uncultured Candidatus Saccharibacteria bacterium | reverse complement strand
GTGAACTCATCAGGAGCTGCCAGCATCCCGAGGAAGTTCAAGTCTTGACGAGTTAACTCTGCTGCCTCTTGCGATGACGTTTGTAGTTCCGTGGTCTCATTCATAGCCTTTCCTATAGACATGCGCCCCTATACTAGCGGGCGCGCGAGGGGGGTTAGAACGTCGGCGGGGCCGCGACCTTTAGCAGAACGCACTTGCCGAACCGCACCTTGCCGGCACTTGCTTTTGTCGTGCCTGTGTAGATCTCCAACCGGAACTGAATAGTTGTAGTTGTGGCCGGCACTTGTAGCGGTGCCGTTTTTACGCGGTACACACCGGGGGCCGCCGCTGCGTTTGTCGTAGCCCGGATGCCGGGGCCATTGAACGTGGCATACACGTCGAACTTGTCCTCCTCGCCGCACGAATCAACTTCGACAATGGCCTCAAGCTGCACCCAGTCGCCAACCGTCAGCCCGAGCACTGCGAGATTGCTCGCAGCAGACACGATCCGGGTGTACTGCGATGTGCCAGGGGTGGCTGAATACACGCACTCGACCGCAACACCCGGCTCGCCGGTCAGGCTCGATTTATTCCAGCTCGACGTTACGTTGGCGGTCTGATTGACGGTCATATTGTCCGGCACGCCCGTTGTGCTCGTTGTCGGCGCGGTCACGGTGCCGCCAACGCCGGGGAACCAGCTTCGACCGTCAAAATCGACAACCATCGCCCCCTTGGTCGCGTAGCTCGGTTGCCACGCCGGGTCGATGAATGACCGGATCGCAGCGACGACAAGAGGGTGCAGCGACTGAGCAACCCCAAGGGACGGATGCACATTGTCGAACAGCATGTCGTACTTGCCGATCACACCGGCCTGCGGGCGCAGATCAGTCTGCGAAACGTCAGCCGTGAGGCGCAGCGAGTCGACGAAGACGCAATGCCCTCGGCGGGCCTCGGCGTATGCGCGCAGACCCGCGTTGTATTCGGCGTGAATCGTGCGCTGCAACTCGGTTAGCGGGGTCGAGGTATCAACCCCCCAGCGGGCATGCTCTCCGATAATGACGATACGACGACCGAGCGCGATACGCGCGTCAAACACTGCGGTCGCAGACGCCAGCATTTCGGCAGCAGGGACGTTGTTGGCAATGTCATTGGTTCCGCCCCACCAGACATCCACGCCGGCTCCGCCTGCCTCGCGGTTGTAGTAGGGGAGCATGTTCACGCAGTCGAGCGTGCGGCATCCACCCGCGCCCAGGTTTTTGACCGTCGCACCGGGAAACTCCGTCTCGATCCGATCCATGAGTCCGTGCCGATTGAGTAGCCACCCGCGATAGTGGTGGATGCGCGAACCTGCCAGCGTGACCGACTGCGACACATTCGCGGTCAGCGGACGCCACAGCAGGATACGCAGCCCCCGCCCCGGTGAGCCTGATTCGAGCAGATGGCGACCAACCACCGCTTGCTGCCACGCGCCCGCAGTGTCTGCGCCGCACGTCCAGCGGTGCAGCCCGGTCGAATGATCGTATTCGTACAGGCCGGTTTCGTTGAGAGCCGCACCCGCTTGCGCTCCGAGAACCTGAAAGTATTGCCCCGACACAGGGACGCCGGACGGCGAAACAGCAGTCAGCGACCAGTCGTTGAGCACGCCAACAATGCGCGAATCACCGATCAGCGCGATGTCCGCAGGCACAAACCCCGCGAGGACCGCGCCACCTGCAGAGGCTGTAATCCCCCCACCCGGGCTCGTTACCGCGGTGACCGTAGTTTCGCTCTTGTTTACAAGGTCTCCCATTCGAACATATCCAGTGTCTCCGCTCTCGGGATCATACACAGCAACGAAAGTGCTGTCTCCAAGAACCTCTTTAGGAACAAACTTAGTCATTTGGTTATCTCCTTGGTTAGAGCATGTCAGGCGACAGCTCAGTTGGTAGCTTACGAGAAACTGGGAATTTGGGAACACTCAAATTCTCAAGCCGCGCTGCAGCCTTCTCCAGTTCCGTAATTTTAG
>CAZBOT010000246.1:0-1992 GCA_964493575.1 uncultured Candidatus Saccharibacteria bacterium | reverse complement strand
GGGACGGGAACGCGGACGCGCTCCTGGCGGTTCGCTGGATCAAGGCGGGCGTCCCCTACGTCCGGAACGCGGCGCGACGGCGGCACGTCCATAGAGAGATGAGCTAGCCCGTGTCTATTCTGAAACTAATGACGCCCGAGTTCGACGCCGATTGCGCGCGATTCCTGGCACGCCGTATCTGCTACTGGCGCCCGTCGCGGCGCGGCGGCGTCTCCCTCTGCGACGCGCATGGCGCGGTGATCATCTGGACGTCGGAGATCCCGGTCCCGGAGGGCGACTACATCGACGTCACGTTCGACGTCGGGCATGGCCCGACCCGCGTGAACGTGCGGCGCTGGGAATCGCGGAAGAGGGCGACGTGACGCCGGAGCAGCGGCACATGGGCCGCGTCGCCGAACTCGGGTGCATCATGGACCTCCTCGGCTGGGGCGCGGAGTGCTCCGGCCGCGTCTGCGTCCATCACCTCCGAGAAGGACAGGGGATCACGGACCGCGCGGACGACTTCCTGACGATCCCGGTCTGCGAGGCGCATCACGACCGGCAGCCGTTCGGGATTCACTACCGGCAGAGCTTCCGGACGAGGACGAAGCTCACCGAGCTGGACCTCCTGGCCGCGACGATCCGCGCGCTGGAGTTGCGGCGGCAGATCGAGGTCGCCCGGCTTCGGAGCCCCGAGTAGATTCCGCTTTACTTCGCCCCCTAAGGGGAGTAAAGTCCGCCCCGTTCGCGCACTGCACGGCATACATGCTAGCTCAATTGGTAGAGCAGCGGCCTTATAAGCCGAGTGTTGCCGGTTCAATTCCGGTGCAGCCCCGAGAGGGGAACAGCCGAGCGACTCCGCGAACAACCTGACAACGGCCGCGCGCCTCGGGCGGGCGGCGAAGGAGAGAGAAGAGTTCGAGAGAATCCTGCTACTGGAGACGGATACACGCGTCGGCGAAAGCCGAAGATTCCAGGTTCGAGTCCTGGTCCCCCTGCCTCTCAATAGGGGGATAGTCTAAAGGTAAGACAACCCGGCCGCAAAGTCGGGCGCAGAGTTCCCGCCGCCGACTCGCAGGAGAAGATTCCCCCGCACTGCCGCGCATACACGCCATTTGGATTGACGAACGTAGCGCGGCGACTCCGGGGCTCATTTCAGCAGGACCGCGACCTCCGGCGCGGCGAGTCCGGAGGCGGTAGCGACGCCAAGTAGGGCAGGAAAGCAACGCCCTCACGTGAACGAGCGGCGGCTTGACCGTAGCGCCCCCGCAAGGAACGCGCAGGGCGGAACGGCGGACCTGAAGCGAACGGCCCGAAGGTCCACGGGTCGGGACGAGGGAGACGTCTATGGAACGGGAGATCGCGGGCGCGCCGCTGCTCGCATACGGCAATGAGATCGCGCTCGTTGGCGCGGCCTATCACGGGCGCGGCAAGACTCGCGTCCTTCTCTTTCCGGACGCGCCGGCGGAGCGGATCGTCTCCGAACCGAACGCGCTCGCGCAGCTCTCTCCGCTCGACTGGCACGCGCTGATCGAGCAGACCGACGCATCGAACGTGCAGGGGCTTGGGAAGATCATCTTGCGGAAGGCGGAGCGGGTCATCGACTCGACCGTCGCCTGGAGCGTCTTCCGGCGCGACGCGTTTCTTTGCCGGTACTGCGGCGCCGAGGCGAACCCGCTGACCGTCGATCACCTGGATCTCTGGGAGGACGGCGGCCCGACGATCGAGGAGAACCTCGTGGCGGCATGCAAGCCATGCAATCGAGCGCGGGGCTCGATGCTCTACGAGGACTGGATCGCGTCGAGCGAATACGCGCGGCGCGCCGAGGGGATCTCGGCGGACGCGATGCACTACAACGCGGTCGCTGTCTTGCGGCTCCCGAAGATCCGGGCGCGGCGCGTCGAGCGGAAGCGGAAACGGTAACGGAGGGAGAGATGGCGACGATCGAGAAGGGCCTGACCCGGCAGGAGATCATCCGGGAGCTGACGCGCTCGCCGCACGGCGCGCTGGAGC
>CAZBOT010000245.1:0-1998 GCA_964493575.1 uncultured Candidatus Saccharibacteria bacterium | reverse complement strand
GACGTTCATCAGGCTGGAGAGGGAGGCCGCAGCGCGAGCGGCTGAGGCGGAAAGGGCGAAGTCTGCGGCCTGAACGGCGGACAAAGAAAAGCCCCGCGTCATCGCGCTGGCAGGCGCTCGGCGGTGCTCTCAAGTTGCGAGGGAATGATGGCACAGCCAGCGAAGGTGATCAACATGGAAGAGCACAGAAGCCAAGGCCCGCAAGTCGAGGACGGCTTCGTGCGCATCGCCAACGAGCTTTTCGACGCAATCCTGCTCAAGCTCAACTCCTACAGGCACACGAAGGTCGCGCTGGCTATCGTCCGCAAGACCTACGGCTACCGCAAGAAGGAGGACGACATCACGATCTCCCAACTTGCGGAGATGACCGGCATCCACAGAAACCACGTCGGCGCCGCCCTGAAGGCGCTCGAGCAAATGCGCGTAATCAACCCCGTCCGAGCGGGGCATCACGGCCTGATGGTCGGCATCAACAAGCACTTTAATCAGTGGTCGGAAGAGCCGGTCAAGGAGCGCGGCAGGGCAACCAAATCGGTTGCCGTATCAACCAAATCAGTTGCGCTGGAAAGCAACCAAATCAGTTGCAAGACGCAACCAAATCAGTTGCAAGACGCAACCAAATCAGTTGAAAACAGCAACCAAAACGTTGCACACAACAGACAACCCCAACAGACAACCCCAACAGACAACCCCAACAGAAAGGGGCGCAAGCCTGCTGCGCAGGACTTGCCACTCGCTCCGGACTGGATGCCGGCGAAGGAGTGGGCGGACTTCGTTGAGCACCGGAAGCAGGTCAAGCACCCCCTGACCGGACTTGCTGCAGAACGCCTGATCGCAAAGATCGCCAGGTTGCGTGAAGCGGGCTACTGCCCGACCAAGCTGATCGACGCGGCCATCCGCAACGGCTGGCGCGACGTGTTCGCTCGAGACGACGCAAAGGTCGGCGCACCGAAGGAAAGCATTCGCGCCACCCCCGCCGGCCGCATGCCAGCCGCAGAGAACTTCGCCTCGAAAGACTACGGCATGGGAGGGCTGATCTGATGAGCCAGGATCTGCTGTCCATGCTCGAGGCCATGCGCAAGCCGGAAACGCGCCCAGCATCGTGCGACAAGCACGGCCCCTTCGAGTCCCGCAAGCTGTTCGGCACGACCTGGAGCCGGTGCTCGAAGTGCGCCGAAGAGGCTGAGGCCGAAGAGCGCCGCAAGCAGGCCGAGGAGGCCGCCGAAAAGCAGCGCCGCGCCTGGGAAGCCAAGATCGGCCGCGCAGGCATCCCTGAGCGCTTCCGTGACCGCGAGCTGTCCGCCTACGTCGCTACGACCGAAGGTCAGCAGCGGGCGCTGAAGTTCGCGCAGACCTACGCCGACAGGTTCGAGGAGGTGATCGAGACCGGCAAGAGCGCGCTCTTCATCGGCAAGCCCGGCACCGGCAAGACGCACCTCGCCGTCGGCATCGCGCTGCACGTCATGCGTGAGCACAAGCGCAACACGCTCTTCGTGACCGTCATGCGTGCGATCCGCAGCATCAAGGACACATGGCGCAAGGACTCGGAGTTGAGCGAGGCCGACGCCATCGAAGACCTCGTTTTCCCGGATCTGCTGATCCTCGATGAGGTCGGCGTCCAGTTCGGCAGCGATGCCGAGAAGCTGCTGCTCTTCGACGTCCTCAACGAGCGCTACGAGCGCCGCAAGCCCACGCTGATGCTCTCGAACCTGACCGCACAGGAAGTGGCCGCGTACCTGGGCGAGCGCGTCATGGATCGCCTGCGCGAAGACGGCGGGCAGGCGATCGTCTTCGACTGGCAGTCACACCGGGGGGCCAAGCAATGAAGCCGGCCTTCAGCACCAAAGGGCCGCTGCACTGGGCTACGGAGCCGTCCCCGGCCCACGAGAAGAGCGGATTCAAGGGGTCGGCCTGGGAGGCCGCGATTGTGCAGCTAGCCGAAGCCGGCGACGCCCGCTTCATCGAAATCCTGCGCAAACACGTCGCCGCCGGCGTCAT
>CAZBOT010000244.1:0-2014 GCA_964493575.1 uncultured Candidatus Saccharibacteria bacterium | reverse complement strand
TCGGGGCGAGATGCGCAACGGGCGAGTGCGGGATGAACGGCGCCGCGAGGACGCCAAAAACCAGCACGAGGCTGGCGAGGACGTGGCGGAAGGGTTTCACGGTGGATCTCCTATGGAACACCGCGCCGTGGCGCGCAAACTGAACCCGCCCGATTAGACGCCGGGCGTCGTTCTGTTTGCCGAACGCCGCGCCCGCGCCTGACGCAAGTAGAAGCGCCGGAAGCGCTGACCGAGCGAGTAGCCGGGCTGGTAGTTCGGATCGGTGACCATCTGGTGCAGCCTGGACTTCGTGACGCCAACCTCGCGCGCAACGCCTCCGTATGACCATCCCCACGCCCGCAGATCGGTCATCATCCTCCCCCAGTACGACAGCGTGGAGGCAGCAATCTCTACAGTCGGCATCGCGCTTCGCCCGGCTTATTTCACGAGCATCAGCACCCCTCTTTCCACGAGCCGCATGTAGGTGCGCGCAATCATTTCGTACTCCCATGCGCGGCGTTCTTCCTTCTGCATCACGCCACCCTGGTCGAGCAGCGCGTGGCAACCACGGAACCCGGGCCCGCTGCCGCACAGCGCCATGATCGCGGCGTCCGACGCCTTCTTGCCCATCGCCTTGCCGACGTTGCCGTGCGCGGCCTGCGTGAAGCCGACCCGCCCGCAGTTGACGCACTCGAGCTGCGCGACCGCGCGCCGCAGATCGTCGCTGCGGAAGGTCTGCCGGCTCAGGATGACGCGCGCGACCACTCAGAACCTCGCCACCGTTTCCACGAACTCGTCGAGCTCGGCCTCGCTGATGCCACTGGTCAGGTTGCGCAGCACCGCCTGCACGGCGTTCTCGTAGAACGCATCGAACTCGTGCTGCTCCATCTTGTCGAACGCGATCGAGCGCGGGTATGGGTACAGTTCGCCGGTCAGCGGATTAGGGTAGAAATCGCAGTGCCCGGAGGCGATCTTGATTGCCGTCAGCGCCTTTTCCTTGTTGTCGTAGACATCGTGGTGCGAGGCGACGTACTCCACCAGCTTTATGAACTTGCGGTGAAAGGGTAGGTTGCGCGCCAGCGTGATCTTCGCCTTGACCACCTGGTTCGGCTTGATCTTCGCCGCCTTCTCGGCGTCCTCGGCGTAGGCCGGCACCAACCTCGGCCCGTTCCTGACCAGGTAGATCTCCATCAGGCGAACTCCATCACGCCCCAGCGCGCGAGCAGCGCCGCCTCGGCCTTGTCGTGACGCAGCCGCTTGGGCAGCCGATCGCCGAACAACATGCGCGCAGCCACGGCCGACTTCGACTTGTCGTTGGTCAACCCGAACCGCTGCTTCCATAGCTTGGCCGCGGGCTTCTCGATGACCGTGGCGAACTCGGACAGCACGCCTTCGACCAGACCCGCCGAGTAGCCGATCGACATCATCGTGACCGGGCCGCCTTTGCCGAACGGCTGCATCCTCTCGATGACGCCGAAGACCGAGTACAGCGCAAACTGGTGCCTGGCCGACCAGTCCTTGAGCATCACCCGGAAGGCGTGGCCGTCGATCTGGCGGCGCACAGTGGACTTCTCGCCGGCGCCGTTCTCGCACACCGGAAGATCGGCCAGTTCGAGTAGCCCGCGCGTCTCGCACAGGCACGCTACCGCCCCCGACAGGCCCGGGTCGACCGCTATCACGATCATTCGCCTTCTCCTTCGATCTTGCGCAGCGCCCGGGCGATGCGGTTGTTCTTGCGTCGTCGGTCGATGTGCGTGGCGATCGCCGTGCCGACGTGCCAGTGCTTGCAGTTGCGGCAGTAGTACGGGTGGCGCCCGGAGTCCTGCTTGCGCCGCGCCGCACGCACCGCAAGCGCGTGGGTGAGGAACTGCTCCTTTCCCGTGCACTTGCTCTGGATGGCGTCGTCGTCGGTCATGCGGGCTTCTCCAACAGCTGCCCGCCGCAGAAGCGGTCCGACACCGCAATGTCGACGTGCAGCCCGATCCGGCAGCGCAGCCGCTTCTCCTGCCACGCCAGCACGCGCGGGTGCCGGCAG
>CAZBOT010000243.1:0-2022 GCA_964493575.1 uncultured Candidatus Saccharibacteria bacterium | reverse complement strand
GCACCCCCTTTGTCGCGCTCAAATACCCACGCCCGCCGGCCCGACGCCGGGGGCGGTTACGCCTCTTCTGCTCGCACAAGCGAAATCACCGGCCGCGTCCCGATGGACAGAGCCAGGAGTTCCCCCATCGTCGTCTCGGCGCCGATGCCGAACCGCGCCACGCTGGCCAGCATCTCGGCGGGAATCTGAACCACCGCGCCAAGATCATCGTCGGGCGCCTCGAAGTCGCCGAGGATCAAAAGCCCGTCGCCCGTCATCATCGTCCACGTCGCCACTGATTACCTCCGTCGCTTTTCGGGCAGCGGGTAGATGTCAATCTCCCCGCGCTGCTTGATGCTCGTGTACCGCACGAACGTTCGGCGCGCCAAGGCTTCGCCCTCCGGCGTCCCGTTGGACACCATTCGGGTCCAGGTATCCCGGTCGATGTCCGGGAGTGACGCGATGCGTTTGCCGACCCGCTCCCTTATGCCCGGCGGATCACCGCGTTTTGCCGCGCCGTAAACCGCCATGTGGACGTCTGTCCGGCCCGTAAACACGCCGACGGCTGCCGCGTATTCACTGGGCAGATCGTTGTCAATCGCCCTGACCCGAATCTTCCCACCAACCGACGTGTACCCAACGTTCCCGCTGTGGCGGTCGGCGTTGCCCATGATCTGATCCAGGATCGCCACCTCGACAATGCCGGAGTCAGGGTCGGAGAGCGCCTTTGAGTAGAAGTCGGGCTCCTTGCCGCTTGCCACCGTGTCAAGTCCGTCGATCCATTCCTGTCCGACCTCCTTGTCAGACAACCGCGCCGTCTTCGGTGTCACGCCAAGCCCCAGCGCATCGTCGATCCTGGACGCCGCGACGCCACCGTGCTGTGGGACATTGAACGTCTCGGACTTGCCGGCGAGGAACTTTTTCAAGTCCTTCTCGGCGGCGTCGACTGTGCCAGGGTCTTTCTTCGCCACGACCTTGCGCCCGTCGGCCAGCGTCACGACGTCCGCCGCCGAAATGCCGCCGCCGAGCTTGGCGCGCGACACGACGGGCGACCCGAAGTCGCCCCCATCGGACGTCGACTTCTTCGCCGGCCCCTCCTTCGCGGGTCCGGCGCGTCCCGCCCCCACCTTGCACGTCTTACCGCTGGCGATGTAGCTCCCGCCGCACGGCTTGCCGCGAAACGTGATGGCCTCGCCACACGTGTCACAGACCGGAAAAGGACGCATCGCCGACAGTTCCGCCCCCGCCCTCTCACTCACCGCAATCGGCACGCGGATGCAGCGGCAACGCGCCCCGCCCTCGCACCCGGCATAGGGCGCCGCCGGCCCCTCCCCGACCGCGAACTCCTCCCCGTCCAGCGCAGCGCACGGCGCGCACGTGTTCTCGTCCATCGCCGCCGACCACACCTCCCGGCCGACCTTGTCCGCGTTCGCCCCGACCGCGTCCATCCGCCCCATGCCCAGCGCCGTAGACGACCCACGCCGCGCCACGTCGGCGAGTAGCCGCTCGCCCGGCGCCGTCACGGCCGCGTCCAGCGCCGCCGCGTTGTAGCCGGTGCGCATCTGGCCAAGCACCGCCGTACCCCACGCCGTCCGCATGCGATCGACGAGCGACCGAGCGGCTTCGGCCGCGAGCGCACCAAGGAACGCCAGCGCCGCTGCTTTGGCCACGCGGTCGACCGCCGACGGCTTCGGCCCTTGCGCCTCTATCTCTTCCATAACGGACTCGCCGCCGCGTTCGTACAGCGCCACAAGCTCGGCCAAGATCGCCGCCGCCTCTTCGTCGCCCTCGATTGCGAATGCCGCGACGGCGTCCGTGTCGCCGCGCTGGACGATGGCGCGGGCGGCCCGCACGATGCGATTGCGCTGCTTGACCTGCAAGGGGGCAAGGGCGCGGATGATGCGGGCCTCGGCTTCGTCAAGCGCGGTCGTGAGCCCGGCGAAGTCGACGGCGACGCCGAGGGCCTGGAGGATGATGGGGGATTTGAGGGCGGCGGCGGCAAGGCCCACCCCCGTCCACGTGCCCCGCGCCCGCTGATCGACC
>CAZBOT010000242.1:0-2025 GCA_964493575.1 uncultured Candidatus Saccharibacteria bacterium | reverse complement strand
AGACAGTAATAGATAGTAGGTAGTAATAGAATATAGGGATATATATGTTTTTTTTTCTAAAAATTAAACACCCCCTATATAGACCAAAGACAAATGCCCTTCTCCAAACTGCAATTCCTTCTCTTTCCCTTCTTATCTACTTCTCCGCTCACTTCCAACCCCCTCCCATGACCCCATGTACCCCTCGACCATTCCTGTTTTGACACTTATTTAAGTGCCATTTTAAGACATTTACCTACAGCCTATATGCCCCTTGCCCACTTGACATGCGGCCTTCAGCCGGTATACTAAAGACTCCATCAACCCTTTGGAAGACCTTAATGAATCTCACAGACCTAAATAAGAAGCTGCCTGCTGGCATACGTGCAGTCTTTGTCCGCAACAAGCTACACTATGTAGTTCGCACCTCACATAAAGGAATGAAGCAATCACTTGGAACATTCCTAGACCTAGATGTTGCCATAGCAAAGCTCGCAGAATTCAAAATAAAAAAGATGACCACAATCTCTACTGCTGAGCTTGAGCATGTAGTAGATGATGTCACGGCATCTATTGCAGAGTCCTCACTTCTTACTGCTGCACCAAAAATAGTTACACCTGATGATGAGCAGCGGGCCATTCTCCAGCAAGCATTAGATGAGCAAGGTCCGCATATTCTAGGCAATGGCAATAAGCATGTACGTGTAGCACTAAATGATAAAATCCATATCATAAGTGCTGCCATCGTGGCAGAAGCTTATCAGCTCGTATGGGGCATGGCTCCAGATATTCCCGGCGACGGAGCAGATGCACCCTTCGACATTAAAGATGATGTTGGTGCTTCCTTATTCTCTAGTGCCAAGCCTACAGACGAAGAACTGCTTGCACTAATGAATAGCGTAGATGAAAGTGAGGACTAGCCATGCCAGTAAGCATATACACACAAGCAATAAACAGGCGTAGCGAAGCTGTCACACTCATGCTTCCTGTGGTATCATAATAACTGGCCCTATTGCGGCCTACGTAGCAATTCATTTCTTATTAACTAGCTTGCACGGCAAGGAACCTATCATGTTTATTCATATTCTCCACGAACGTCTTGACTCTGATCGCATGTTCATGACTGGCTATTCCGCTTATTGCGAAGGATACGAACTCCAACGCGGATTCAGCATGGATAATCTTGATGCCCCACATTGGATTGCTGGCGGATCTACCAAACGCAGCTTTGGTGCTTACTTTGCCCTCTCTTCTGTTTGGGCTTCCCTCTCCTATAATCGCATTGCTTAAGGAGCAACAATCATGACGCTAAACGAAGCGCTCGAACTGCCATTCAATGAGTATCTGTGCTGGTGCCATGACTACTGCAGGAAAAAGGCACAACAAGACCCGATCTTCGCTGATGTTTATGCTCACTCGGCCCTCCCCATGTTGGAGGCACTGTGGGCAAAGAGGTACTGGTATTACAAGAACACGGGAACATATTGAGGAGCTTCCAACATGCTTACCTATCCTTCTTGGCTCATTGAACTTGCCATCCTTCTTGGCATCCTTGGAACTTCAGCACTTATCTGTTTCATCGCAGACTTCATTGTCTCTCTATATGGAGAGGAGTAAATATCATGTGCCGCTACATTGAAATCTTCACACTCTTTAACAACGCCGCAAAAACCTTGCGCCATCCTGCAATCAACCTGCGCCGCAAGAATGGAGATAAGCTTCGCATCTATCTTGCCACCAAAGGATACATTGCCATTAAGCTTAACGGAGAATATATCGGTAAGCTGCCGGCGGCCGATAAGAATATCATCCTGTATGACTCGCCACTTTTCAACCATACTGAGCTAATCAATGAGCTTGACACCATACTGAGTAATCCCATTTCCGAGAGTGCATTGCAGGGTAAAGAGTACGGACGTTGCTGCTTCTGCAATCGAGAGCTTGATAACGAGGGCAGCATCCAGCATGGCTATGGCCCTATCTGTGCAGAAAAGTGGGGACTTCCTTGGTCCGCAGAGCGTAACTGGCTTGATGATCTATAACCTC
>CAZBOT010000241.1:0-2046 GCA_964493575.1 uncultured Candidatus Saccharibacteria bacterium | reverse complement strand
CCATTGACCCAGCATGCAAACAGGCAAGGTATATACCGAAGGTACACCTGCTGTATTGCCGAGTTCCTTAACGAACATTGTTCCGGACGCCTTAGGATTCTCTCCTCATCCACCTGTGTCGGTTTGCGGTACGGACAGTCACACGCGTAACCACGACGCTTTTCTTGGCACCTTGATTCACCCAAATTGCTCTTGCGAACTTTCTCCATATCTTCGAGATTACAACAAGTTAGAGACCCGGAGGTCTTTAACCCATTTTGAAATTCCGGATTTGCCTGGAATTTCTCCCTACGGATACAGCGACGTACATACTCACAGCACGCTTAGGTTATCATGATGCGTCCCGCCTTGGATAACGCATAACTGGTCAGGGAATATCAACCCTGTTTTCCATCGGACCGACCTCTTGAGGCCGGCTCTTAGGCCCGACTAACCCAGGGACGACGATCGTTGCCCTGGAAACCTTGGATATTCGGCGAAGGGGATTCTCACCCCTATACATATTACTTATTCCAACATTCTCACTTGTGCACTGTCCACGGGTCCTTACGGATCCCGCTTCAGCCTGTACACAACGCTCCTCTACCGCTGCAAAAATATAAATATCAATGCAACCCGCGTCTTCGGCACCTAGCTTAGCCCCTATATATTGTCGGCGCAGGATCGCTTGACCAGTGAGCTGTTACGCTTTCTTTAAAGGATGGCTGCTTCTAAGCCAACCTCCTGGTTGTATAAGCAATCCCACATCCTTTGCACTATAGCTAGGATTTGGGGGCCTTAGACGGCGGTGTGGATTCTTCTCCATTCGACCAATGGACCTTAGAGCCCATGGTCTAACTGCCACGCTATTTACAGGTAAGAATTCGGAGTTTGGTTCGAATCTGACAGTTTCCCACCAGAGATCGATTCAGTGCTCTACCTCTTCCTGGAACACGTGACGCTAACCCTAAAGTTATTTCGAGGAGAACCAGCTATCACCCGGTTCGATTAGAATTTCTCTTCGACCCACAGCTCATCCCCTGATTTTGCAACATCAGTGGGTTCGGGCCTCCCGTTGCTTTTACACAACGTTCACCCTGGCCATGGGTAGCTCACTCGGGTTTCGGGTCTAGCGCATGCGACCTTAAAGATTATATTTAGCATCCAGTATTGCTACCGGATCCTAAATATAACTTTATGCGGACTATTAATCCTCGCTTTCACTACAACTTCGCGTTTGATAACACTTAGTTAAGCCACATACAACTAACTCGTTGGATCATTCTTCAATAGGCACGCCGTTAACCTGTAACATAAATGCTACTTAGGTCTTCGACTCCTTGTAAGTATACGGTTTCAGAGACTATTTCATTCCCCTTCCGGGGTGCTTTTCACCTTTCCCTCACGGTACTGGTTCACTATCGGTCACTATGAGTATTTAGCCTTATGTATTAGTCTACACAAATTCAGGCCAGATTTCTCGTGTCTGGTCTTACTCAAGAAAAAGATCAGGAACTGTATGATGTTTCACTATACGGGACTGTCACCCTCTTTGGTCTGCCGTTCCAGGCATGTTCTGCTACATAGCATACTTAATATCCTATGAGGTATTACTGTACCTCAAATGTCCATTCTTATAACGCCAATATTGCAACGCCAGTAAGCTTTAAGTTAATCTCCTCCCGTAAACGGGATTTGAAAAACAACACAATATTGGTTTGGGCTAATAGATAATTTATTCACCAATCAGAAGCATCTGATCAATGAATAAATTTCTATATATATCCGCGTTCGCTCGCCACTACTAACGGAATCGACAACTTACAAAAGTAAGTCTTTCTTTATTTTCCTCATGCTACTGAGATGTTTCACTTCGCATGGTTCCCACACTACATATCCCACGATATATAGGCATACGTGCTTTACACGCATAGGTTTCCCCATTCGGAAATCTCCGGATCAAAGGTTGTTGCCACCTCCCCGAAGCGTATCGCCGGCTACCGCGTCCTTCATCGGCTCATAGTACCAAGGCATCCACCGTATACCCTTCTCTGTTTTAATCTAAAA
>CAZBOT010000240.1:0-2046 GCA_964493575.1 uncultured Candidatus Saccharibacteria bacterium | reverse complement strand
TCGGCTGGAGGTGGATGCGGTTATAGAAGTCCCAGAAGAACGCTCGGCTTTCCTGTCCAGCTACGGGCCAGTGCCCTCCGGGTAGGGAGCGGAAGGCCGAGTACCCTCCGGCTTTGGTCTCTGCCCCGGCTACCCACGGGGTGTGCTGGTACGCCGTAAAGGAGTAGGAGTCCAGGTCCCCGCTTATATGGGGGTTCACCTCATGGGAGGTTGGGGATAGTCCGAGCTGCCCCTGAATACCGGCCATAGTTAGACTCCAGTGTAGCGAATAGCGTATCCCAACGTTCCTGAATGATTGGGAGGTGCCGAAGTGGAGTTATTGATACCGCTTCGCAACGTCGTACTTTTACGAAGCCATGGATAGACCTTCCATTGCTCCGACCCATAGGAGATAATCTCCCCCGGGAGGTTGTTATCGATCCTGCAGAAGCGGGCGTTAGCCAGGCTGGCCACTACGGCGCGTCCATTCGAGCCCATATCAAGAGTCGCCTTGATCGGAAGGAGGATAGACCCGCTATTAAATCCAACAGGGGTAGAGTTGAGAAGCGCTGCAACTAACGACGCGGAGCCATTATTACTCAACCTAGCAGACGTTGCTCCGCTGTTGTAACCATACCATCCTGGAGTTCCATTCGCAGTCGTATAGACGAACGAGGCAGCTACTTCTCCCGTCCAAGCGGCATAGTTAAACAAGCCTAAACCATTCGTGGAAATGTTCGCGTAACAATACGAATAGATGGTATAGAATTCATTGGCTATATTGATCCCATTATTATCGCTGGGGTTGTTCGCGGCGCTATGTGCGCCAGTGAACCAAGGACCATATCCGCCGCCATCGATTGTCGTGGTTCCAAACGAGATCTGCTGATAGGAGTCCGTGTTATAATTGACAACCAGATACACTTCGTCTGGATTGGTGAGAATGTGCAGATCATACGAGATCGGGAACGTGATATAAGAGCCCCCCAGCCTTGCCCCATGAGGGCTCTTGCCGGAGATTACACCGCCGCTCTGACCAGTACCGCCATAAATCTGAAGATAGGTACTGGTGGCAGTTATTTCAAAATAGCTGTTGCCTTTCCAAAGGATATTTCCCGAGTTAGACCATCCGTTCGCTACGCACCCGTTAATCAACGCGGTGCGGAGGTCCGAGAAGCTAGTAGCGGCGCCGGTGATGAAGGCCATGGCTTTTCCTCACATTTCGATTGCGACGTAGTCACGCCACGAAGTTCTATTGATATTTTGCCCCATTACGAAGGCCCGCCCACCAACGGCCTTGATGGCCTGGACCGCCTGCAGCGGGGTCATCCCGGTCTGGTCCACTGTCGAGCTGCCCCCGTACTGGACGACATTCTCAACCGCGTTGTTGAAGCCGCTGACGAAATATACCCCGTCTAGCTCCCCCCAGATGTTATTTGATAGGCTAGAGCTACTGACCCGGTCGTGTAAGATGATGGGTTCCACCTGATACTGGGCGTTAGCCGGGACCTGGCAGCTATAGCTAACAGACCCGGCCAGGCAGTACTGAGAGCCTTGTGAATCACCAACACTGCCGTGGGTAAAGGGCCACATGGCTGGGGCGAGCCAGGCGCCATCCGGTTTGCGCAGGTAGAAGTTAGTATATGAACTCACCGTGTCCCCATGGTACGGGAAGTAGTTAGTAGTCACGGAGAATCTGGTGTTTTCCGCTCCGTTTAGAATACCGGCGCAGACCACAGGATACGGGAACTCCGAAGGCCGGGCGTACGGATACATCTTGCCGATGTATCCGTGGGTGTATACCGGGGTACCTACCTTGAGCATGAAAACTAGGCGCTGGCCGTTCACCGAGATATAGTAGGTGATAGCGTTGTTATGAGCGGGCACCCCACTCAGTTGCCCTCCTGGCTGGGTATCAAAGCTGTTCCCAGACACATACCCAGTGAAGGTCCCGAGCAGCAGGTTATAGTAGTCTCCTGCGAAGTCTTGGTAGGTCCGTACTCCGAGAAAAATCTCTTCCGTGCCGCTCAGGCCGGGGGCTTTCATGATTAGCTCCCGATTCGCCGG
>CAZBOT010000239.1:0-2055 GCA_964493575.1 uncultured Candidatus Saccharibacteria bacterium | reverse complement strand
CTGGGAACAAGTTTATCCAGTAGATCCTTTCTATCATGAAGTTTATCTAGGTATAGAAGACAAAACCGCTACAGGTCTTGATTTCCGCAATGTGGAACTTCCTGAACCTTGTGAAGAACCTATTGCAGTTACTTTGGCTAGTAGCACTTCAACTCAATTCAAGGGTTCTACCACAGAATTACCTTCAAATTTAGCTGATGAATCTGAATACACTGATGGTACTGATGGAAACACCTTTGTAGTTTCTCACCCAGCATGGGCAACAATTGGTGGTACAGAGTGGGTAAGCTTTAGCTCCACAACTCCACCAGCAGGTGGTGATGTCTGGTACTTATACTCTCACGAGTTTACTATCCCAACCGGTGCAACTGGAATCACTGCTGCAACTTTGGAGTATAGCGCTGATAACCGAGTCACCGTATTCTTGGATAATGTACAAATTGATCAATCATTGAGCGATACCACTTTCTCTGGTATTAAATCAATCGCTCTTCCAACATTGACCCCTGGAACCCACACCTTGGAATTTGCAGTCCAGAATATTGCTTTCCAATCCGATAACCCAACTGGTGTTACCTATAAGACTGAGTTCCAATATACACCTGACTGTAATCCACCAGGTGGCGGCGATGATGATACAACTACTGTTAGCCGTAGTGGTTCTGGTCGTAACAATGATGATAACGGTCGTGTGTTAGGAGACAGCACTGGCCTTCCTTACCAAGCACCACAAGTACTTGGCGAAGCCACCGAACTTCCTCGCACTGGTACTCCGTTAGCAATTGCATTTAGTGTCATTGGTATATTGGCAATCATTATGATTCCTCGTTACGCAAAAGTAGTTGTTAAAAAATAAATTCTCGGTTTAATCGTTTTCGATGGCCTAGGAATGACAAAATAAAGAGCCCTTCGGGGCTCTTTATTTGTTGGCTCTGGTAAACTTGCTCGGCGATTTCAGATTCACAGATGCTAAGAGCAAAGTCGATCCAGTAGGCCTTACCCTTCGACTTCGCTCAGGGCAGGTAGGAACCTAACTCGTAAAACCGGAGTGACGAGCTAGATTCCATTAACCAGTTCCAGCCCACCTTTTTAAAATAGCACCCTCAATTTAATTTCTAAGGAAGTTTTATTCAAATTACTCTTAAGGGTGTATAATAAAGATCTATGCAAATCATAACTAAGTTAGTGAAATGGCTGATCTTGTTGGGAGTTCTAGCTGCCTTGATTTTTGTTTTACTCAACTTTAGCTATTTTAGTCAGCAAGTTATCTATTTTTTTGACCAAACTTTCGTAACTGATGCACAAAGAGAATTCCGTCGAAATGAGCACCCTGTTCGACAGAAGCCTAATGAACTTTATATCCCTAGTTTAGAAATTCGCGCGCCAATCATTTATATTGATGAAACTGATGAAGCTCATTTCCAAAGAGGACTGCAAAAAGGAGTTGTACAATATCCAAACACAGCTAAAATAGGCGAGGTAGGGAACACTTATATTTTTGGTCATTCATCCGATTTTGCTTTTTCACCTGGTGAATACAAAACCATATTCGCTTTGCTCCCTAATGTCAAAAAGGGCGACGAAGTTATCTTGAGTAACGAGAATGGAAAAATTTTCCATTACAAAGTTTACGAAAAGTTTGTTGCAGATAAAACCGCCACTTACTTACTAGATCAAAACACTGGGGGAAGAAAGATTTTGACCCTTCAGACTTCTTACCCAATCGGTACAGCATTAAAGCGCTACATTGTGAAAGCTGAGTTAATCCCAGAATAAAAAAAGAACCCCTCGGGGTTCTTTTTAGGATCTGGTTTATCTGGCTAGTCGGGCTTAGATTAACAAGCTGATAATGCACTGTCAATCTGGTCGACCGGAGGAAAATCGAACTCCCAAAACCTGGGTGACGAGCCAGATTTCATCAACAAGTCCAGCCCACTAATTTTAAGATAAACTTTTTAATTCAAATCTATTTAAATATGTTCTCAAGTGTTCTCCAGTTTGAATAATCTGGCTTAAATATAAGCTATTTTTGATTAGATATTAGAAAATTACAAA
>CAZBOT010000238.1:0-2056 GCA_964493575.1 uncultured Candidatus Saccharibacteria bacterium | reverse complement strand
AGCCCGGCCGCCTCACACGACCCCGGCAGCGTGCGCGTCGCCGTCGGGCGCGGCGTCCGCGTCACGGTCGGGCGCGTGGTCGGCGGGATCGGCGTCACCGGCCACGGGGCCGGCGTCGACGTCTCGGTGGCCGGCGCCGGGTACGGCGGGCCGGGCGGATCGGTCGGCGGCGGCGCCTCGGTCGCGGTCGGGCCGGCCGTCACCGTCGGCCCTGGCACCACCGCCGACACCGCCCGCCACGCGTTCACGCGGCCGGGAATGCCAGGGCCGGCCGCGTCCATCGTCCGGACCAGCGTGCCCGCCGGGTCGCGGTCGCCGAGCGCCACGAGAAGCGCCACCGTGCCGGCCGTCACGGGCGACGCCATCGACGTGCCGGAGAGCGTCGCGTATCCGCCGCCGGGATAGGTCGACACGATGTCAACGCCCGGCGCCGCGACGTCCGTGCAGTCGCCATAGCTGGACCACGCCGCGCGGCGGTCGCTCTCGTCGGTCGCGGCCACGCCGATGACGGGCTCGTAGCAGACCGGGTAGGAGGGCGTGGTGTTGCCGCTGTTCCCTCGAGCCGCGACGATGACGGCTCCGGCCCGCGTCGCGGCCGCGATCGCGTCGCGCATGGCGGTGGCGCCGGTCGGACCGCCGAGCGACATGTTGATGACGACGCCCGGACGGCCCGCGTCCAGGATCGCGCGCGCGATGGTCGACGTGTACCCCTGGCCGCCGTCGTCCAGCACCCGCATCGGCTGAATCACCGCCGCCGGCGCGACGCCCGTACCGCCCTCGCTGTCCATCACCTCGGCGACCGTGCCAGCGACGTGCGTGCCGTGCCCGTTGCCGTCGCCGCGAAGGCCCGGCCCCTGGGGGCGGCCGCCGACATAGTCCGCGCCGGCGGTGCATCGCAGGCCCGGATGCGTGCAGTCGACGCCGGTGTCGATCACGGCGACCGTGACGTTCGCGCCCACCGATCTCTGCCACGCCGCCGACGCCTGGACCCTCGACAGGTGCCACTGGCCGATCACCGCTGACGGGCGCGCGTAGGCGGTCGCGGGCGGGCGCGGTAGGGGCGGGATCGACATGACGGGGTCGCGTTCGATGCGGTACTCGGCGGGCACGTCCAGCGCGTCGCCGTCGCCCGGCGGCAGACACACGGCGGCCGCGCCGACCTCGGGCAGCGGGACCGTCACGACCGCCCCGCCCGACGCCGCCATTCCGGCCGCGTCCGGGCCGTAGACGATGGCGCGCCGCGCCGGCGGGCACGCGAGCATGTCGCCGCCGCCGGCGGTACTCGGCGCGGGCGGGGGCGGGAGCGTGGCGGCCGCGCACGAAATGGCGAGTGCGGTACCGACGGCGGCGATGGTGAGCGGGTAGACTCGCATGATGTAGGCTCCTCGTGTCAGTCCACCGGGTGACCGGCGGCGAGATCCACGGCCTGGATCGTGGCGGGCAGGACGGGCGCGGTCGCGGCATCGATCACGGCCTGCTGCGCGCGGATGACCGCGTCGGCCCGCGCCAGGACGGCGCGGTAGGTGTCGATCAGTGCCTGATACTGCTCCGCGTCAGGCGTGCGCTTCGAATGTTCCATCGTGTATCCCCCGCATGCCCTAGACGTTCTTCACGGCTTGGGCGAAGATGTTGACCGTCACTGATGCACTCGACAACGTGGCGGTCCAGTTGTTCGCCGCCGACGCCTGAGGGACGGGCACCGAGAAGGGGATCACCGCGCCGCCGTTTGCCGCCAGCGCGATGATCATCCGTGTGGTTCCCGCCGTCGCGTCCTTGATCGTGACGTTCACCGCCGTCGCGGTTTGGTTCGTCACGATCAGGTGCGTCAGGTCGTGGAACACGCCCGCCGCGCCGGCCGTGACGATGGTCGTCTCGCTCGACGACGATGCGATCTGCGTGTGCTGATGCACCACGAGGTCGCGCACCTGATTCAGCACCACCACCTGTCGGCCGATGTCGTCGAACGTCGCGTCCACCCGGTCGGCGTCCGCCACCGCGGTCGGGTTGGTTGTGCGCGCCTTTCCGCCGACCTTGACCGGGTTCCCGCTGTCCGCCG
>CAZBOT010000237.1:0-2072 GCA_964493575.1 uncultured Candidatus Saccharibacteria bacterium | reverse complement strand
TGGACAGCCGAGGGTATCAGCGGGGCGTGAAGGAAGCGGAGGCGGCCACCAGCCGTTTGAGCGGAAAGCTTGGAAGCCTGACAGGGTTTATCCAGCGGAACGCGCTGGCCATCGGCGATTTCGGGGATCGTCTTCAACAGGCTGGGAAGAAGATGACGACGTTCATCACTGTGCCCATCCTGGGGTTCTTTGCGCTGTTGATCAAGAAGGCCATCGATGCGGATACGGCGATGGGAAAGCTTGCGAAGGAATCGCTGGCGAAATTGAATACTTCGCTGGCGCAGTTGGGGGAGAAGTTTTTGCCTGTGTTCATCAAGATCGTGGACTGGCTGACGAAGATGATCGATAAGTTCAACCAGGCGTCTCCAAAGGTGCAAGGTTTCATCCTTATATTGATCGGGATGCTGGCGCTGGCTGGGCCGTTGGTGAGTTTCATCGGGACGATCATGTCGGTGGTGAGCGCAATTTCCACCATTGGAACGGCGCTGACTACAGTCACGCCTGGGATCGCGGCGTTTGGAGTCACGTTGTGGACGGCTTTGGCTCCGATCCTGCCGCTTATTCTTGCGATCATTGCGATCATCGCGGGTCTGACGTTCGTGATCTGGGCGTTCGCGACGGATTTCATGGGCGTGACGACCACATTGAAACAATTGATCTGGATCATCGGGTATGAGTTCAAGAAGCTGGGGCGAGAGATCAAAGCGGCATGGTCGGAGGCGATGGACTGGCTGGATAAGGAGACCCAGAAGAGCGCCAATACCTGGAGGAACAATTTCAGGCAGGCGGAGGAGATCAAGCAGAAGTTGTTCAAGATCAGCGTGGATGTGATGCTGAAGTGGTGGAACGATTTCAGCGGCAGGGTGATGGCGAAGGTTTCCGAGGTGCGCAACTGGTTCGTGAATGCCTGGAATTACGTGGCTGGCATTTTCTACAATGTATTCACGTCCATTTACAATTTTTTCAACGCGGTGATCGTGGGGATTATCAACGGGATCAATGCGCTGATCGGGGCGGTGAATGCGCTGGGTTTCTCGCTGCAATCGCTGCAAATCCCATCTGACCTGATCCCAGGCTCGCCCACACCGTTCGAGATGGGGCTGCGCGGGATCGCAAACGCGATGCGCGAACTTTCACGGGAGAGCATCCCGCAATTCAACCAGGCATTTGCGGCGCCGAACGGGATCGCCAACGTGGGGGCGGGGAAGACAATCAACATCGTGGACAACCGACGCTTTGCGGCTGGCATGGACGCACGGACCCTGCGAATGGCATTGGATGACCAGTTGCAAGGATTAACCACCGTTCTGGAGGGCGTGTAATGGCTGAGACAACCTTTTTGATCGCGGCACTGGCAACGGGAAGCGATCCCGATGACTGGACGGAAGTGCAGAACCTGCTTTCGGCTGTGTCGCTGGACGTGACCCTGCGGACATTGGAATGGGAATACCAGCCGTATTCCAGATCCGTAATTTTGGGCGATGGAACCCAGCGCGGGCTGGGGTATCCACGGGCGCGGTGGCTGTTCAAAGGATTGCGCCCTGAACAGCGGGAGAACCTGAAGGATTTCTGTTCCGCTCTTTCGGCTGAGGTGTACATCCGCACGCCAACCAACGAGACGGCGGCGGGTGTGCGCACATGGGATGATTTCTCTGGCATCCTACAGTGGACCACCGAGCCTGAGCAGGTTGGATTGAATTATGTGGAGATGGTGGAGTTGATCTTCACGCACCTGGTGGCGGTGTAGTTATGCGTGCAATTGATGCAGGCGAATTGGTGAAACTGCGCTCCGATGGTCAATGGAGCAGGCTGTTTGTGGCGGGGCTGGAGGCTCCGCCCGCGGTGTTTGCGGCGCGGGTGAACCAGGCATTTGCCACGGCGGATGACAAAGATAATGTTTTGCAGGTGACTTACGACACGGTGACAACTGGCGCGTATACCGACATTGTGGTGGGGCAAACGCTGTGGATCGGGAGCGCGGCGGGACTGCACGATATTGGCGTGGCGCGCATCCGCAAGACGCCCACTTCGAGTATTTTGTACATCGGGACGAACAGCGAGATCGACTGGGA
>CAZBOT010000236.1:0-2072 GCA_964493575.1 uncultured Candidatus Saccharibacteria bacterium | reverse complement strand
GGTGGAGGCGAGGCAGGTTAACGGCTGGCTATGGCTGAGGTGCGACGATGGATGATTCGCTACAAACTCAGATTGTCGTCGGTTCGTTTACGGTGCTGCTCAATGCCGCGACGCTGGTTTACGTCATCTGGCGTGGGTGGGTTAAAAACAAGCGCGTGGCCGGTATTGCGTACCTGGAATCGGCCTGGTTGTTTTCCAGTCTGCTCGTGTGGGGAGCGTGGCTGATTCACGCTATGGGCGGCTACGACTTTCCAGATTCACTACTCGGGTTGTCTGCCCATTTCGTCTGGCTAATGGCGTTTCCGAAGAGCATCGCACTTTTTCACTGGCTGACCTCGAACGGATACGGGAGCCGGCATGAATGATTTCGCGGGTATAGCGGCGCTTATCGTAGCCGTCTCAGGCTTTATCGGGGTGTGGTTTCAGCGGCGCATCGACCAACGCCGGCTCGACCAGGAGCGCTTCGCGGCGGCGCAGGCAGCTTCCGAGAAAGAAGCGGAAGAAGAGATTGCCCGGATGCGACTGGTGCGCGACATTGAGAACGAACGCCTGGCCAGCTTCAAGGCGGAATTGGCCGACCTGCGCGTGCAACTCCGCACGGAGAGAGATGAGCGAGCCAAGTTGCAAGCGCAATTCGACACAATGGAGAAGGAGCATCGCCGGCTGCTCATGTTTGGCCGGGCAGAGGACCAGCAACGCATAGCAGAATTGGAGAAGCAGGTCGCTCACCAGGCGGAGGAAATCCGCGAGCTACGGGGTGCTCAATGACATTGTATCAAGGACTGATTTCTTTCCACTTTCAAGAGCCGGTTGCCGACTGGACGCGGGCGGTGGCGGCGTTGCCGGCCTATACCATCGTCAAGAGCGTGGACAACATCGGCCTGCTGGTGGAAGCGCAACAGGTCAACGCGGGCATCACGCCGCACTTCCGGAAGTGGGCAGACGTGCATCCCGGCCAGCATTACGACGGCGCGGACATGGCAACCAAGCGCCGGCGGGCGCGGGAGTACTTCGAGACGTTCGTTCACGACCCGGCCCTGACGCAGCTGCGCCGGCTGATTATCGGCCTGTGGAACGAGGTGTACGCCGGTAGCCACACGCCGGCTGAGACGCAGGACAGAATCGAGCAAGAACAGGCGTTCGCTGACGTGTGGCAGGCGGAATATGCCCAGCGCTTTCCGTTCGCCACGCTGGCATTGTCGAGCGCGCCTGTGGGGAATGACATTCCGCTTGAGGTGGCCGGCATCGCTCACCGGGGCGGCTACTATCTGGACTATCACGCCTATGTGCCGGTGAAGGCGGGCGTCATCACGGCCGGCGAGTGGCCCTGGTATAGCGGGCGCTGGACGGAGATGGACAGGAGATACCAGGCCGCCGGCTACCGCGTGCGCTGGCTGTTTGGCGAGGGCGGGCCGGTGCGCCAGTACGATGACGGCGGCCTTGACCCGGAGGGCGGCTGGAAGCATCCGCAGTGCTGCAACGGGGACGCGGTCAAGTATGGCAACATCATGTCGTATTGGGCGCAACGAGTGAAGGACTGGAACGCTGCTAACGGCCGGCGGGCCTGGGCGCTGAACCTGTTTACGACGCGACAAGGCGGGGGCGCTGGTAGTTGGACATGGTTTCAGACGGTGCAGCCGGAGATGGACAGCATGGCGGCCTTGTCGCAACGGTACGCGGAAAGCACGCCAGCGCCATTGCCGGAGCCTACGCCAGACCCGGAGCCGGAACCGACGCCGGGCTTTACCGAGCTTATCGTGGTTGCGCCGGCCGGCGTCAACATCCGCACTCAGGCGGGTGACATCGTAGGCGCGCTGCCGAGAGATACGCGTTTCGTCGGCCGGCAGATTGGCGACTGGTGGTATCTGCGCGGGCGTGTGTCGGCTAATCCGGCGCTGGTAAAGCCGGCCGGTGAGGTTGTAACACCGCCTCCGGAGCCTGAGCCGGAACCTACCGGGCCACTATCCGGCGTGGACGTGTCCGTGTGGCAGGGCGAGATTGACTGGCGGCTGATGAAAGAGAAGGGCGTCAAGGTTGCCGGCATCAAGGTCACTGAGGGCGCAAGCCACATA
>CAZBOT010000235.1:0-2074 GCA_964493575.1 uncultured Candidatus Saccharibacteria bacterium | reverse complement strand
TAGTCCGGCTGACCTGAGCCGGGACTGTTCACGCAGTGCCCGGCTCGATTGTTTTCAGTTGTGTGTCTACATTGATAATTTGGGTTGCATTTATTATCTGGCAACGCCTTCTAATACTTCTCCGTAATAGGCAGTCCTTCCGCTGTGCGCCAGTTAAGCCACAGGTCTTTGAGGAACTCCTTAATCATTTTGCGCCGACCTCGGAAATCAATATGGCCATCGTTAAACATGGTCGTGCCGTTGCGTACAATTTTTTCTGGGTGCAATCCCCGCTGGCGCCGCTTTTCATCGTAATAAATATCGATGTAATAGGGCGTCTGTTGTTTGATGAAGCTTTCACCCACAATGTACAGCGCCGACTTCAGCGTCTTGTTGAAGGGCAGCACATAGCCAGGCACACCACGATCACGGGCGAAAGTTGGCCCCCATTCTGGATTGGGTTCGGGTATTGCCTCCACAATGCGCCGGTCATCTCCGCTACCCTGCGATACCTTGCCCCGGATAGGCGCTTGCACTTTGCCGTCCTTTTCGTAGTATAGATACAGCCCATAGCCAGCGTACCGCCATAGTTTAGCAATGGTATCAAAGCGCCCGATGTCATCAATCAACGCCAGCACCTTAGCGGCCTGGCCACCCGCTCCAAGGCCCTTTATAGATGTAATCCACGGCCAAACAGGAACAAGTGAGCCGTAGTCAATCATCATCTTTTCAGCATTGCTCAGGATGTCGCTGATCACGAACGTTTCGTAGCGCTTGAGTTTGCCTTTGTGGTTGGTCATCTCAACCACACCTTCAATCATGGCGCGCTCGAATGTGGCATCAAGGTTGCTTTTGCCCCGTTCAATGGAAGAAATGCGCAGGTTGTGCCGTTGGCGCATCAGCATAAGTTCCTCCCAGAATAGGTAGGCTTGCCATAGTTGCGGGTTCTTTCGGGGTTGCGGTTCCGGTCGTTTGTCATTCATGAGATTGTCCTTTCACACCTCAAAGATGGGTTACATGTGGCACATAGTGACTGTCGGTTGCATCGGCGTTGTGGGTTACACTGCACATATGGCATTTATCTTTAGCGCATGGTTAAACTGGGTTGCACGGATTTTTTGACGCTAAATCACGTTTGTTGCGCCGTTGGGATGAGGTGCATGTACATTTTGGATTACACTCTAACCTTGGCACCTCACCCCCCCGGCTATATCGTAACCGGCGGTTTGGCATGGTTACACTGGGTTACGCTCACTTATTGGCCGCCCACCTGGTCACTTCAGTTGTGTTGCATTAATCGCATGGGTTATACATCGCACCACTGGCAACGTTTCGGGTGCAACGCACAAATGGGTTACATAACGAACATGGCACCCTCTATCGTAAACCGGCGTTGCATGTGCAAGGTGGGTTACATCCACAGCATGGCAACGTCCGGCCTACTTCAACTCTTTGGCCATATCATCAATGGCCTTTTTCAGTTCCTTGACGACGCGCCCCAACTCCTGCGGCTTGTTCAGGGCAATGAGTCTGAGTCGTTCCTGAATGCGGCCTAGTACGTTGGTCATCAGATAGGCAATGGCCCGGTCAGCCGCAACGGGATCGTTGTAATCGACTACGGTCACATCAGGATTGCCGTTTGGAACGGTGAACTCAAAACCGGCTTCTACATCCTCTTCGACAGTGGCGTTTGCGATGAAGCGCGGCACTTCCACATCCTTACCGGCGATTCTGGTTTGTGCTACTTGCCGCGACCGGTGACGGGATACATGCAACGCCATGCCGGTCAGGTTGCTAATCTTGTTAGTCGGCAATCGGCTATCCTTGACAATCCCCAGCTCCCGCCCGATGATGAGCAGCTTTGCCAGCTCCCCCGGCTTGATGTTGCTTTCCCGCATTAGCTCAATTGCTTCATCTAGCGAAGTCGGCTTTGTTGTGCTGCTTTTATAGTCGTTTGCCCAATCGGTTACATCGTATCGAATTTCCATGACCCTACCTGTTCCCCCTCGGCGCCATCTCGAAGCTATCTATCAGCGCATCGAGCAGCCGGTCAACCTGGGGCGCGTCTACTAGGACGAACTGCCGCGCAAACTCT
>CAZBOT010000234.1:0-2076 GCA_964493575.1 uncultured Candidatus Saccharibacteria bacterium | reverse complement strand
AGTGTACCCCGGCGCTCGCGCGTGGTCAAGCCACGGCGAGCGCTTTTCGTTGGGGCCGGCGGGGGTGCGCTCGTGAACAGCATTGACTTCCACCCGCTCGCCAACATCTTTCCGATGCTGGCCGCCGACGAGCTGAGGGCCCTCGCGGACGACATCAGGGTAAACGGACTGTCAGAGGCGATCACGCTACATGAAGGCATGATCCTAGACGGTCGCAATCGGTATGCCGCGTGCCTGACGGTAAGCGTCATCCCGCGTTTTCGAGACTACGATGGTGACGACCCGCTCTCCTTCGTGCTGAGCGCCAATCTGCACCGGCGGCACCTGGACGAGTCGCAGCGGGCGATGGTCGCGGCGCGGATCGCGACGATGGACAGGGGACGCCCCGTTGAAAATGCATCAATTGATGCATTTACCCAGCCCGCCGCCGCCGCTGCTCTCAGCGTGTCGCGCCCGTCCGTCCAGCGTGCGCGCGTCGTGCTCGACCATGGCACGCCCGAGCTTATCGCGGCCGTCGATCATGGTGTCATGCCGGTCAGCCAGGCGGCGGCCGTGGCGCGAGCAGACGCGGACACGCAGCGCGCCGTGGTGGAGAAGGTGAGCAGCGGACACCGACCCCAGGAGGCGCGACGGAGGGTGCTTGCCGAAACGCTTGCCGCCAATGAGGCGGCTGCGCCGTCTGGTAAGTACCGCGTCATCTACGCCGATCCACCATGGTCGTATGGTAACACGCAACCCGACTACCACCCCGAACAGCGTGATCACTATCCGGCCATGTCGCTTGACGACATCGCGGCGATGCCCGTTCGGGATTGGGCAATGGACAACGCGGTCTTGTTCTTGTGGGTGACATCGCCAATCCTGGAGGAGGCATTCAGGGTCGTATCGGCGTGGGGCTTCAAGTACAAGGCGTCGTTTGTGTGGGACAAGGTAAAGCACAACATGGGGCACTACAACAGTGTTCGTCACGAGCTGTTGCTCGTGTGTGTCCGCGGGTCGTGTCAACCGGACGTCCGGCGCCTCTTTGATAGCGTCGTAACAGAGGAGCGCACGGAACACAGCCGCAAGCCGACCATCTTTCGTGACATGATTCGAGAGATCTACACGACGGGGCCATACATCGAGCTCTTTGCGCGCGAGAGAAAGGATGGGTGGGATGCTTACGGCAACGAAACTTGATCCGCGATACCCCAATGCGCCGCGCGCAAACACCTTCGAGACCGGTCTCGAATTTCAGGACTTCGTTTGCATGACGCTCGCGCGAGATGCGATCATCCTGCAAAACATGGGCAGCAAGCTGTATCAGTTGTCCGTCGGTGAAAACATCCAGGGATTCGAGATCAAATTCGATGCGCGATGCACAGACACCGGAAGGCTGTCTATTGAGGTGGCCGAGAAGTCGCGGCGGGATGTCCCTGGATGGACGCCAAGTGGCATCATGAGGAATGACAACACATGGCTGTACATTCAGGGGAATTACAGCGTTCTGTACATCTTCGCACGAAACTGGCTGCGGCGGTATTACACAGAAAGGCGGCCGAATGTAGTGGAGTTCAACGGAACAATCAAGCGATTCTTCCTTCCGTTAGATGTCGCCGACACGGCGGCGGCACGTGTGATTCGCGTTGTTCGGGACGGAGGCGCGTCATGAGCATCCGCGTCATGTCCGCCGTGTGGGACAACAGCCAACGCAGGGGCGCTGAACTGCTCGTGCTGTTGGCGCTGGCCGACTGGTCGAACGACCGCGGCGAGTGCGACCCGTCATATTCTCAGCTCGCCAGGAAGGCGCGGGTGGATCGCAGGCGCGCCATCCGCATCGTGCAGTCACTGGCTCGCGACGGAGAACTGGTGATCGAGGTCGAGAAGGGGCACACGTTCGCTCGTGGAGCAACGTCCAATCGGATCGTGCTGGCGCGCTACGCCACCGACCCTAGTGGCACCGGCGCCACTACCCTAGTGGCACCCGTGCCCCCACCCCTAGTGGCGCCCGTGCCACCCACAACGGTTAACATCAACGGTCAACATCAACAACAGGATACGACGGTGCCAACAGGCGGCACCGTCCCGCCCACGGCC
>CAZBOT010000233.1:0-2115 GCA_964493575.1 uncultured Candidatus Saccharibacteria bacterium | reverse complement strand
AGATTTTTTTGCTTTCATGAAATAAAATCCCTGCGCGGGCAGGGATAAAGTTATTCTTTAAATACACCTTCACTAGTTATGCTGCGAGTTTTACGATGAGCATGTTTACGCGCAATGTTAATGCGAGCTAAATTTTTGCGTAGCAACCAAGCTGCGGTTGCATATTCTTCGTTTGCTAGGTGTTGTTTCTCCAAAAGTTTCTGGGCAGCCTCTTTGGCTTGTTCGGCACGAGCAATATCAATCTCAAAGTAGTGTTCTGCAGCATCAGCTAAAATCACGATTTGGTTGTTTTTGCGAACCTCAATAAAACCACCTGCAACATGCAAATAACGGTCATCTCCCCCATTTCTGGCAATTAACTCCCCAGATTCTAGGGTCGCGACTAAGGGAGCGTGCCCAGGGAGAATTGTGATTTGACCATCTGTGGTTGGACAACTTAAACTGGCGATTTCTTCTGAAATCAGGGTTCGCTCGGGAGTGATTAATTGAACTTGCAGTTTGGCCATAGAATAATTGTCATTCTGAACGAAGTGAAGAATCTATAATACAGATCCTTCGCTGCGCTCAGGATGACTTTATTGATTTATTTGATTAATCGAACCTTTCATATAGAAAGCTTGTTCTGGTTTATCATCATGCTTACCGTCTAAGATTTCTTTGAACCCTTTCACAGTGTCGGCGATAGAAACATATTGCCCTGGAGTTCCAGTAAATACTTCTGCTACAAAGAATGGCTGTGATAAGAATCTTTGAATCTTACGAGCGCGAGCCACGATGAGTTTGTCTTCTTCGGGTAGTTCTTCCATACCCAAGATGGCGATGATATCTTGCAAATCGCGGTAACGTTGCAAGGTTTTTTGAACACCGCGAGCAACTAGATAATGTTCTTCACCTACAATGTTTGGATCTAAAATGGTAGAAGTAGAATCAAGTGGATCTACCGCAGGATAAATACCGAGGTCAGAAATCGCCCGCGAGAGTACTACAGTAGAGTCCAAGTGAGCGAAAGTTGTCGCTGGAGCTGGGTCGGTTAAGTCATCCGCTGGTACATACACTGCTTGTACAGAAGTAATTGAACCTTCTTTAGTAGAAGTGATACGTTCTTGGAGCTCACCCATTTCAGTTGCCAAAGTTGGCTGGTAACCTACCGCAGAGGGAATACGACCAAGCAACGCGGAAACCTCACTGCCGGCTTGAGTAAAACGGAAAATGTTGTCGATAAAGAATAGAATATCGGCTTTGTTCTTATCGCGGAAGTATTCAGCCATAGACAAACCAGATAAGGCTACGCGAGCACGAGCACCTGGGGGTTCGTTCATTTGACCGAACACCATACTCATTTTGTCGATAACACCAGATTCATTCATTTCGTGGTAAAGGTCATTACCTTCCCGAGTACGTTCACCAACACCGGCGAACACAGAAAGTCCACCGTGAGCTTTGGCGATGTTGTTAATAAGTTCTTGAATTAGCACGGTCTTCCCTACTCCAGCACCACCGAACAAACCAACTTTACCACCTTTAAGAATTGGACAGATAAGGTCAACGACCTTAATGCCAGTTTCTAAGATTTCACTCTTAGTAGACTGTTCTGTTAAAGCAGGTGCACTGCGGTGGATTTCGTAATTGTCTTCTGCAACTGGTGCTTCCTTTCCATCGATTGGTTCACCTAACACATTAAACATGCGGCCTAAAGTAGCGTTACCTACTGGAACGCTAATGCCTTTGCCAGTGTTAGTAACTTCCATACCGCGCTGCAAGCCGTCAGTCGCACTCATGGCAATAGTCCGAACAGTATTACCAGGAAGCTGCTGCTGTACTTCTAAAGTTAAAGTTTTATCTTCGATTTTTACTTCGAGGGCAGTATAAATTCCAGGAACTTCACCGTCGAATTTTACATCCACAACCGGGCCAATAACTTGGCTGATTGCTCCTTTATTTGATTGTTTAGTCTTGTCTTGTTTCATAGGATTAAATTTATTCTAGGGCGATTCTCCCTGCGGTTATTTCGGCTAACTCAGTGGTAATCTTGTTTTGCCGCAATTGGTTATAAGTTAGTGTAAGATCGTCGATTAATTCCCCGGCCGCTTCAGTTGCGTTTTTCATCATCATCAT
>CAZBOT010000232.1:0-2138 GCA_964493575.1 uncultured Candidatus Saccharibacteria bacterium | reverse complement strand
CTGGGCAGGTATGGCAAGGCGAGGCTGGGCCCGGCCGGGCTGGGTATGGCAGGCGTGGCACGGCCAGGCAGGGCGAGGCGTGGCAAGGTAAGGCTAACCAAAGGAGACCGCTATGGATATTTACCAGGAAATCGAAACTATAAAGGCGCAGCTGGCGCGGGTGTTGGAACTGTTGGAAGCGGAGAAAGGGGATAAGCTGCTGACTATCGAAGAGGCGGCGGAATATTTAGGGTGCAGCAAGGGCGCAATTTACAAGCGTACCATGCTCCGCGCCATCCCGTTTTGCAAACCAGAAGGGGGCAAGCGGATTTACTTTTACCAATCTCAATTGGATGCATATATCCGCAAGTGGGAAGTGGTTACGCAAGAGAATGTCGAACAGCAGGCTAACCAGTATATGCTGAGGCGGGGGCGGTGAGTAGTAATCGCTACAAAGAATATCTGTTAACTCCCAAGTGGCAAATGAAACGCATAGAACGCCGGGCGATGGATAAAAATCGCTGCGTTTTGTGCAGCAAGCCGGCGGAAGATATTCATCATAACACCTACCGGAATTTATTCGATGAGCCGATGGAAGATTTGGTATCCCTGTGCCATAAATGCCATTGGGATTATCACGATAAAAAATATGAAAGTAGATTAAAAGAGCAATTAAATAACCATCAATCCACTAACTATCAAAACAGATATGAGGTGCAAAATGGCAGTAGAGAAGAATTTCGTTTCCTTACGGATCGAAGGAACCTCCCCTTTGATCATGTCGTGTCCCGATTCGAGGTTATACAAAACCCGGATTTCGCGGGAACTCGAAGAGCTGACGAAAATCCAGGAGAAGAAGAGGACGGAAAGCATGGAGGAGAGAATCAAAGATATTCAATTCCGGCTTTCCCTGTATCTAAATCAAAACGGGGAATTAATGATCCCCGGAATGATGGTTAGAGCGGCGATCATTGCGGGCGCTGGGCAGTATAGAAAGAAAAATGATGTAAAAAGCGGTTTGATTGTTTATGAAAACCCGGTTTTGGAGTATGAAGGCCCCAAGAATATTGATGAAATGGCGCAAAGCCCCATCAAATGGTCGTATATGACCCGGAACCAATCCAAAGCCCTGATAATCAACACCAAGGCCAAGTTCGACAAATGGGCGATAACGATCAAGTTCCTATACTTACAAGACATCCTGGATAAGAAAGCCATTCAGACGTTTGCCGACGCCGCTGGGATTTATCACGGCATTGGGGCAAACCGGGGCTATGGTTACGGGCGCTTTAACGCCGACGTTATTAAAGACGGGAAGTAATTCCCTAAATTTAAATGAGTTCAGTTCAGTTAAATTAAGTTCAATTTCCTTATTTTGTTTTAACTTGCGTTATTCTATCTTGTGTTTGATTTCTTTTGGGAGGGAGTTTTTGGCTTTAGGAAAGCGGGAAGCAATTCCCTAAATTACCTTTCTTTAAATTAAATTACGTTCCTTTATGTTAAATTGTGTCGTTTTGTCTTGCAATAGTTTAGCTTTACTTCTTGTTGATTGGTTTATTTTACTTTTATTTATATTCCAATTGGGAGGGAGTTTTTAGCTTTAGGAAAGCGGGAATAATTCCCTAAATTCGGTTAACTTGTATTGCGTTCAGTTGCGTTACGTTCGCTTCTATTCCGTTCCGTTCTTTTAGTTTAATTTACGTTGGGATACTTTTATTATAACAAGGCTCCCCGGGGGGAGCCTTGTTTATTTCCCCAAATTCAATCTCCGCAACTCCGGCGTGCAGTAAAGATATATCTGCGTCGTGGTCACGCTGGAATGGCCTAAGATTTGGGAGAGGGTGTAAATATCGCCCATCCGCTTTTCGAGAAACCGCACCGCAAAGGTATGGCGCAGGCTGTGCGGTTTTACCTTTTCGGGCAGGGCGCAGCGCATCCGCGCCCGCCGGAAGAATTGGCTCACCGTAAAATAACTTCCGATCTCGAAGAATAGCAGGCCCGCCCCGGCGCGGGCCAGGGCTTCTTCCACGTTCACGCTTTCCAACTCCCCTAAATACTTCTTCAGGCGCGGGGGGTCGCTCATCAGGGAGCGGCGGCGCTCGATAATCTCCATGGCCGCTTCCACCGGCACCCAGCGGTATTTCCCGCCTTTTCCCAGC
>CAZBOT010000231.1:0-2153 GCA_964493575.1 uncultured Candidatus Saccharibacteria bacterium | reverse complement strand
TCCTGGCCCGCCGTCCTCTGTTGCGCGGGTATCTGGCGGTGCGGGACGCGCTCACCGATGCGCCGCTGAGCGATGCTGAGGCATGGGTGTACAGGAGGATTGAGGAATGACCACCGCGACCGCAACTATCCGCTCGGCTCCGCGCTTCCCCTGGCTGTTGCTCCTGCTCGGCGTTGTGGCGCTGGTAATCATCCTCAGCGCGCGGGCCGGTGTATTCACCCGGCATCAGGCGGTTATCTTCTCCGCTCACGCGACGGTAAAGCACGGTGAAGCGCCGGCCATTCGCCATGCTTGCGATAACGGCGGCGAGATTGAACGCTGGCAGGCGCTTGAGAATCCGCGCAAGTTCTACCGCTTATGCCAGACGGCGAGCGGCCTGGTCGGGCTGCAGATCATCGAATGTACTGCCAGAGGGGCAAGAGAACGCTCTGCATTTGTGCCTGGTAAGAGCCAATTCGCGGCAGGCAGCTTTGCGCGGGCATTCGAGTACGTGTCAGCGAAAGCGCGGATAACGTTTCTTGGAGGGCTTTGCAAATGACGAAACGAACGGCGGTGCTGCTACTCATTGCCGGCGTGTGCGCGCTGTGCGTGCCGGTTGTCGCGCAGTGGGCCGGCGTCTGGTTCCCGGCGGCTGATTTTCTGTTCTGGGCCGGGGTGCTGATGATTGGCGGCTCGGCGCTGATTGCGGCGTCGTTGTCGCTGGAGGACCGGCGATGATTGACGGCTACCTGACGGTGACGGAAGCGGCTGAGCGCGTTGGCGTCAACACGGAGACGGTGCGCCGCTGGTGCACCGTGCACGGAATGCCTCATGAGCGCGTCCAGTTGCGCGGCATACGGATGTACGCCATTCGCGCGGCAGACCTTGACGCATTCGCGGCGACCTGGCCCGAGCGGAAAGCCGCGATTCTGGCGGAGGGCCGGCGCACATGGCGCAACGTGCCGGCGGTGCTGCCGTCTGCCAGGGCTGAGGCGTTGCGGAGATTCCGGGCAGCGAAGATGGCGCAGGAGGATGGGCGGTGAAACTCAACGACATGGTGAGAGTGACCACCGGCCAGCACGCCGGGCAGACCGGAAGAATCATCCGCGTGATGGGCGGGTGGGTGGACTTTGTGCGCGCTGACAGCAGAGGAGTCCAGGTGCCGGCCGGGGAGTGTGAACTGATTGAGCCGGACGCGGGGCCGGAAGTGTTCGCGCGCGAACATATGAACAGATGGCCGGAGGCGGCATGATGATTGATTGGCCGGCCATTGTTGCGGTACTGGCAACAGTTTTGTGCTTACTGTGGGGCCTGGGTTTCGGCCTGTTCGCGCTGGCGTGGTTTCTGTCGGCGCTGTTTGGGGCGCTGGACAAGATGTCCAGCCTCTCGGAGGGTGATTGAATGAAACGATTTGACCGCAATGTGATGTTCCTGGGCGCGCTGGCCTTTGTGCTGGTGGCCGCGATGTTGGTGTTGGCGTTCGCTATATCTTCGCCTGTGGAGGCTGGCGGGGGGGGCGGCTACTGCAACCCGCTCTATCTGAGGCTTGGCGGGTGCGAGCCGACGGTGCGCTGCGACATCGGCACGCCACAGATTCAGCAAGATGCGGACGGCCGGTATTACCTGCAATGCTACTACCCACCGACCCGGCCGGAATCAAGCGGCCCGCTAACCCTGCTGGAGCCGGGTCAACGCACCAAGATCGGCTGCCCGGCTCCCCTCAGCATCTACGCCATCCATGACGGCGAGAGCTGGCTTGTGGTGGGCTGCCATGACTGAGCAAGATGAGATTTACGGTGACATCCTGCCCGAATCGGTGCGCGAGCAGTTGAAGCATATCCCACTGGCAGCCGTGCGGCGGGCGTTTCCTGACCGCAGGCCTGGCGCGTGTTCACATCCAGACGAACGGCTCCAGCCTTACACGGCGATGAGCGACTTGTGCCTGGACTGCGGGAGGATAATACCCAAATGACGCCCCATCGCGGCACGTGGCCACACAAACAGGAGATGACAATGATTGGGATGTATGTAATCGTTCGCACTTACAGCGCCGGTGTGTTTGCTGGGGTGCTGGATTCCCGCAATGGGCGGGAAGTGATACTGAAAGAGGCTCGACGCATCTGGTATTGGCGCGGGGCGGCATCGTTGAGCGAGTTGTCTATGCGGGGAACGAG
>CAZBOT010000230.1:0-2153 GCA_964493575.1 uncultured Candidatus Saccharibacteria bacterium | reverse complement strand
CCGTTGACGGGGGCGGGTAGGTGCGTTACCGTAAATCCCGCCCCCAAGCGGAGATGCAACCCGGAGATAGCCCCGATGAGTACCCCAGCACTAGACGAATTTACCCGAGCGTACTGCGAGACGATGCTCTGGTCCGAAAACGACTTGGACACCGGCGCGCCCCTGGACCACGATCACGGTATCGCAGATATCGACCCCGACACTCTGGCCGATATCATCGCCGATTGCGCCGCTTTCCAGCGCGACAACGCCGCGCACCTACATCCCGATAACTGCCTGAAGTACGGTCCGGACTTCGGCCCGGCCGGTCGCGCCGGACACGATTACTGGCTCACGCGCAACGGCCACGGCGCAGGCTACTGGGATGGTGCCTGGGCCGAACCCGCCGCGAGCGCCCTAACCGAGGCCGCCAAACGCGCAGGCTGCCGCACCCCCTACGTTGCCGACGGTCGCGTGGTCCTTGCGAACGGCTAACCGCAGCCCTAACCCCGCCCAGCGGGAGAAACGAGCGAATATATGACCCTGGATGAAATCAAGGCCGCAGTGAACGCCGGAAAGCGTGTTTGTTGGGCAAACACCGACTATCAGGTAGTCCGAGATACGATCGGCCAATGGTTGATTTGTTGCACCAATAACGATAGTTGCATCGGCCTGACTTGGCGCGACGGCGTAACGATGAACGGCGAGCCGGAAGATTTCTTTATCGACGATGCCCGTACCGCCGTTTAACCTCCTGACCCCAGCCCCACCCCCTGCACCAGCGGGGGGAACGGCCGAGGCCAAGCAGCCCGGAGAAACGAGGAGACCATGACTACGACAGCAACCCCCACCAAGCCCTTGAGCAAAGCCGCCGAAGCCCGCATCGAAAAGCAGCGAGCTATCGACTTCCTGCGCGCCCACCTGCCCCCCGGCTCCACCGTCTATACAACCCTGAAGCACGTCTCACGGTCCGGGATGATGCGGCGTATCGCCGTGACCGCCTGCATCGACGGCGAGTGTGCCAACATCAGCTATTACGTCGCCCGCGCTCTGGGCTGGACCCTGGACGACGGCGGTATCCGCGTATCCGGCTGCGGAATGGACATGGGCTTCCACGTCGTCCACTGTCTCGGCTACGCCCTCTATCCCGACGGCTTCAGGTGCATCGGCGAGCGTTGCCCGGCCGCCGACCATAGCAACCCCGACTCGCGCCATATCACCGAACACGGCAAGTCGCAAGGCGGCTACGCGCTCCGCCACCGCTGGCTCTAGCTCGCCTGCCCGAGCGCGAGGGGCTGCCCAGCGCGGCCCTAAGCGCCCGCACACGCGGGAGAAACGAGGAGACCATGACCGTTAAAATCACCATCCAATGCGACAATGCCGCGTTTGACGGCAACGACCTTGGGTCCGAACTCGCTCGCATTCTGGCCGATCTGTCGAATAGGTGGGCCGGTCCCGGCGTCGTCCGTAAATCAGAACTTCCGCGCACGATCTACGATATCAACGGGAACGCCGTCGGCCGTGTCACCGTAACCGACTGATTCTCCTCCTGGGCGGTGAGGGCATTGGCCAGCCGCCCCCTCTTGCTAAAATAATCCCGATTTTCCTCTAGCATAACCCCCGGCCGCCGATACAATGCACCTAAACCGTCCGAGAGCGCAACCAAAAGAGGACCACGACGATGCGTACAACGCAAGAGCAACCGCGACTGTGGGTGAAGATTAAAGGCTCTGATGTCCGTGTCGAGTACGGGAGTCGCCGCGTCGATCACCCGGACGGCGTACACTGGCACTTTGAAGATGACCCCGCGACCGCTCACAACGTGAAATGCACCCCGACGCTTCTCCAAGACAACGGCGACGGAACCTACACCCGGTGGGGTTACACTATTTGGGGCGCTGTCGGGCACACGGGCCGACTACGGCCGGAAATTGAAGTGGTGCCACTGTCCACCGAACGAGACTTTGCCGAAGCCGCTCGCATTGTGCGAATGATTGAGTCCGCCACTCGCAGCCAGACAGCCCTCTATGCTTGCGAAAAGGCAAGAGCTGAACTACTCCAATGAGAGCGAACCCCATGACTGGCCTTGACCTCAACAACTTACTCGCCATCTCGCACAATGAACCGGGCTCCGGCTCCGACTACGGCTACGCCCCCGGCGACGGCTCCGGCTT
>CAZBOT010000229.1:0-2155 GCA_964493575.1 uncultured Candidatus Saccharibacteria bacterium | reverse complement strand
CGACTTCATTCGCCGAGCGAGTGGTCGTAAATAACAAGGAGAAATATCATGCCGTACAACAGTCAAATTTCACGCACCGATGCTGCTGCGCTTATCCCGCAGGAGGTTTCGGGCGAGATCATCAAGAATGTGGCCGAACGCAGTCCGCTGATGCGGATGGCGCGCCGCCTGCCTGATATGGCGAGCAACCAAAAACGGATGCCCGTCATGTCCGCGCTGGCCACGGCCTATTTCGTCAGCGGCGATACGTCGCTGAAGCAGACCACAGAAGTGGCCTGGGAGAACAAGTACATTGACGCCGAGGAATTGGCTGTCATTGTGCCGATCCCCGAAGCCGTGCTCGACGACGCGGACTTCGACATCTGGAGCGAGATCCGCCCTGAGCTGGAAAACGCCTTCGACGTGGCGATCTTCGGCGCCGTGAACTACGGGACGAACATCCCCGCTTCGTGGACCACCAACCTGGGCGCGGCTGGACTGGTTGCTGGCGCAACCGCGGCGGGCCACGTGATCAGCCTGGCGGCCTACACCGACCTGTATGAAGCCATTCTGGGCGAGACAGGTGCGGGAGTCAGCGGCCTGATCGGCCTGCTCGAAGCGGATGGCTTTATGGCCACGGGCCACATTGCGCATACTACCCTGCGCCGCAAACTCCGCGACTTGCGGACCACCGATGGCGCTCCGATCTTCCAGCCTTCGATGCAGGTGCGCGGACAATACGATCTGGATGGCCAGCCGTGCGAGTTCCCGCTGGATGGTTCGGTGAGCGCGACGTACCTGTTGCAGAGCGGCCAGTGGAATCAACTGGTCTATTCCATGCGCCAGGACATCACCTACAAGATCCTGACCGAAGCGGTGATCCAGGACGCGGGCGGAAACATCGTCTACAACCTGGCTCAACAGGACATGGTGGCCCTGCGTGCTGTGATGCGCCTGGGATTTGCCCTGCCGAACCCGATCAACCGCATGAACCAGACGGCCGCGACCCGCTTCCCGTTCGCGTTCCTGACCGCATAAGGAGGATGAGATGAGTCTCTTCCCAAAGGCTGCAACCTACTACCAGGCGTTGGTAGGTATTCCACGCGGCCCGAATTCAAACGTCTATGTGGTGGATCCGCAGAGCGGGTCTGACAGCAATCCTGGCACCACATTCGAACGTCCGCTGGCGACGCTGGCGGCGGCTTACGCGCTCTGCACCACGAACCAGAACGATGTGGTGCTGTTGGTGGGCGGCCCGACTGGCAATGCTCTTGCGGCTGCGCTGGACTGGGCGAAATCGTACACGCACCTGATCGGGCTTTCGGGCGACATCCCTGGCGTTGGCCAGCGGGCGCGCGTGACTGGCTCGGCGGATGTGGACGCGGATTACCTGATCGATTTTCAGGGCAACGGCTGTATCGTGAAGAACGTGCAGTTCTTCAACGGCAACGACGCGGCAGAGGATTCGGGCGCTGTGATCGTGAGCGGCGACCGCAATCTCTTCGAGAACTGTTTCTTCGCTGGGATGGGCCATGCAACCGCTGGCGCCCGCGCTGGCAGTTATTCGCTGAAGGTGAGCGGCGAGGAGAACCTGTTCAAGCGCTGTTCCGTTGGCCTGCAGACGATCATCCGCGCGGCGGCGAATGCCGAGTTGCTGATGAGCGGCACGGAATGCTACCGCAACAAGTTCATCGGCTGTGAGTTCCTGAGCTGGAGCGTGACGGCTGGGAAACTGCTGGTGAAATTCGAGGCGGCTTCCGTCCCGTGGGTGACACAGTTCGAGGACTGCCTGTTCTGCAACCTGGATATGAGCGCAGGCGGCGCAGATGGCGCGTCCATCGACAATGCCATCGGCGACTCGTCCACGGCGAAGCACCTGATCGTGCTGCGCGGACACGTCCAGTTCGTGGGATGCACGGGTGTGGCGGACACGGTGACGAATGTGTTCGCGGCGGCCCCCGTCCCGAATGCAGGCTATGGCCTGAGTGTGAACCCGACGACTTAACCCCCATCCCTGACCCTTCCCCCGAATGAGTACATTCAGGGGAAGGGAATTGATGGTTTGTAGTTTCGACAAGGAGAACAAACATGACTGCTCAAATCGTAAGTGACGGCCCGCAGTCGGGCTGGTTGAAAGTTTACGTGGCTGGCAATGACACCGCTGTGGCGAACTCGC
>CAZBOT010000228.1:0-2174 GCA_964493575.1 uncultured Candidatus Saccharibacteria bacterium | reverse complement strand
GAAGCGCGCAACATTCGTCAAGTGATGAGCTACAAGCAGAGCGAGATGAAGGCGGCGGGAGGTTTGGAATGAGCGAGATAGACATTGTTGGTCTAATCGAAGGGGCGCGATACTCCGAGGTTTTGTCTGATGTTGTGTTCAATCTTGGTGGCGAGAAGGTTTTGCGTCTAGACTACGAAGGCGGCTATCAAGGACACGTTGATATTGACGTTCTTTTGTCTGACGGGCGCGTGTTCTCGTACAAATACTGGTATGGCTCATGCTCTGGTTGCGATGAATGGGAAGCGCGCGATTTATCGGATGAGCAGATTGGCGAGGTTATGTTGCAAGAGGCAACTTTCTTTGCAAGCATCGACGCGTACAACGATTGGCGAAAGAAGGTGAATGATGCAAACGATTGACGGTATCCCCGTATTCGGCGACCCAGTAGATGAAGGGGCGTTGCGCCAAATCCGCAAGGCCAAAGAGAACGCGGCCTACGCTGCGCTGATGGCTGACCATCACTTGGGCTATGGCGTGCCTATCGGCGGCGTGGTGGCCTACCGCGACGCAATCAGCCCTACTGGCGTTGGCTATGATATTGCATGTGGCAACAAAGCCGTGCGCCTTGACTTGCGCGCGGACGATATTAGCGACTATATGCCGATGCCAGAAATCATGGATGGCATTGTAGACAATATCGCCTTTGGCGTGGGGCGCAAGAATAACGAACGTGTAGACCATGAGCTATTTGACGATGACGCGTGGTCAATCCCCGCAGCTGCGCCACTCAAAGAAATGGCGCGCCAGCAGCTTGGCACAGTGGGCAGCGGCAATCATTATGTAGACGTATTCGCTGGTGATGATGGCTATGTGTGGATTGGCGTTCACTTTGGCTCGCGCGGGCTAGGCCACAAAATCGCCACCTACTTTTTGAAAGCTGGTGGCGCACAAGATAGCATTGACGCCGAGCCGTTGGTGCTGAAGGTTGGCACACCGTTGGCTGACGATTATCTCGCGTGCATGGAGCTGGCCGGCAAGTACGCCTACGCTGGTCGCGATTGGGTGTGTGGCAAAGTAGCCTCAGAGATGGGTGTATTTGGCTCGCCCATTCTTGAAGAAGTCCACAATCATCATAACTTTGCATGGCAAGAAGAACACTTTGGCGAAAAACTATGGGTAGTCCGCAAGGGTGCCACTCCCGCATTCCCTGGCCAGCTATCCTTTGTGGGCGGCAGCATGGGCGATAGCTCGTACATCCTGCGCGGCAAAGACTCTGAGCTATCCAAAGCCGCCATGTACTCCACCGTTCACGGTGCTGGGCGCGTGATGAGCCGCACCGCCGCGCGTGGTAAATTCAACCGCAAGACTGGTGAGCGCAAGACCGAAGGTGCAATCTCGCGCGAGTCAATGCAAGACTGGCTGCGCGAGAAAGGTGTTATCTTGCGCGGTGCGGATGTAGACGAAGCCCCGCAAGCCTACAAGCGCATTGACGAAGTATTGGCTCATCACGCCGACACCGTAGAAATTGTGCACAAGCTGACCCCGCTGGGCGTAGCAATGGCGGGTAGCGAAATCGTAGACCCGTACAAGGATTGAAACATGAACAATTTATTCGATTTAAATGACAGCACTAGCAATCTACCAAATGGGTGCGCCTATGAAGTGAATGTGCATAAAATCCGCCAGTTTCAAGTTGAATTGCGTAGGCGAGGGGAGTAGCGCGCATCTTGGCTGAACTACTCGTAAACGCAAACTCTCTTCGCTTGCCGCTGGCAGATGAGAGCGTGGACATGTGCGTGACTTCGCCGCCGTACTATGGGCTACGCGATTACGGCACAAGCGCGCAATTAGGTCTTGAAGAGACTCCTGAACAGTACATAGAGAACATGGTTGCCGTGTTCCGCGAAGTGTGGCGCGTCCTCAAACCACACGGCACGCTATGGCTGAACATTGGGGACTCGTATTTTAGCGACACAAAGGGTAGCGGAGGCCCATCTGCAAAACAACTCTCAAACGTCGGCAGCAGGTATGCCGCCAAGAAATTCAAGCGCACTATCGGTCTAAAGCCCAAAGACCTCATCGGCATTCCGTGGATGCTGGCGTTCGCTTTGCGTCAAGACGGATGGTATCTGCGCTCAGACATTATCTGGCACAAGCCAAACCCAATGCCTGAGAGTGTGAAGGACAGGACA
>CAZBOT010000227.1:0-2179 GCA_964493575.1 uncultured Candidatus Saccharibacteria bacterium | reverse complement strand
CGGTACTCGATGGTCGTGCCAGCGGGGTAGAGTTTTTTGAGTTGCGTTAGGGCGGTCATTGGGTGGCCTTCTGTACTGGTCACATGCAGGCGCACATGCGGCAATCGGGCAATTCGTTGTAAATCGTCTGATACGCAATGTCATAAGCCACATGCCCGTACATCCAATCAGAGTATACTGGCAACGCTTCAAAGCCCACTAGCCGCAATAGCCGAGGCTTGAACAGCTCAAACCACACGTCATTGGCACAAAAATACGGATCGCTGTCGTCTACCTTGCTGGCTTCGTCACGCATTCGCCCAAGCTCAGGGCATTGCTGGACTATGCGCTCCCATGTGATCTTGTCGTTTGTCATCTTGCAAGGTCTCCTACCTGATACTGTGCGAAGTTTACGCCTTGCTGAAAGCTGCCTTTGGGGCCCATCGTGTTCTTGTCCAGCTTGACGTTCATCACGTTGCCGACTTGCTTGTCCGGTTGTAGCAGGATCACCACGTTTGCCTTCTCTGTCTTTTCGCCAGCGCCACGGATAGCGCCACGGTCGAGGTCGTCAAAGCTCGTAGCCTTGCCGGACTTGCTGAACTGCGACAGCAGCAGCATGGGAATAGCTGCGCTCTCGGAGTAGTTCTTGAGCAGTTCCACATCGTTAGCTTCGCGCTGGTACTGGTTAGAACCAAACGCCTTTAGCTGGGTGTTGGACGGGGCCGCCTTTTCAAGATAGTCTATTACGGCCACGTCGCACTTGCCAGCCGCTTGCAATCTGGCAAGCTCACGAACAACCAATTCAATCGACTTGCCGGGCGTGTGCAGATAGGTGATGCCGCCAGGCCAGGCCAGCAAACGGCGCTTGGCTTCTTCCAGGTCTGCTAGTTCTCGCGTCGTCAATTCGCCGGCCAATTTGAGTTGGCGGCGTGCGATGGCCGTGTGCCGGACTGCACGCCGGTCGAGCATGATGAACTTCGACAACTCGAAGTGAACGAATACCACCTGCTGCCCACGCTTTGCCCAATACTCTGCGATATTCTCAGCATAGGTCGTCTTGCCAGCGCCGTCAGGGCCGGCCAGCACAACCAAGATACCAGCCTCGATAGGGTCAATCAGGTTGTTCCATGACTGCCAGGGCCAGTTGAGCAACTTGCGCTCATTCTCAGGCAGTTGTGACAGGGCGATGCGCCGAGCGATCTCCTGATCGTAAATCTCGAATGACGGGTGCCACTCCATGATTGCGCCGGCGTTGTCGGCTGGTGCCACCTTCTCGATTGCCAGCTTGAGCCAGTCGTAAATCAGTTCGGGTGCAACTGCGGCGTTCAAGCGCTGGTAAAGCTCGCGCCCCAGCCGATCCAGGTATGCGTGCCGGGGGTCTTCGTAAATCTCAACCATTGGTCATTGCCTCCACTTCTTCGATTGAACCGTCTTCGTAAATCATCCGCAGCTTGCCATCTTTCACGGGTGAGGGGAAGGGGGACGAATTTCCCCTAACAGCCCTCATCACGAAGGGTGCCACTTCCCCATCCTTGCGCCAGTTGTCGTAAGTTGTCCAGAGCCAGCCGCCGGGATTGTCCTTGTCTTTGGCTTTGCCTATCATGTAGCTCAGCACATCCGGCCCACCTTGCGCCAACCACTTGGGCAGTAGGGCAATCGGGGGGTTGCCTTCCCAGGCTGTGCCGCTGAAAGTTTCATTCCACTGGCTTATGGCCTGCCGCAGTTCGGGATCAATCAAAGCGTCTTCTGTCTTGCCGTTAGATGATGATTGTATTGGCGGTTCATAGTTAGGGTTATATGATGATTCGGGTGGCGATTTTACCACGGGTGTGGTGATAGTTTTACCACGGGTACCCGTGATAGTTTTACCACGGGTGGGCGTGACGCTGTTACCACTGGTGATAGTTTTACCACTGGTGGTAATATCGTCACGGGTAGCATGGACTGTGTACCTGTTGGGTCGGCCCGGTGTACGGGCGATCTCCAGATACCCCATTGCCTCCAGCGATTGCAAATGCCGCATGATGTTACGCCGGTCAATCCGTGTTCGCTCAGCCAAGCGATTGATAGACGGCCAACAAACGCCGTCATCATTGGAATGATCTGCAAGGCAAAGAACGACAAGCAGTTTGCTGCCTGATAAGTCGGGGTCTCCGTTGTCCCAAAGCTGGGCCATTAGTCGAATGCTCATGCTCACGAT
>CAZBOT010000226.1:0-2186 GCA_964493575.1 uncultured Candidatus Saccharibacteria bacterium | reverse complement strand
GTTGAGGCGGCGGCCCGCTTCTTCGCGGGGGCTGGGCCGTCGCCGATTTCCACACGGCCCGACGGACCGGTGGCACAGTCGTTCTCATGGAGGAACGAGTCGATCGGAAGCCCGAGCGCATGCGCGATGAGGGCCAGGCTGCCGTTCGAGTAGGACTCGTCACGCTCGATCCGGAAGATCGTGCGCGATGTCAGTCCGGTCGCTCGAGCGAGCGCGTCGCGGGAGAGTCCGGCAGCTGTTCTCGCCTTGAGGACCTTGGACCCGTTCGTCTCCATGCGCAAGACCGTACACGATGTTTAGACGTCATGTCAAGACGATGCCATTGGACGTGGTGGGATTGGCTCAGGCGTTCGGCGGCGCAATGATTCAAGTCACCATGTCTAGACTCAGCGAAGAGCTGAAGGCCCACCGGGCCGATAACAGCTGGTCACCGGTGGGAGCCTGAATGCGGTTGTCGGTGTGCGAGGCCTCTTACAGGACTGCGGACGGTTGACCTCGAAGGGTTCTTGCAGCGCTTCGCGGACCGTGCCAACCTAGACATCCGTCAACGTGTAATCCCACCGATCGCTGCGGAGCAGCTGCGCCTACCGTGACCGTCATCGAACAGCTCGCGCTTCAGAAGCGCCTCCGGTGCTGGCTATCGACCGAGATCGACTGCGACCAGCTGCCGGACGGTCGGGTCGCGTGCACCACGCCGCTGTTCTACGCGAACGGCGACAGCGTGACGGTGTGGGTCGCCGAACGCGACGACGGTGACTTCGAGATCACCGACTACAGCAACGGGTTCATGCAGTACGCAGCCCGCAGCCCTGCGCTTCGACGTCAGTTCGATCACTACGCGAAGGCGTCATGCATCGCCGCCGGCGTGCAGTGGCTGCACGGCCGCGTCAGCAAGGTCGTGCGTCGCGACCGCATCCCCGATGCCGTTTGGGACGTGGCGAATGCGTCGCGTGACGCGACGATCACCTATGAGGCGCGCGGCGCCACTCCAAGGTCGCCGCGGCGGACGACGACGCAGGAGCAGTTCGAAGACGAGGTCGTGTCGACGCTGATGAGCCTCGACGTCGGCGCACAGCGGGAGGCCCGGATCACGGGGGCAAGTGGCCACGTCTACCGGACGTCCCTGTACCTGCCGTCCACCGAGACCGTGATCGAGCCGCTGAACGACTCGCGGCAGTTCACGAGCGTGTCGGCCATCTTCACCAAGTTCTCCGACATCAGCTCGGTGAACGGCCATCGCCTCTACACCGTGATCAACGACCAGGTGCACGGCCTCGAGGAGGACGTCGTGTCGCTTCTCGCCAGCGTGGGGTCGTTGATGATGTGGTCAGATCACGACCGGTGGATCCCGAGGATCACGACCAGCTCCGGGTAACCGGCGTCATCTGCAGCGTGACAGCTTGACCTTGCCAGTTGTCCCGCGGCGCTCCATGGCCGCCTGCCACCCACGGTTCGTCGCGTCGATCAACCGGTTGTGCTCGCGCTCCAGATTCCGCTGCCGGAGGCACTGATCCAGTGAGAACTTGTCGCGCGCCTTGTCGTTCTCCTGGGAGATGCGGTCCTGGCGGGCGTCGTTCGTCGTCTGGAAGTGGCGGAGGCCGGCGAAGATCATCAGCCCGAACACCAGGTAGGAGAGGAAGACCGCGATCATGACGTGCTTGTCGCCGCGGCGACGCATCGTGCTGAACCGCCGACCGGGCTGATGCGTCGCCCGCCTCGTCCTGCCTGACCGGGTCATCTGACCACCGCCCACACGATGATGCCGGCGAGTGGCACCCACACGCCGGCGAGCCACAGGCACGCGATCTTGCGGGCGTGGCGCCTCAACACGTCCCCGAACGGCAGGCACGCGATCTTGCGGGCGTGGCGCCTCATCGCTTCAGCAACGAGATGACGCCGGGCCCGAACATGCCGAGCACGAAGAACCACGCTGATGCCCCCAGGACGTTCATGTTCGGTGCGTCGGACAGCAACTCGTGGATGTAGCCGACCGATCCGAGCGCGAGGGCCAGCAGGCACGACAGGATCATGAACCACCTGGGTGGCCATGACGGCCATGCCGGCGGCGGCGGGGTGTGCTGGCCGGTCACTGCTGGTCTCCTGCATGCGAGTCCACACGTTCACCCCTCCCCGCCATCGCCGCCACGATCGTGAACCGCGTCGGGGTCCAGCGGCCTGTGCCTGTC
>CAZBOT010000225.1:0-2199 GCA_964493575.1 uncultured Candidatus Saccharibacteria bacterium | reverse complement strand
CGCAGAACGGAGAGTGCGATGAACTTTGATGTGGCTTTCGAGAAGCTGATCGGGCGCGGCTGGGCGCGGCGCATCGCCGACAACCTGCTCGAGGCCTGACATGGACAAGATCACAGACCTGGCCGCCTGGAAGGCCTCGCACGTCAAGCCGATCGCCGACGCATGCCGCTGGTCCGAGGCGATCGAAACCGTCCTGGCTACGAACCTGCGGCTGCTGTTCGCCTGGCAGCGGGTGGCGCTGCGCTCGATCTGGCGACTGTGACCATGTGGCAAGCGCTGATCCCCGCGGTGGTGTCCGTGATCGACAAGGTGCTGCCCGATCCGCAGCAGGCGGCCGAGGCCAAGCTGCGCGCGCTCGAGCTCGGCCAGCGCGGCGACCTCGCACAGCTCGACGCCGAGGTGCGGCTCGCGCTCGGGCAGATGGAGATCAACAAGGCCGAGGTGCAGACCGACCTGTTCCGGGGCGGCTGGCGCCCGGCAACGGGCTGGTGCTGCGTGGCCGGCCTCGCCTACCAGTTCATCGCCCAGCCTCTGCTGCCGTGGTGCGTGGCGCTTTTCGGCGCGACCGTGCCGCCCCTGCCTGCCATCGACAACGAAACCCTGCTCGTGCTGCTCACCGGCATGTTGGGCCTGGGCGGGATGCGCACATTTGAACGAGTCAAGGGCAAAGCCTGAAGGAGACTGGAAGCATGACGAAGAAACTCAAGAGCGGTACGCCGTTCGTGTACGACGAGAATGACCGCGTGGTTGGCATCCGCGATCCGCACACCGGAACCGATACGGATCTGGTCACTGCGGTAACGGGTCCGGGTGGGTGGAATAGAATTCAAGGGCGGTATGACCCGCTCGACATCCGCCCGCGCTACCCGGCCGGCTACACGAAAGCGCCATGCCGCACGCCGGCAGCGCCTATCGGGACCACGGCAATTGACTCACCATCGGTGCCGGGTGCCGCGGGCACATTGGACATCGATACCGACGTGAAATTTAACGGAAAGCCGACGACGCGCCTGACAATCACGGGCACGCCTACTGGTGCATACGCCCAGGTAGGGACAGCCGCAGACACCTACTCTCTGCCGCCAGCCGCGCAAGAGGCCCGCGAGCGCACCGTGCTGTGTGCGGTGAAGCATGGAGGGCTTGGAGAACCCAAATTGGCCACAATACAGATCGGCAGCGCGACGATGGCGGACTACGAGGCGTGGGCCGCGCAGTATGTGGGCGACTTGCCGGATGGCTGGAGTATCTATCAGAAGCTAACTGCGGTCGGCCCAAACCAGGTTGTTGGAGCCGGCGCGTCCCAAGACCTGTCCGTGCCGCGTCGCGTACGGCTTAGGTTGGATACGATGGCGAACTTGACTGCGGGTCAGATGTGGTTCGCTGAACCATACGTTTTGCCACCCCCAACGCCTACCGTGATCTGGACATCGGACGACGGGTATGATGAGTGGACGTGGCTTGCGATGGAGGCGCAAAAGCGCGGGTTGCGGCTGTCATTCGGAATTGCAGAATTGAGTATTGGTCAGACCGGCCACTTAGACCACCAGGGTGTAGCCGCACTCCAGGATCAATACGGGCACGAGGTGACAAACCACGGCCAAAACAATTACAGCTACAACGAGATCGGGTTGACCGAGTACGTGCGTCGAGCCAACTCGTGCCGCGACTATCTCGTCGCGCTCGGCATCGACCCCCGCTCCGCGCGGTTGCATCAGTACATACAGGGCGTGCAGGATGCGACCTTGCGGGCGGCTATGCGCGACGAGGGGTATCTGTCAGCTCGGCAGATATCAGTTTCGCAGCCGTTATTCCCGTCTGCCGGCGTGCACCTCGTCGGTCGGCAGGCCGATGCCCTATACAAAGTCGCTCCGTGTGTGTCACTCGGATCAGGCATAACGCTCGATCAGGTCAAGACCACGATCACGAATACGGTGAAAGGGGGGCCTGCGTTTATCGTCGGACATCGCTACGAGGCTAGTGCGAACGGCCCGTATACGTGGATCGCTGGCTACGACAGCCAGTTTGGGGCGCTCGATCTGATGGATTGGCTGGCCGAGCGTCGAGACGTGGACGGCTGGCGGATCATGACGTGGCTGGAGTGGTACGAGGATTTGTTTGACTCTCAAGTCGGCGTGACCGTCTGATCTAATCCCCCTCGCGCGCCCGCCACGGCCGGCGCGCGCACTGACCTGGCAGGCT
>CAZBOT010000224.1:0-2205 GCA_964493575.1 uncultured Candidatus Saccharibacteria bacterium | reverse complement strand
GCGCTTCTCTTGGCGCAGCTTGCGGTAGGCATTCTCGGCCTTTGCGGCATGCACAATCTCGGCGCGCCAGTCTGCGATACACTCGTCAAGCCGCTGTTCTGGTGTCTTTTTCTCTGATTCCATCTTCTAGCTCCTTTTTTAACTATAGATTCATCCTCGTTTGCAATTGTGCGTCAGCAATGCGCTTCTCGGCGATGGCAAAGTAGCCAGGATCAATCTCGCAGCCAATAAAGTTGCGCCCCGTCTGCACACAGGCTACGCCAGTCGTGCCCGAACCCATGAAAGGGTCGAGGATGGTGTCGCCCTCGCGGGTGTACTGCAAAACTATCTTTTTCATCAAAGACACGGGTTTTTGGGTTGGGTGGTGCCTCTCCTGCTCTTTGCCAAGCAACCCGTTATATTCGTGCGTGATTTTCTTGACGCTCTTCCGTTCGGAATTAGTCCACACAAGCTCGCAGTCGCTAAACGACGGCATGGTATTCAGCTTGTCCCACACAATCCAATGAGTACTTTTGGGAAGAATGTCAGCAAAGTAATTACCTCCAAAAATCAGAACAACGGGGTATTTGAGCAGGTAATCAAATACCTCTTTGGCCGGGCGGTTTTTGTCCCACTCGCCATTTTCAAAACGCCTGCGCGCAATGGGCTTCCCAAAGCCCCCAAAGCCCTCAAAGCCCTCACCACGTCCCCCCCCGTACGGCGGGTCAGTAATTACCGCATCCACGCTCTTATCAGGCATGGACTTCATGTACTCCAAACAATCACCAAGATGCAACTTGACTTCGCTCATAGACAAAAACACCTCACTCGCGTACATGCGACTTCCGTGGTGAGGCCAACAGGTTTCCCCGTTGCACAGAAGCCGCACGTTCGTTAGTGAGGCTATTCGTTCTGCGCCCTTCCTCACGGGTCGCAATTTAGATTATTTAGGATTGTACCACAACTGAGCTACACCCGCATTGATGAGTTGTGGAGTTGGCGTGCTCATTTTCCCAGTGGGCTAAACGCGCTTTTGCAATTTCTGCGTACTCCTCGCCAAGCTCTACGCCTTGAATAAAGTCCCACCCCGCGCGCATCGCTCCAATCATTTCTGAGCCAGAACCAGAGAACGGCACAAGTAGCCGGCGATCATATCCTTCGGGCGGCAACAGAAGCTTGGCGAGGTGCTCAACCAACGCAATTGGCTTTAATGTGGGATGCACGTTGCGATTGTCAAGCCCAGCATTGCGTTCCCTCTTCCCCGCTTTCGCCTGGTACACGAAAGTATCTTCCAGCCTGTCCAGCATGAAGTCTGCATTGAAGAAGTATCGGCTACCGTTGTACCCATCGCCTATGCCGTCTCCACGATATGACCTCTGGCTACGGCTTACGCCAGTCTGTTCGTCCAGCTTGCGCACATTGCAATTTACATGACACGCCTCACCACATTCGGGATGATGGCTCAGCGCAAAGTTGGCCGGCCAGCGGCCATCAGGAGAAATTGACATCCTTTCGCTATCCTTGAAAGGGCCGCCAGCTCCGAAGTTGCTAGGGCTGCGCACAATTTTAGAATCCTCATTATGGGCAATCCTTGCCGCCCCAATATTCAGCGCACCTGCACCAGTAACAAGCATGCTATCTATCGGCCTGCCATCGTAGGGCTTTTGGAACACGATGATCGGTTCTGCCGCAGGCTTCAACGCCTGCGCGCCATAGCGGTGCTGCGCCCACTGCCGCGCCTGTTCTGTCTGCGGCCTGTGTTTATTGTCTCTAGTGTAATTACCGCCAACCATAGAGCGGTTATCGCTGATTTTTATGCCATGCTCAATCTCTAGGCCAGCAGCACGGTCAATCTGCGTGTCTATGCGTGTGGCTTTGGGGAAGCCTGAGCCATAGACCCACACATATACCGTGGGGTGAATGAGCAATCCAGCGTCTTCAATAGCCACGGCCATTCTGTGCCATGTGCGCGCGCCAGAAAACGCCATGCCAAAAGCGCCGGGATGCAAATGTTCAGCAATGGCAGCCCACGTTTCGGCACGAAACGCAATATCGCCGCCATCCCATGTTTGACCCATGAAGCCCTTGGCCTCCTTTGCACCTTTTTTGCCAAAACGCTTGACGACAGAGGTCAAATGGTAAGGCGGGTCGCATAGCAACGCGTGAAATTTAGGGCCATCATATTTCTTTGCCCAATTCAGAATATCGTCAATGTCGATTTTATAG
>CAZBOT010000223.1:0-2208 GCA_964493575.1 uncultured Candidatus Saccharibacteria bacterium | reverse complement strand
ATCCATCAATGCCACTCAGCGCACGCGAAAGGTTATTGGCGCGCTCTGACAGGTTGTGATTTGCGATGATCGCAGCCACTTTACTTGCGGGCATAAATCTCCATCATTGAGCGCGGGAACGCGAACTTCGTCTTCACACCAAACAAGCGCAGCACAAACTTTGCAAAGTCCACCAACGGGCGCGCATAAGGCGTATCCCAATACGGATATACAACCTCAATATCCTTTAGCCCCAAGTTGGTCAGGATGTTCACTAGCATCGTGTCGCTCGGCACAACCCAGTTGCGCGGCGCATCCAATGCCGGCAAATCGCCAAACAGCTTGTAGACAAGGCCGTTCGTGTTCGGCGTAGCAAGGATGGCGATCGTCGCTCCGCGCTTCATCCGCGCCACGCAATCGCGCAACTCGCTAACGGGGTCTGGCAGGTGCTGGAACGTGCCGCGCCAGATGACCAAATCCCACAATCGGTCATCAAAGCTCCACGCGGTGTCGCGTACATCCACGCCGCGCCGCGCGGCCTCTTTGGTGGCGTATGCGCTAACCTCTGTGCCATGCTTCTTCCACGCGGCAAAATGCTCTGCCAGAAAATCGCCAATGCCACAGCCCACATCCAGCACGCGGCCAGTCTTCACGGTCAGGCGTGCCTTGATACGCTCGGCTTCCTGCGCCTTCATGGCCTTGCGCTTCGGGTCATCTGCGTAGCCATGCCCGATGAAGTAACTAGCTGGATACTGGCTGCTCATCCTTCACGCGCCGCCCTTTCTGCGGCTCATCTTTCTGAACGCCGCGCAGCTTCAAAATCTCCTGCCGCGCAGCCTCCTCGCGCTCGGTGCGTACAACGTTGCCGTACAGTAGCTCGTCAATCAGCTTTTCGTGCAAATTCATTTCGTCACCTGCTTCTCAATCTCGGCCAAGACGGGCTGCCAATACTCTTTTGTCACCTTGTCCGCGTCGTACTGCATTGCGCCTTCGCGGGCATCCTTTCTCATGCGGCCAGCCGTCTTATACGCCTCGTCTAGTTTGTCCGCGATTGCCTCGGCACGCGGTGTGTACTGATATGCAGCCAATGGAGTCCATACAGGCTGCGCGTCTTGCTTGTCTACCTTCCATCCTGCGAAGCACAACTCGCTCATCGCAGTCCAGTCGCCTACCACAACGGGAGTGCCGCACGCCTGCGCTTCAAGCGTGGGGATACCAAACCCTTCGCCCATACTCACCAGCATATGCACATCCATTGAGCTATACGCCGCAGCCATGTAGCTTTCGGGGAAGCTCATAATGTAGTTGTACTGGTCGCACACGCCATAATCGCGCCCGCGCTCCATGCCTAGCGAGTCCATGTACTCGGTCAAATTCACGCCGCTATTCTCGCCGCGCTCGGACATGTAAGTGTGAAGGTACAGCCACGCGTCAGGGTGCTTCTTTTGGAACATGCGGAAGGCGGCAATGTTCTCCACGAACGCTTTGCGGCTCGGATTGCCCTTGTTGGCCGCCACCATGCCCACGATAAACTTATCTTTCGGCCACTTCAGCATATCCCGCTGATTGCCCATGTCGTGGAACACTTTGGTATCTACGCCGTGCGGCACATAGTGGCTCTTGATACCCGCTTGCTCGGCCATGCGCTTGCCAAACTCGCTCATTACGATAGGCCAGCGCGCCTGGCGCACCACGTCAGCAACTGGGGGCGGGATAGGCTCAGAGTCAATCGGGAACCACGCCGCCCAAGGCGTCTTGCCATACCCCTTCGGCTCACACACCCACGCATCCAGCAAAGACAGAATGATGTCTGCGCCAGCATGCACCGCATTCGCGCCTACAATGTCTTGGCCGTAGGGGTGGAACGCTCGCGGATATACGCGCATGCCATTCCACGTCAGCGGCGCACCTTCAAGGCCGTAGAACGCGGTCATGGTCTGCTCGTGGCCAAGCTCGGCAATGCGCGGGATGAACAACTTGGCTTGCGCTCCGTAACCTGTTGCCGCCCAGGGGCTGTTCGTCAAATGATGTATCTTCATTCTTCCCACTCCCCAGAGATGACGGTGAACGGCGCACATACGTCTGGGCTGTAGTAGGCCGCAGCTTCTAGTGCCGCCTCAATCCGCTCAGTCGGCTCGCCATTCGCCACGCGCAACGCCCCTAGTGCGTACAGTGAGCCAGAGCCGATTGACGCAATGCCATCCGCGTACTCAATCGCGCTAAAGTCTT
>CAZBOT010000222.1:0-2210 GCA_964493575.1 uncultured Candidatus Saccharibacteria bacterium | reverse complement strand
CAGACGACGCGTCTCCATCAACTGCAAAAGTGTTTTCTCCTGCCGTTGTTGAATTGGTGTAGAGAGGCCAATCCACCCAACTGTCGCGGTTGACTGGGAGGGTGTTGCCGATATAGACGAAATCGCGCTGGTCGGTGATGTGGTTCCCGGCATCTGCCCCGGTGTATTCCGCCGCGCAGTTAATCAGTTTGTTTCGCCAGCACAGAACTTTCGGCATCCCTGCTGGGGTGTCACCTGCGAAGTAGTCATAGGAGTCTGCGTCAACGCCCTGGTTGACGATGGAGCAGAAGTTATAACCACCCTCCTTCATCCGGTAGACATAGCAATCCTCAACGGTGTTGTCGGCCACGCCAGAATAACGGCCCGTGGCGATGGATGACGTGGCAAAGGTATTACCGGCGTAGAGGTAGGCCTTGATCGAAATGCCGTGGTTAGGCAGGACAATCAACTCGGGGTCAACATACAACCCCGCGTAGAACCCGTCCTGAATATCTGTTTCACAACGCCGGATGGTGTTGCCGTAAATCCCGCCGATCAGCAGGATACCAGCCCCACGGTCATGCCCTCCCATGAGGCTGCAATCCTCGATGATATTATAGCTGACCGTCTGGCAGACCGAAACAAAGTCACCATTCTTCAACCCGCCACTTGAACCAGATGCGGTGAACGTCCCGGCATTGTATCCGGTGATTTCAAAGATGGTGCCTTCCCGTGCGTTGTCGCTGTCCGTGGTCTGGATGATGCAGACATCCAGCCCGACAAAGGCCAGCGTCCCAGGCGACGAATACCCCCCTGCTTGCAGTTGGAAGGTATCTCCGCTGACGTTGGTGACGTACCCCGTCTTTGCGACATTCAACCCTCCAAAATCATCTCTGACGACCCGCTCTTCCCAAGCGTAGCCCGTGGTGGTGCATTTCACGCGGTTGTATTTTGAAGAACGCCACGGAAAATTGTTTGTTCCTGACAGATTGTAAGAAATCGGTGCAAACTTGAACTGATTGATGAGTCCACAATTTCCTGTGAGCGTGAAGTTGCAGCGGATTGCAGTGGCCGCATGGACGATGCTTTCAAACTTCTCATGGGTGACATAGACATCGGCGGTGGAGTTGACGGTAAAATAGCCCCCGTTCGATGTGAAGTTGTTGTCGCTGTAACCGATGCCGACGAACTCCCCTTCAAAGAAAGATCCGACCAGAGACTCGTCAACACTGGTGACTTCCGCGCTGAACCGAAGCCCTTCGAGGTTGGTGCCTTTGGGGAACAGCCACGGCCCGCCGCTGACCTTGAGGTTGATTAGCTCCTTGTTTGAAAGGTTTGCGCTGGTCAGGTGAACCCGTCCGTTGATGGTGAGTCCGTCCATACCTCCAATCGAGGTGAGAGTCAGCGTCCCGGCCAACAGGAGGGTGCCTGCGCCTGAAAGCGTCCCGCTGCCGTTGAGAGTGCAGGTGCCGACATACAGAAGTCCACTGACCGTCCAAGAACCTCCTGCGCTGACGCAGTTGGCTAAAGCAGTCGCGTTTGCTGCCGCTGCTGCGGGAGAATTGTAAGTGCAGCCATTGGTGTTAACGTCAGGCATTACAGGCTCCCCACGTTGACGTTATCAATAAGATGCTCCTGCCCGCTCCCAGCCCCTACGCTCTGGAATAACAAGTAACTAAAGCTGCTGTGTGTACTGTCGGACACTGTGGCGATGGTATTTGTCGGGGTAGACCCAGTTGCGCCGTCCTTCACCACGATATTACCGCCAGATTGGAACTCGACACGGTAGCGGCGGTTTCCGTCTGTGGGAGTAAAGTAGTTTTCCGAAGAGATTACTGTGCCGTTATCGTAAATCACCACATCCGCGTAATCTACTTCTTCATAGTGGTTGCCTATGGATATGGAATACCTATTCCCTGTGCTGATTGAATTTGAGGCATTGACGTGGACATAAGTGATATGGGACTCGATGCCCCCGGCTATGGGCTGCTCAAGATCAAACTCGACGTAGAAACCCCGCGACATCGACACGGCGGCAGACATCACTTCACCGTTTGCGTTTGATGCGACTATTCCTGCTGTATTATTTGCCCACGTTCCCGTCACATTACTAAACTGCCCCAGGTTGCTGTCGAAGGTTTCGCTGAATAACGGGCCACCAGCTACAGCCCCCGTGCCGATAATGATGCCGGCCTGTGCGGGGATGGCGCACACGATGAGAATGAGCAGAA
>CAZBOT010000221.1:0-2210 GCA_964493575.1 uncultured Candidatus Saccharibacteria bacterium | reverse complement strand
TTGCGGAACATGGTGTCCGCAACGTGGCACATGAAGATTTCCTGGCCGAGCCCAGTGCCCCAGGAGGAGCCATCCACGAGCTTGTAGCGCAGTGGAAAGTACGGGTGACGGCCAGAGAAGTAGGGATTCGCTTCGATCTTGAGGATCTTGCGAAGTCCCTCGTGGTAGAACAGACGGTAGAGGGCAGACTTCCCTCCCTCATCCAGAACGCCCTTGCCCCAGAGTTCCGTGACCATGGGGAGCTCGAAGCCCCGGAGCGTGGTCATGTTCGAGGTGTCGATGCCGGCGGTTTCCGCCGAGGGCATGTCCCCGAAAGTGTTTCCCGTGGAACCTGTAGGCGTGCCGGCACCCCGGGAGAACTCCTCGATCTGGGTGCGCGTCTCGGCGTCGAGCCCGATCCGATCAGCGAAGGCCCGGAACTGGTTCACCGTCATTACCGAACGGTGCCCGACGAACTCGTAATCGCGCTGCCAGTCTGGCTGCCAGCACGGCCACAGGATCACGTCATGGTTGCGGATCAGGCGGAGTCGGACTCCGCTGTCGTCCTTGGGCTGCCACTGCGCCTGACCGTCCGGCGTGTGGAAGCCGGCCCAGGACATCTCGTTCTCCCAGTCGGCCCGGACCACGGCGGTCCCGACCTTACAGAGCCGGAGGACCGCGAGGGGGAGCAGATCCTCGATTTTCAGGACCCGCTTGCCGTAGGAGGAGAGGAATCGTTCGGTGGACTTGGCAAGCTCGAGCAGGGCGGGGGGAGCGTAGGCACCCTCCACGATCGGGACCACGCGGAGGATCGGCTCGACTTCCAGGATGCCTCGGGCGATGCGGGCCTTGGTCTGGTCCACGGTCGCCATCATCATCTCGGAGAGCATCCGGGAGGCACCGGGGTAGTTGCCCTGGCTCCGGGAGTCCGGCCGGAGCATCGCGTAGGCTTCCTCGATCTCGTGCTCTCGCTGCCAGTGGTCAGCCATCATGGAGTCGTAGGCCGCAAGAACAGACGGCAGTTCCGTCTCCAGAGTCTCCAGGGCCTCCGCCGTACAGACAGGCTGACCCGTCCGGGGGTCTATCCCGATTCTCGGATCGCTTGGCTGTGGCTGGAGGAGAGGAAGGAGTGTGGCGAGGAGTTGCTGTTCGTTCGCTTCGGGAGGTGGCTGACCTGTCAGGAAGGGATCCGGCTCCGTGGCAATGTCTCCGAAGGCGAAGTTGGGCGGGAGCGAAGGCCCCATCGGATCCATGATGCCGTGAATTGTCACCTACTTCCCGGAAATGTCAACTCCCCTGACAAATTGCGTCGGCGTAGGGCTAGGCGGAACGGCAACGCGAAGGGGTCCCTGCACATCTTCCCATGCGTCCGCTGGTTCATCTGGAAACATCGGGGATTTCGGGCGGATATCGCGCCACGGGCAGTAGTAGCCGGTGTACTTGTCGGCAACGGATCGGAAGTCCGCCTGAGCCGCTTCCGAGAGGGAGGCCCAGCGAGAGGGCTTGCTCTCGCTCATGCTGATCGGGGCCTTCCACGCGATCGGGCCTTGGGCCAGTGCATCGGCCAAGTCCACGTAGGGCGTATCGTCGGGGAAGCCTTTCAACTGGTACAGGAGCTCGTGGTGGTCTTCGTGGAGGTGGAGCATCCCGGCGGAGATCCAAGGCCGGAGCCGGTCCGCGATCACGGCATCCTTGCTCTCCCGGGTGTTCCGTTTGTCCTCGACCAGCCGGGAGGTCAGGCGGGAGACGGTGCGCTTGGCCCCGTACTGTCCGGTGGTGGTGTAGGAGCGGTAGGCGGCCGAGGTGCGCTCGAGGGCCGCGGCGTAGTCCTTGAACCAGACCTGCGCGCCGATCGCGTCGAACGTCACCTGATAGGCACCGAACCGCTTGTCGAACCAGTAGACCATCCGGAACTGTTCCTCGGGGTCTACCCGGGCGGTCCAGGTCGCCAGCACGAAGGCGTGCCCGTCCGGCAGGACTCCGACGACCACGATGGCGCTCTGGCTGTCCCGGTTGCTCCGCCCGTGAATGCCGACCGTATCGGTCTTGTGGGTGAAGTCAACGTGCATGTAGAAGCGCATGTCCCGCACGTCACCCTCGCGGAGTTCGATCTCGGTCTTGTACTCTCCGCGCTTCTCCCACGCATCCTTGTCCCAGAGGATCGCGCTGTACTGGAGTTTCCGGCCCGGCTGGATCCAGCGGTAGAAGCCGGATTCCACTTGCTTCATGTT
>CAZBOT010000220.1:0-2235 GCA_964493575.1 uncultured Candidatus Saccharibacteria bacterium | reverse complement strand
AAATTAACTATAATTGAAGTTCCTTCCACTGATGCCGAAAGCGTAGTGGTGGATTTTTTTGTGAAGACTGGTTCACGTAGTGAAACTGCAAAAGAAAACGGCATCTCTCATTTCTTAGAACATTTCCTGTTCAAAGGGACCAAAAAATATCCAAGCGCCATGGCTATTACTGAATTAGTGGATGGGATTGGTGGTGAAATGAATGCCAACACTGGCAAAGAACATACTCAGTATTACATTAAGGCTCATCACAGTCGTTTGGAAATGATTTTTGAAATCTTGACCGACATGATTCAGCAGCCGTTACTCGATAAACCTGAACTCGAACGCGAGAAAGGTGTGATTGTGGAAGAGATTAATATGTATTTGGACAGCCCTCGTTCTGTGGTGGGAAATCTATTAGAAGAAACAATGTGGCCAAAGCAAGCTTTGGGTCGCGACATTGCTGGCACACCAGAAACAGTCACGAAGTTTACCCAAGCCATGTTCCGCAGTTATTTAGAACGGCATTATCAAACTGGCAATATGATTGTGGGAATTTCCGGTAGATATGATCGCAAGAAACTTAATTCGCTGATTAAGAAGTACTGGGAAAAAATCCCAGCGAAAAAATTTAACGGCTGGGATAAATCTAAAAATCATCAAACTGCACCGCGCGTGTCCGTGAAGTTTAAAGATACTCAACAAGCTCATTTTGACTTAGGGTTTAAATCGTTTGGTTATGATGATAAACGCGGCCGTATCGCCGCAGTGTTAAGTTCGTTGCTAGGAGGGGGGATGAGCAGTCGGCTCTTCACGGAGATTCGCGAGAAGCGGGGCTTGGCTTATTATGTGCGCGCTGGGCAAAGCGCTTATATTGATACCGGTGTGTTTGATGTTTCCGCTGGTGTTCAAGTGGGAAAACTTGAAGAAGCAGTGAAGGTTACCTTAGAAGAATTAGATAAACTTAAAACTGGAGATATTTCTGACAAAGAATTACTAAAAGCCAAAGAATATCTTAAGGGCCGCACAACTATATATTTAGAAGATAATCAGGCCAGACTGGATTGGTTTTTGGAGCAAACTGCTTTTAAAAAACAAGTGAAAACTCCTGCCGAAGTATTTAGAGAGATAGACAGTGTTACCAAAGCAGAAATTGCCAAAATTGCGCGCGATCTATTTTTACCACAAAAACTTAGCTTTGCTGTAGTCGGACCATACAAGAAATCAATGGAGACCAAGATAAGTAAAATTATTCAAGCATGGGCAAACAAGTAATTTTTTCTGTCATTCCTGACACGAGCTTGCTCGGGCAAAGCCCGGGCATCGCGAACTCGAAGGCGGGAATCCAGAACATAGATCCCCGGTTCTCGTCCGCTAGCCAGCGGACTCGCCCAGGGATGACAGGAGTGTTATGGGCAAAGAAGTAGCACAACCTTTGATTGGTTGCCACGTCTCCATCGCGGGTGGGTTATTTAACGCGCCAACTCGCGCCAAGGAATTAGGCTGCGAAACCTTTCAGATTTTTAGTCGTAGTCCTCAAGGTGGGGCAGCGCCAGCTATTACCAAAGAAATTGAGCAGCAATTTGCGGCCGAGATGAAAGCTGCTGGACTCAGTACTTTTGTGATTCACGCGCCATATATCCTCAACTTTGGTTCAGCCAAGAAGCAAACTTTCCACGGCTCGATTAATTTGGTGAGAACCGATTTAGAGCGTGGTACTCAGTTGGGGGCTAAGTACGTCATGTTCCATCCTGGGAGTTTTAAGGATCTTGGAGAGTCTGTTGGGATGAAGCAGGCGCAAAGTGGCCTCAAGCAGGTTTTGGACGGCTACAAAGGCACTACTAAGCTGCTCATAGAAATCTCTGCTGGGGCTGGGAGCGTGATTGGGGATACTTTTGAAGAACTGGCCGAACTCATGAAGCCAATCAAGAAGAGTAAACATTTTGGGGGTATCTGTTTTGACACCCAGCACGCTTTTGGTAGCGGCTATGACCTCCGCGATAAGGCTTCGGTGACTAAATTATTTAAGCAATTTGATAAAATCATCGGTTTAGAGTACTTTGCCATGAGCCATGTCAATGATTCTAAGGTAGAATTGGGTTCCCATCGCGACCGCCACGAGCATATCGGGGATGGTGAAATAGGGGAAAATGGGTTCGCGGCATTCTTGTCAGAACTATCCAAAAGAAAAATAACTATTCCCTTGATTCTGGAAACCGAGCATGATAAAGTTGATTCAGATATTAAATTACT
>CAZBOT010000219.1:0-2249 GCA_964493575.1 uncultured Candidatus Saccharibacteria bacterium | reverse complement strand
CTATTGCCCTAAATAATAACAGCACAAATGTATTGTCATTAACCATATCAGATACTGCAACTGATGGTTCTATTACTGGACACCATACGCCTAACATTGGCGATTTACTATGCTTATCTAGTGTCAAAAGTGCGTCAGCGGCGGATAGCACACTGAAGATAGGCTTAGTATTTCAGGCGTATAATAGCAGAAGTTTCTTTAATATGTTTTAATAAAAGAAAGGAATAATATGAACCAAGAACAACAAGAACAATTAACGCAAAAGATAATGAGTGAGATACATCGCTTAGTGCAAAAACTAAAAGAAGGTGGTATGGCTGTTAATTCAACAGTAGAAACCACTACAAGTGTAGTTGACGATACGGTTAAATATACCGACAAACTAACTATTACAGGTAAGTTTGAAAAAGTACGCTTTGATACTCGCACACCAGCCGAGGTTAAACAGGCTGCTATTGAACAAAAAGCCCAACTCAAAGCTCAATCTGATGAGGTATTAGCTAAAGTTGATGAAGTTATTGCAATAGTAGATAGTAAAACTAAGTAAGCATATTCTGGTATAATATAGGTTAATGGGCGTATCGGAGATTTCAACTTGGCCTACAATCTTAAAAACATATCGGAAAAAGTAAGGAAGTATATTAGTAATACTGGCGACTGTTGGATATGGACTGGTGCACTATCGAAAAATGGATATGGCAACTACTGGAATCGTGGGGCACATAGAGTAGTGTATGAGCTTTTAGTAGGGGATATACCCAAAGGGATGCAATTAGACCACTTGTGCCGTAATAGAGATTGTGTCAATCCTTCGCACCTAGAACCTGTTACGGCTAAAGAAAATATACTACGTGGGCTTGGACTAGCGGCAGTTAATTCAAGGAAGGTAGAGTGCAAGCGAGGACATTTATTTGATAGTGAAAATACATACCTATGGAAAGGCCATCGTATATGTAGAGAGTGTAATAGAATGAGACAAAGTGGCTATAAGAGGGGGTTAAATGGCGTATAATTTAGGTGTTATTATTGGAAAGGTGCAAAACAAACTAGACGACTCAGGTTTTTCTAGTACAATTTTGACTGATTTCGCCAATGATACTCAAAGAGAATTATTTAACAGTAAGTTCTTCAAGTTTATGGAAGAGTCTACAACCTTCTCTGTTAGTGCTGGTTCGGAGAGTATCGGAACATTACCGACCAATATGCAACTTGTAAGAGATTTGCGTATTAGCTCACCCACTGCCTTAGCTGGTGTAATTCAGCCAATGAGTGTAGAAGAGTTTGATACATTTTTAGACTCCAATGCTATGGCAACACAAGGTATACCTACTCAATGGTATGCTTATGATAACACCATAAACCTTTACCCTATCCCCTCTTCAGATATAACAGTAGCTATGCGATATTGGAAAACCCCTACTGAAATGACCACTACTACTGATGTGCCAGAGATCCCATCGGAGTTCCAAGAAATCCTCGTGCTAGGTATGTATAAGAGGGCTTTAGAATATAACGATAGCTTTGACCAGTCAGCCTTCGTAACGGTTCAGATGGAAAAACTTATTGACGATATGTCCAGACGCTATACCCCTCAGACATCTCAGCCAACTGTAATGAGGACTAATGTAAGAAGAGCCTGGTAATGAGACGGTCTTTACCAAAGGTTGTCCCAGACCCACTAATGAAACTGGAGCTCTTAGATTACTCTAAGGGGATTAACTCATTTGATGCTAATGATGTGGTTAGAAACGACACCCTACGACTAGCTAATGATGCTCGGATATCTACACACGGTAGGTATAAGACCCGTAAGGGGTGTGATTTTTACTCAGTTCCAGCAGGCGAAACGGTAGATGTGCAAAGGACTTCAACCACAGGAGCTTCAACTTCGGCTATTACACGAACAGCCTGGTTCGCTGCTAAATATACCGCAGGGGCAACTGGTCGACTTACTAAGGTTGATCTAAACATCTACAACGATAACTCTGGTACTGCACCTATAATTGTTGAAATATACACAAATGATTCTGGTGCACCTGGCACTCTATTGGCTACCAGTTCAATACCAGCAGCTACTCCAACTGGTTCGGCTGGCTATATATCAGTGAGGTTTATAGAAGCTCCAGTAATAGATTCGGCTTCGGTTTACTGGATTGTCTGTTACAACCAAGATGATGGCTCAGGTGATTACAAATGGACTAACACTACTAATGCTACTACATCTCTTAGCTCAAGTGACTCAGGTGTAA
>CAZBOT010000218.1:0-2256 GCA_964493575.1 uncultured Candidatus Saccharibacteria bacterium | reverse complement strand
AATTCCTTCATACGACAAGTCGTAAAAGAAACTACCGGCCCGAAGGCCTTTACAGTATCCTGCGGCTCAGTCATGCTAACGCATCACTTCGCTCAGGATGACACGACAAAGTCATGTCACTTTGAAAACTAAATAGTGGTATTGAGTTAAACTCATATTGCAAGAAGTATCCAAACATTCACAAAATGTTTGTCAAAACTTGTATAATCTCTTCTATCATGAGATCCTTCGCTTACGCTCAGGATGACATAATAAGAAAAATTAGATTAGAACTTTCGGATGATTAGTATTGCTCGGCTGAATGCATTACTGCACTTACACCTGCAACCTATAAAATCGCCATTTTTATCCGGGCAAGCCCTTCAAAAAATATTGATTAAAATACGCAGTAGTCTCCTGCGATCCTTTCGAGACCGAAGTCTCAACGAAAACTAGTCTTGCGGACAGCTTCGCGCTTATATGCTTTCAGCGCTTATCTAAACTGGACCTAGCTACCCCGCCGTGCTCCTGAAGGAACAACGGGTACACCAGAGGTCCATGCATCCCGGTCCTCTCGTACTAGGGATGCGCCCACTCAAGTTTCGTACACCCACAGCAGATAAGGACCAAACTGTCTCACGACGTTTTGAACCCAGCTCGCGTACCACTTTAATTGGCGAACAGCCAAACCCTTGGGAGCTTCTTCACCCCCAGGACGTGATGAGCCGACATCGAGGTGCCAAACCTTCTCGTCGATGTGGACTCTTGGAGAAGATCAGCCTGTTATCCCTAGAGTAACTTTTATCCGTTGGGCTTTGCGTCTTCCACTCGAACGCATCGGATCACTAACTTCTGGTTTCCCACCTGCGCGAGTCGCCACTCTTGCAGTCAAGCAGGCTTATGCGTTTGCACTACCAGCGCGATTTCCATCCGCGCCTAGCCTACCTTAATAAACGCCTCCGTTACCATTTAGGAGGCAACCGCCCCAGTTAAACTACCCACGAGTCACTGTCCTTGATCAGGTTAAAATCAAGTTAGAAACAACATTCACACAGGGTGGTATTTCACTAGTGCCTCCACCTCAGCTAGCGCCGAGGTTTCAAAGGCTCCCACCTATGCTAAACAATGTAAACACTGTCCCAATAACACGCTATAGTAAAGCTTCATAGGGTCTTTCCGTCTTGCTGCGGGTAGACGGCATCTTTACCGCCATTGTAAGTTCATCGGAGTGTTCGTTAAGACAGTCTTCTACTCGTTATGCCATTCGTGCGGGTCGTAACTTACACGACAAGGAATTTCGCTACCATAGGACGGTTATAGTTACCGCCGGCGTTCATCAGGGCTTGGGCTCCGAGGTTGCCCCAAGAGCTTTGACCTTCTGACACTGGCCAGGCATCAGCCCGTATACATCAGCTTGCGCTTTAGCACGGACCTAAGTTTTTGATAAACAGTCGGGAGAAGTCTTTCGCTGCGGCCTGTTTGTCATGCTGGGTCAATGGCTCCTATTATTTGGTCGCGGATGCGGCAAGCCGCCCTGCTCCTCGTTCGCACTGGCGAAGCCAGATGCTCACTTGCTAAAGAATAATGTGCCCAAGGGCGCTATCACTATTTCTTCAGTCGCAATTAAATAATAGAAGAACCAGAGAGTTGTGAGTTAATACTGTTCATGTTTCTTGACAGAATAATACTAAGATTCACAACTCTCTGGGCTGTCCTGGAGGATATCTAGGACAGGAATGGAAATTTGAGAAAAGCGATTGCGAAACCGCAATCAACTTTATACTCAAAATACTGGGTGAGTGAACTGCTTCGAACTAGAATTGTCCGCCTTTTGCCTGCGACGGGAGTCGCTTAGGTGCGGTTCTACTCACCAGCGGTCACGGACTCTTGTCCCGAACAAGTGCTACGAAAATCGCAACAGCCGTTGACCAATAAATTTTGCACGAATAGGAAAGTGCGTTCGCCTCTCTAAAAGATACAGCGAGTGTTTCGATGTCGGGATCCTGACACCAGCTTGCTCCCCGTAGGGCCCACTGTGACAGGAACATCAAATGAAACGCTTCAAATCGGGATTTGAGTGCACTTTCACTATCCATGCAACCAGAACGAAGTTTTAATGAAGTATGTCCATTGACACTTAGACATGAGCTAGGCTCAGTGTCTCCTTAAACTTCGTCCTAATACAAACTTTATAATTTCCATTTTAATAGTTTCCTTAGAAACCATTGACCCAGCATGCAAACAGGCAAGGTATATACCGAAGGTACACCTGCTGTA
>CAZBOT010000217.1:0-2281 GCA_964493575.1 uncultured Candidatus Saccharibacteria bacterium | reverse complement strand
CATTCTCCCACGTCAAACATAGGTTATTCAATTCCGCCCCTGCCGGCGGTGGTGCGAGACTGGCAATACACACCACCTCCTCAACTCGCCTTTATCGGCAGAATCTCGCCGCAATAGGCGCAGATTTCACTATCCGCATAGAGTAGCCGCCGCTCCTCATGCGGGCAGTTCCAATAGTTGCGCGTCCACCGGGGACGTTTCCGGCCTGCGCGTTGTAGTTCCTCCTGCGTTTCCGTCGGCAGCTCCTCGCCGTGAACGTCGTCAATCATGGCAGCCTACCACCAGCCACGATTCACCGTCTGGTATGGCATAGATAACCACCGGCTCAGGACAACCGATCTTGGTGCGTTGACCCGGCTCCAGCAGGGTTAGCGGGCCGCTTGATTCCGGCCTTTCGGGGTCTTGCTGGCACTTGAGCACATACCCCCCGCTATCCTCGTCTATGATGGGATGCCCGATGTTGCACGTCACACGCGGCTGGCAGCCGCCGAGCCGCAGGTACAGCGGGTTGCAGTAGCCGCCCCCGCCGTCAACGCCCTGAGCGGCCATCGCCGCCGAGGTGATCGCCAATACCAGTAAAACAATGGCTACCAGAAGCAGCCCTTTAATCGTTCGGTTCGTCATTCGTCCTCCAACATTCCAGTTAGTTCATCCACCATTTGTAGCGCCGGCAACACGACCAGCACCGCAATCCCTACCCCCAAGCAGCCAATCAGGAAAAGGCCGGTCAGGGCCACAATTGCTAACGCGTTCCAATCAGTCATCGACCACCTCCCGCCACCCGTTGCACAGAACGCAATGGTACATAAGCGCGCCATAATTCATGTGAACGACCTCTAGTTGGTGCTCGCAATCCCGGTCAAGCACAAGAAATAACCTGTGCTCATCGCCGTTCACATCATCCTCGATTAGCCTTTGTGCCTTCAAATCCTCGAGACCGGCTTGTACCAGCCGTTTCCACAGTCTGTCCAGTTCGTCACTCACCGCACACCTCCCTATCCGCAAATGGGTTGGTTGAGTGAGAACCTACCGTTGGCAGCGTGATACCAGTCGCGCTATCAGTCGGCTTCTCGCACGCCGCCTCTTTCACTCCGAATGTGAAACCATCTGGCAGGCTCACCGAAGCCCACCCGCCGAAGACGCAGATAACGCGCCCCATCTGCCCGGCATGGTCGCCGGTTGTCACTCTTACCACGTCACCGCGTTTCATGTCGTCTCCTCGAACGGCAACCGTAGCTGCCCACTCAGGTCTTGATACCTGAGCACAACGTCAACGGCTCTCCACTTCTCGATGGCGAACTGTTGAGCGTCAATACTCACCCACACAAAGCCGTCAGCCACCCGCCAGATAATGCCGGTGCGCTTGTCCGGCAACGTCACGCGGTCGCCGGGATTCACCGCTCCTCCAGCAAGCCGCTATGCTCCCGCTTGTGGCATGAGCGGCACAACGGTTCTACCTCAAGCGGCTTGGCATAATCTGCATGATGGTATTCCGTGGCCCGCTTGCCGCATCTGTTGCACCAGCACTTGCTGATAGATGGCAAATATCCTGCATCTACCGCTTTTCTAACGGCCTGGGTTGCCGCGTAGCGCTCAGGGTGGTTCTCGTTGTATTGGCGATTACGCTGCTTTACCAGGTCTTTGTTCTCTTGATTTCTTTTCCTCATCTTGGCCCTTTCACGAGAGGCATTAAGCGCATACCATTCCCGCTTGTAATCCGCGTTGCACTCCCTGCATCGGGCCTGATGCCCATCTGCGCTTGCAGTCATCTTGCCGAACTCGGACAAAGGCTTTGATACTCCACAATACCCGCACGTTTTTTCTGTTCGTGCCGGTCTTACGTCCCACAATGACAATTGTTTCACCGCCCCTCCTGCGCCAACTTCGCCGCCCGGAACCGCCGCAACGCCTCAGCCCTAGCAGACGGCAGCACAGCCGGCACGTTGCGCCATGTGCGACGGCCCTCCGCCAGAATCGCGGCTTTCCGCTCGGGCCAGGTCGCCGCGAATGCGTCCACGTCAACCGCGCGGATGGCGTACATGCGCACGCCGCGCAACTGGACGCGCTCATGAGGCATTCCGTGCACGGTGCACCAGCGGCGCACCGTCTCCGTGTTGACGCCGACGCGACGGGCCGCTTCCGTCACCGTCAGGTAGCCGTCAATCATCGCCGGTCCTCCAGCCCATTTGCAGCGACAATCACCGCCGCCGCAACCCACATGAGCAACCCGGCCCAACCCAGGAACGCCAGCGCCGGAAACCACGCGCCTACTTGCTGGGCC
>CAZBOT010000216.1:0-2348 GCA_964493575.1 uncultured Candidatus Saccharibacteria bacterium | reverse complement strand
ATCGACACAGCCCAGGATTCAATTTCCATGCTGGGCTAAACCTCCCGGTCATAGGCGCGTTCTCAATTCAGACGCAGCCGAACATGCCGCTCAAGAAAAAGGAGTCGAAATGATCGACATCGCAAAACTGCGGGAAGACAAGCGCCCGCAAAGTTCAGCCATTGTCCATGCGCTGATCGACCGCCTAGAAGCGGCTGAGAAAGAGCGCGACGATCTGAAAGCCAAGATCGCAGAGATGGAGCGGCAGGAGCCGGTAATGTGGGCGAACTCGTCCAATATCAACAGCTCCCGAATCAACAGAGAGCGCGGAGGATGCGGGGATCAGCATACGTGCAGCGAGACACAGACCACGTATCACGACACCCAGCTCTACGCCCTCCCCAAGGGGAGACACATGCTCGGAATCGTCGGAACCTACGGTGTAGATGGGTACGTGCCGGCACAGAACGCGCCAAGCGTCCCTGACGGCTGGAAGCTCGTACCGATTGTCAGCACCGACGAAATGGATAACGCAGGGTCCGAACACTGCGACGGGTATTTGAGCACGGCCCAGGTGGTGTGGGATGCAATGCTCACAGCAGCACCGGAGTTCAAGCCATGACGCTATCCGACGAGCAAATTCAGGAGCTTTTGCGCGTCGGCAATCCGACGAACGAGGAGTGCCGGCTGATTCGCATGGGATGGGATGCGGCGATTGCGAGAATGCGCACGAAGAGTGTTCCTGAAGGATGGCTACGAGCTATTGACGAGGCCCTCGTTACCGCTCACATCGGCGTTGCAAATGCTCATGACACTTACGAGCAAGCCAAGGCCAAGCTCGACAACCTCCTCGGATTTCACGTCGACGTGGCAACCGATCCAGATGTAAATGGTGGCTGGAAGCTAATGCCGGTTGAGCCGACCAAGGAAATTTACGAGTGTTTCTCAGCATACGATGGAACCTCATACAGCAATCCGTTTGATTTTGACGACTTCCGCGTCGATTATGGATTTGCGCTCGAAGCAGCACCGGAGGCCAAGCCATGACCGACCACGCAAACGAACTGCGCCGCTACGCCCGCAAGATCGCCCACCCTGCCGGAGACGTGCCCGCCGTGATGCTTGCGGCTGCGGACGAAATCGAGCGGCTGCAAAGCGTGATTGCGGGACTGCGCGCCGACTTTGAGACGGCTCATGCACGGATGATGACGAGCGCAGCAGCGGAACGCGAGGCGTGCGCGCAGGTATGCGACGAGTACGCCGCGAACAGCAGCAATCCGATGAATTTTTCGGAAAACTGCGCCGCTGCAATCAGAGCGAGAGGCGAAAAATGACGAGAGACGACGCAGATGCATTCCAAGATTGGGCAGCGATGGACGGAGAACAGGCATTCCTGTTGATCGAGCGCCATGCTGACGGATTCCAGGTTGCGCACGAACTCATGGAAGCATGGGCGCGCGCACGTGTTAAGGAAGAGCGCGAGGCATGCGCGCAGCTTGTCGAACTCAACGCCTCGGCATGCCGGCCGCACTCCGAGCTGCACGACATCCTGAGCGCAAGCGCGCTCGCAATCCGAGCGCGAGGTGAAGCATGAGCGAACACATTTTCACCCATGTCATGCTCGATCTCGAAACCATGGGCAAAGGACCGGAAGCGGCAATTGTCGCCATCGGCGCCGTGGCGTTTGACATCGAGACAGCGGCGATCTCGCCACGCGGGTTCTACGTGCGCGTGGACCTCAAGTCGGCCGTCGAGGCCGGCGGCGTGATGGATCCGGACACCGTCATCTGGTGGCTGCAGCAGTCGGAGGCGGCACGCGCCGAGATCACCCGCGACGACATCGAAAGGCGCCTCATTGTGAATGCACTGCTCGACTTCCGTCATTGGCTGAAGACCGAAGCCGGCGGCGAGGACTCGCGCATCTGGGGCAACGGCGCAGCATTCGACAACGTCATTTTGCGCCGCGCGTATCAGCGCTTGCCGCTGGCAGTGCCTTGGAGCCACTGGAACGACCGCTGCTACCGCACCATCAAGGGCCTCTACGGCCGCGACATCAAGATCGAGCGCACCGGCGTCCACCACCACGCCCTGTCGGATGCCGAGGCCCAGGCGGCACACCTGCTGCGGATGCTCGACAGCGACCTCACGCCCGCACATAGATCATGCAACGCCTGCGACTGGTCTGGACCGGTAAGCGAATGCGTAATGCTTGGATCTGTCGGCCCTCTTTGCCCCGACTGCAGAGAGACTACAGACACGGTCGACACCGCCGGGGATGCGAAGCAATGACCACCTGCAACATCACCGAAGCCGCCCGCCTTCTCAAGGTCCACGAGGAGACCGTCGCCGAGATGATCCGCGAGTGCAAG
>CAZBOT010000215.1:0-2353 GCA_964493575.1 uncultured Candidatus Saccharibacteria bacterium | reverse complement strand
ATGTCGGTCATGGTTTGATACCTGTTTCGGCGCTACGCGCCGTCTAGGGCCTGTAGAGTCGCTCTACAGACCCATCCTGTAGCAGTTGTGCTTTCACCCATGCGCCCACCGAACGAAACCCAAGCTGCCGCGCCGTTTCGTCCAGTCTTGCCGCTTCCTCGGTGCTAACAGTAATTGCGCGTCGTTTGTGATGACGTGGCGGTGTCACGGTGACGACGCGCTGGTTTTCGGCCAGTTCGACCAACTGCCAGCGCAACGGGTCAAGACCGAGGGCAACGCGTAACCGGTTCTCGCGCCTGGCGCTCATTGGCTTGTCGTTCAGGCAGTCTGAGATGTCAACCCGGCGCACATCGTGCATCTTTGACCATGCGGCCGCGCTGTCACACGAGGCTATTGCCGTGCGTAGTGCCCGGCGCGTTTCGACGGTTGCCGTCCTCATGGTCTACTTGCGTTGTAACCATAACGGCAGCTCGTCGCCGTCCAGGTCGGTGTCTGTAAGTTTCACGGCGATGACTGCCCATTCGTTGCCGTTCTCGTCAGTGTGGACGGCTGCCTTGACCGGCGCGCGCCTGTCGGTACGTTTACGGGTTTTGCCACGCCTTAGCATGGCATCTATTTGCTGTTGTAGTGCCAGTTCGTCGTATGGTTTCATACCCCCCTACCCTGACCCGGCGGCGCGGTAAATTGCATCACGTCACCAGCGGCGGCGCGCCGCAGGTACGCGCGGCCGGTCTCAGTCGTCAGTCCGTTAGCAACAAGTCCCATACGCTCGACGGTATAGAGCACGCCGTTTGGCGTGCTGTCGGTTTGCGGATTGCCCCACGCGGCGACAGCGGCCGCCGGGAAGATACCCAAGGAACGAATCCCGTCGCGTCGCCATTGCCATTGATTAGCTTCAAGGTGCCGGAGTAGCCGCGCGGCGTCCGACGCGCTTAGGCGTAGCGGCCCGGTTGTAAATGTGCGGTCGCCGGTCGGTACCACGACGCGCTCCTGAGCGTCGTAATGGTTTACGGTGTCGGATTCTTGCACGGCCATATGAGCCGCATAGAAGTCATGCGCGCGCATCGTCTCCCACAGTGCCCAGCCTGCGCCGAGTAGAAGCGACGCGCCGCCGATGAGCATCGTGTATAGTTTCAGGCGCGATAGTTCCGGCCCGAACAGCACGCCGCCGGTCAGGAGCATGACACCGAATATCATGCCGGTTGCGCGCCAAAACACGGCGCGGCCGTACCGGATGACAAAGTCCTCATAACTAACGGTCGGTTGTCTAGCCTTAAAGTGAACGCGCGTCGCTTGCTGTTTCATAATCATTCCTGTGTCATCGGCCCGCCTTCGAGATAAGTCACTATCACCCGCTCCGCCGCGTCCCGGCCGTGGCAGACGGCGACTAGATAACCTTGCTCTGTCAGGCGTTCAATCCACAATCGTTGTGCTGGCGACACCTTGCCGCCGTCGCGCCGTTTCATCTCGACAAACAGACCGTGATAGCCGCAGCGCGCCACCGGTAGGAATAGGTCAGGCACCCCCGCCTTAACCCCTTCCGCCTTCATTCGCGCCCCGGTCACCGCATCCCTCGCGCCGCCGTTCGGGATAGCATACAGCAGCGCCAGCTCCGGGCGGTCAAACGCTGCCCATTCTGCCCATGCCATGAGGCTGGCCTGTTCGTGGTGTTCGTCGTGTCTCATCTGCCGTTTTTGGTGTTATCGCACCTCGGTTATTCCCATTGCGCGAAGTGCCGCCTGTACCGCCTTGGCAAGGGTATCATTATCAATCACCACTTTAGGCGGCTTCGGTAATTCTTGTGGGATCGCCGTCACGCGCAGGATGAATGAGGCTTCGCGGCCGTCAATAACTTCAAACTCATATCCGGCTTTCGCCAAAGTCGCGCCACGCCTGAATACATATGTCCATGAAGACGGCGACGTGCCGGTTGCAGCAGACCAAAAGGTTAGATCACCCAGATTGAGGATATATCCTTTATTCGGCTTCAATGCTTCGAGTGCTGATACGATCATTTGCGTCGGCGACACAATGCTGTTACCGGCGTCGTCGTTGCCGTTACTACTTTTGTCGGTTATCTTGATATCAGGGGGTGAATACTTCCTCTTGCCAACCCCGTGCCGCTGATTGATCAACCCTATCCGTCTTCCCCATGTACCGCGCGTGTCTAGATCGTTCATGATGTCTTTCAGACCAGGGGTGTTCTCGTATGCGGCTTTTCTTGCCGCGTTCCGGCTATGTCCGGTAGCAATCGCGTGCTCGTATATCTCCAATCCTCGGTTAATCAAATCGTCTAAATCGTTCATGTTTCACTCCTAGAACTTGCGGCCGGGCGGGGTGCTGTCGCCCGGCC
>CAZBOT010000214.1:0-2357 GCA_964493575.1 uncultured Candidatus Saccharibacteria bacterium | reverse complement strand
TCGAGCCGCAGCCGGCGCGGGGTATCGACCTGCTGCCGTACCTATGCGGCGACGGGCGGGCCTACCGCGTCGGCAATCAGCGCGGGACGTTTGAGGTGTTTCAAAGCCAGCGCGAAGGCGATCACTTCTTTCAGGTGAAAGCCTGGGACGACCTGAGCGTCGTCCACTGGGAGGAGTTTACCGTCGGCGAGACGGCCATAGGCCGCGACGTTGACACGTCACCGGGCGGCGGCCGGTTCTATCGCCAGTTCGGCGCGCCGTGGGTAGCGCGACGGATGAAGGTCGGGCAATCCTTCAGCGCGTCCAAGCGCGTCCAGTTCTACCGGGCCGACAACTGCCAGGCCGTCGAGCAGTACAGCGGCGACGTGACCGACACAATTACGCTGGTAGAACGGTTGGGCGAATGGCGGTCGCCATTCGGCGTGGTCGTGCCGGATGTGGTGGTCCTGCGCTGGGAGCAGGGCGGCGAGGTCTACCGGTTCGGCCGCGACTGGGGGTTGGTCGGCTGGCAGCGGGATTACGATGACCCGCATTCGCCAGTGTGGTCGGCTATCTCTGAGATGCGGCCGGACGTGGGGCGGCTGGCACGGATGAGAATCCCATGTTTGTAGGCGCAGAAGAAAGACTACACGCCGCGTATTCTACGCAGGGGGTATCTTGACGGCGCTTATCGCCATCGCCGGGGACATCCATAGCAATAGCACCGTGGCCGTGTGCCCGCCGCGCTTCCAGCTTGACGACGGCGGGGAGTACGTCGCCAGTCAACCGCAGCGGTGGATTTGGCGGCAGTGGCGGGCCTACTGGCAGGAGATAGCGGAGAGGCGGGCGGCATTGGACGCCCGTCTTTACGTTATCCTCAACGGCGAGCTGGCCGACGACAACCACCACCACACAACGCAGCTTGTCACCCGGAACCCAGCCGACCAGCTCAAACTGGCGGTGACCTGCCTGAAGCCCGCCCTGGACCTGTTACGCGACGGCGACCGGCTGTTTGTGTTGCGCGGGACTGAGGCGCATAGCGGCGTGTCGGGCAGCATGGATGAGACGATTGCCCGCGACCTGGGCGCGGAGCCGTGCGCGGTTGACGGCCCGGCGTCGTGGTGGCAGTTGCGTCTGGAAGTGGAAGGGGTGCGCCTCGACGTGGCGCACCATCCCCCAGGCGGCGGCGGGCGGCGGCCGTGGACGGCGGCCAACTTCGCGGCGACCCTGGCCGCGATGGCGTTCTACGAGACGGCCGCGCAGAGCGAGAAGCCGCCGCATTTGTACGTTCGAGGGCACGTCCACCGGCCCGGCGACAGCTACGACGCCGCGCCGGTGCGGGCGCTCATTCTCCCTAGCTGGCAGTTGACGACCAGCTACGGCTATCGGATTGGCGGCGGGGCGCTGCCCGTCGGCGGGGCTTACGTGGTGTGCCGGGGCCGGGGAGATTACGAGGTAGTCAAGAGGTTTACGGCATGGCCGATTGTGACGTATTGGAAGGAACCGGCGACGACGCCGGGCTGACGTTTACCGAGAGTGCGCTGCTGGCCGCGCTGACGGCGGCGCTGCGCGGCGCGGATGAGGAGCCGAGCGACGCGCACACGGTCGCCGAGCTGGTGGAAATGACTGGCTCGACGGACTACCAGGTGCGCCGGGCGCTGCTGCGACTGAAGGCAGCCGGGCGGCTGGCCGTTGTTCACGTGAAACGTCGCCGGCTCGACGACCGCGTGGTGCTGACGGCGGCGTACCGATGGCGGGTGAATCCCGTTGGGGTTGACGGGAACCCATGAGGCTCGACGCGTTCTACTGGCAGTTTCCGACCGGGGTGCGCCTGAGCTACGGCGACGGCCGGACAGAGTTGCGCGTTTTCGTGTCGCGGCTGGAAGCAGAGGCGTTCGTGGCGATTATCCCGCTGTTGCAGTTGTGGGGCCACGAAGAAGCCGCCGGGGTGACGGCGGCTATTGTGGTGACGATGTGGGCGGGGTAGGGGCCAGGCCGGCCCGCGCTGGCCTAGGCATAGTACAATTTGGTATGTTGCGGTTACTGCGCTGCGCGTGTATTATCCCTCTTGCAGCGGAGCGCGAGTGCGCTGTTGAGAGGCGGCCGGTATTCGAGTGCCGGCCGCCTCGCTCGTCCTGGAGAAGTAGGCGCTGTAGTTTGATCACGACCACGACCACAGCGCCAGCGTCCCCCATGCGCACATCAAGGCGACAAGCACAACACCGGAGCAGCCTATAGCCGCGAGTCCTATGCCCAGCCCGGCCGCGTCGCCCGGCTGTTGTTCGGGCAGCCGGGACATGATGTGGCGGTCGATGGCCCTGCCGGCCAGCGCTGCTAGTAACAGCAGCGCCAGCAGACCCGCGTCACGCCATAGGGCG
>CAZBOT010000213.1:0-2368 GCA_964493575.1 uncultured Candidatus Saccharibacteria bacterium | reverse complement strand
GTCTAGTGTCTGTCTCCTAGGTCACTCTCATCTATCCACTCTCCGCGGCCGCGGGCCATGCGGCCGGAGACGGCTCCGAGTTGCTCAAGCCTCCGCCACGCTAGGGCCTCCACGAGCCGGAGGAGGGCCCGCTCTGTCCAGAAGAGCCGGCCCGCTCGGAGCGTGTAGGCCGCTCCCGCTAGTTGCTCGTATGCCTCCTCTTGCTTGCGGAGGGCCTCTCTTATCTCGTGCTCTGCCATTGTCCTATTGTCCTATCTAAAAAAGGGCTCCGGGCTCGGTATGCCCCGGCCGGGCCGCGTGCGCTCGTGTTCAGTCTCATGACGTTCAATTGTGCGGCCGCACTCATAGAGAGCACTCTATATCCTCCTCTCTCTCCACGGCCTCTCTAAGCAAGTTACAGAGCTTCTCGTACTTGGCCCTCCAGTGTACTAGGCTCTCCTCTGCCTCCTCCGGAGTGTAGCCCGGCTTAACGTCCTTTGATAACACGCTCTGCATAAAACTAAACATCTGGATAGCCTCGCTTGGGTTGCCCTCTTGCCCGCCCCAGTAGTAAAGCCTCCAGTACTCCTCTACCTTGCCCAGAGCCTCCGGGCCCGTTATGCGCTCCGAGCCGGCCTCCTCCAAGTACTTGAGGAGCTTAGCCGCCCCTTGTGGGGAGATATAGCTATCGCTCATCTCTTCCGGCTCCCGCCCCTCTGCTTGGGCCAGTGCCGCGGCCGTGTACTCTCTATAGCCATAGCCCAGATAGGCGGAGAGGCTAGCGGGAGTGTAAGGATCACGAAATTGAGCCGTGTTGTCCCATAGCTCAAACAATTGAGCGGCCGTCTCATAAGCCTCCTCCCACTCTTGGCTATGCGGCTCCGTGCTTTTAATAGTGGCCCATGTCGCCTCCCGCATATCCCACAAGTGGGAGTTAAGCTCTCTGTCTAGACTTGCTAAATATAGATCGGCTCCCATGTTACTCTGTCTCCTCTTCCGGCTCGTGCGGCCGCTCTACGCCGCGGAAGTAGTCCGCTATCGCCTCATCTGTCACATACCAGCGGCCCGCTAGCTTGCGGCCTTGGAGCCGCCCCTCCCGGAGATACTCCCGGATCGTGCGCTCTTGTACGTCTAACCGCTCTGCTAGCTCCTCCACTGTGAAGAGTGTCACCTTGCCAAGCGTTATACTCATCTCATTACTCCGTGTGTCTGTCATTTGTTTTTTACTCCTCTAGCGTGCTCTGTTACTCTTCTATCACGGTCCGCGGCCGTGCGGCCGCTTGCCCGCTTATGCTCGTTATGCGCAGTGTAGGCTTATGCCACTTGAGAGAGGCACTTATCCCACTTACGCCGCTCCTCTGCTTCTCTACTTTTACAATAACCGTACTCGTGTCCACTTCTCCCGGCTCTAACTGGAGCACTACTTGAGCCTCATGAGAGATATCCCGGGCCTCTCGGAGCTCTCCCTTGGGGTTAACTTGAGAGCCCGTAATTATGGCTAGCCCCTTGTTTACGGCCGTCTTGCGGAGCTCTTGGACTATCTGGGCTATCTCAAGTTGCCTCGTGCCGGCCTTGTAGTCCTTGGGAGGAGGGATACGTTGCACATAGTCCACAAAGACGGCCGCGGCCTTGCCCGTGCGGGCTATGAGGCCCAGAGAGGCCACTAGCTCCTCAAGCGTGGGCATTTTGTCCGATATCACGAGCCGGCCGCTCTGTGTAGCGGCCTCGTAGCGGGCTATAGCCGCCTCTATCGGCTCTTGTTGTGCGGCCTCGTGCTCAAAGGGGCTAGGAGAGAGGCTCCGAGCGGCCCGCCGCCGCATGTAGGCTCTAAAAGCATCGTAGTTTTGCTCCTCGTGGAGCATAGCTCCGCTCATGAGCATTATGAGCTTGAGGGCTAAGTGGCTAGCGGGCTCCTCATACGTGTAAAAGTAGAGGCTCTCCTCCTTTAGTGCGGGCGTGCCAAGATACCGCTCCAGTAGGTTTAGCATCATGGTAGTCTTTCCCTTGCCAGTATCCGCGGCGATAACGGAGAGCCCGGCTCGTGGGAACTTCACGCCGGCTAGCTCCGGCCACGGGAGCGGGAGGCTATCCGGCTCGGTCAGGATATCCGCCTCCAAGTCCGCTAGCGTGTAGGCTCTGGGATACTCCACAAAAGAGGAGCTAAACGCCCTCGTAGCCGTATCCAGTATCTCCCGCGTCTTATCCACTTCTCCGGCCGTGTTCGCTCGTGCGGCCGCTTGTAGGAGGCTATCTAGCGTGCTCCGCGTCTCCTCTTGCGTCTTACGCTCATAGGCCCGCTCTAGCCGCGGCCGTATCTCCTCATAGCGGATATCTAGCCTGTCGCATAGCTCCGTTATGAGGGCCTCCGCGTGGAGCGGCTCCCTATCAC
>CAZBOT010000212.1:0-2396 GCA_964493575.1 uncultured Candidatus Saccharibacteria bacterium | reverse complement strand
GGCTGGCGCTTGCGATTCATGTCCGGCTCATTGCGTGGCATTGGTCACGACCTCGCCCATAAGGAACGACGCGGCCTGCTCCTCGTCGAAACCAGCGGCAAGAGCGGCGCTGTAAACGTCAGCGCCAGAATTGACGATAATCTGCATGACCTCGGCGCGCATCTTAAGCTCGACCAATTCCTCATCCTGACCGCGAGGCAAAACAGGACGAGGGCCTATCTGGTGTTTCAGCGCACCTGCGACATAACTATCTGCGCCGAATCCGCCAAACTCTGAGCCATAACCACGAATGCCGCCGATGGCAACCGCCATGTTGTGCGCACGCATCAGGCGGTCATCGAAATTGGCTCGGATGCTCTGGATTTTGCTAACCAGCGGCGCATAGGCCGTGCGCAAAGCCACGGCGCTCATACCCGCTCGCAAATCCTGACTGAATTGCAATTCTGGCAAAAGTTCTTTGATTTGGTCAATATCGGTAGCCAGGGACACGACCGCATCATCGATTTGCATATCGAAAATCAGTGGCACCAAATCTGCCTCGCCCGGCGGCTTGGGCAGGTAAACGATAGGCACGCTGTTATCGCTCATCGTCCACGTCAGGTCACCGGCCCGCACGCCCTGCGCCTTCAAAGGCGGATTTAGCTCTTTCGCCAACTGGTCGTTTATGACGCTGGCCTTGGCGCACGTCTCGTCAATTAAGCGTACGCATTGCTGGTAGCCCACCGTCCCCCAGCCGATGCCAGCATCGACAAATGGGATGTGGACGATGGGCACGAAATCGTATGGAGCGAACCACTCCGAAACGCCCTGCCCGTCGTACAGGTTGCCGGGATAGGCAAACGGCATGTTGTCCCTGAACGTTTGGAACCGCACGCCGTCACCCTGCCCGTGAACGGACGGGTGCTCGATAATCTCTTTGTACGTATACGCAATGCTGCCGTCGCTGGCCGAATACTCGAATACCACGCGCTTGACGTTGCCGTTATCGTCCCACTCGCACTCGGCCACATTGCCCGGCCAAACGGCCTGCAAGTATACCTTGCCTGACGTGGGATTGTCCACGACCTTGAGAAACGCATCGCCCAGCGCCGAGCCGTACAGCGTCACGACCTGACGCTTGGCCGCCCAGTTTGACCACTCCCAAACCTGGGAGATGGCGGGCGGCAGCTTGTCGTTTTCGGTAATGATAGGCAGAGCGGAGGGCGTTTGCTCACCGTCACCCGCTGCCATGTCCAGGACGCCGCCCCAAATGTTAGCCTGCCAGAAATCGACGTAAGCGCCGAGCGGATTACGCAATCCGCGCGTCTTGGCATACAAGCGATGATTGGCCGGATAGCTGGCAAGATAGCTTGTGAGATTGTCGTATGCCGTGTTCTGGTACAGCGACCACAGCCGATCATAGCGAGCGAGCCGCCCGCTGGCAAACGAAGAACCGCCAGAGGACATATCTGGATTCAAAAAAGCACGGTATGCTGACATAATGCGGATTCCTAGGGTTGGCATGGGTTAAGTCCCAACATAGTCGAGAAAATGATCGGGCACGGCCCCGACCGACACAGGGCCGCCATAGTTTAGCATAAGGTCGGTCGCAGCCCAGACCATAGCGTCGAGGCGGTTCGGGCTGGCATCGCCCGGCATCCACAGACACATTTCGTCCTCAAGCGCCGGGAAACTGCCGACATGATGCGCCCGGCCCTGCTCGTAGATGGCGGCGACCGGCTCGGCGCGCAGTTGTTTTCCACGCGTGGCCGTTACCAATTTGACATTGACAGTAGGGTCGATTGTGGCGATAGTCAGTCCCACCATTTCGCCGCCGTTATTTTTCTCTGCGATGATGGCATCAGCCCTGAGCTTATGATACAGCACCACCGCCGCCCGCGCCCAGCCGTCAGGCGATGCCTGCAAACTGTCATCGGACAAGACATATAGCTCAGCGCCGTTCCTGCCTGCGGCGACAATACCAGCCTCATCGCCCGTGGCCGATGCCGACGGGTCAAGGCCGATGACAAGCCGCTCAAATTCTGGTGATTGCAGTGTGCGACTCTTTTCTATCGTCTCGCGTGTCCACAGCGCGCCCGGCGCTTCGTCGATGTCCTCGGCCAAGATTTCTTGACGATAGGCCAGCGCCGTCATATCACCGGCGATTTCGGCCAGCGCCGCATGGCTAATGTGCGGATTGTCGGCGCTTTTGAAGTGGAACGTCGCCCAGCGTCCCGACGTATCAGCCGCCGCCCGCTTAAATAGCTTCGCCGCATGTTGCGGGTCTCTGGCTTTCGATACCGAACGGCTGCGCAACGATGGCGGCGTGTACACGAAAACGGCGTCGCCGTCATTGTCGAGTAGCATCGGCGCGCCCACCGTATTCCAGGCTTCCTCATCCATCAATTGCCACTCGT
>CAZBOT010000211.1:0-2418 GCA_964493575.1 uncultured Candidatus Saccharibacteria bacterium | reverse complement strand
GCCGCCATGAACTTGTATCCGAGCTTCCGCTTCGGGTTGAAGATGATCGGGTTCGACATCGACACGACCGACGTCAGGCACAGCATCTCTGCGACCTTCATCCCTCGAGGAGAAACCTTTTGACCATACTTGAACACATGCTCAAGGTCACGTATCCAAGACTTATCTGCACTGATGATGTCCATTACAAGTCACTCCTGTAATCCTCGACAAACTCCAGGATATTCTGACATATCTGTCTGTTGATAATTCCCCTGGAGACCTCATTCTCTTGGAAGTTCTTGAAGACGTCATAACGCATGACGTTCTCCTTGATGCCGAGATACGTCTTGTAGAAGTCCACGTATAGGTCGTAGACCTTCTCGACGCCCTCGGGTGGGTCTCGCGACAGCTCGACTGCCGAACGACTGGCCTTCACTTTCATGTAGTGGTCAAGATACTGCTGACGGTCCTCGGGCAGACACACCACGTAGGTGAGACCACAGCAGTTGGCGATGTGCTCGAGAAGGAAATGCCGCTTGATGAACGGCGACCCACCGCGGTATGCCTCGGCGTAGAGTATCTCGCTGATCCACCAACGGTCGAGAATGACCGGCTGGTTCTGTGCGAGACGAGCGCAGAGGCGAATTGCTGCATAGTGGTAGACGTCCATCTTGTCACGGAACCGATACGTCAAATGGATGTATCGGGCTCCAAGGTATTCCTGGAGGGAATGCGCCAACGAAGTCTTGCCAACTCCGTCAGGTCCCTCCAACACGATGATAGGGTATCGTGACTTCTCGAGCAGATCGATCATGTTACTTCACCAGGTCGGAGAGGTCGGCGGGCTTCCAGCCTTTCGGCTTGACAACATCGAAGCGATATCCACGCTTCGAGTCTTCTTGGGACTTGGCCAACACCTTCTTCATGTTGGCACCGTGGACACGCCGCCATCCCTCGTCGAAGTCGACACCGTGGTGGTAGGACGTCCCGAGAGCGACGTAGACCAGGTCGATCATCGCGTCGAACTGCTCCTCGAGGTTCCGTCCGCCCTCGTTCCGCTTGAGCATCCAACGGCTGCCTTGCTTGATGTGCTCGTGCATCTCGTTGAGCGACCGCCCCAGGTTCACGAAGCCGGAGTGGTTGCAGTATTCGGCGAGCTCCTCGATCATGAAGCCGATGCGGAACAGAGCGAGCTCGTCGGGCAGCTCCATCGGGACGACGGTCCGGTGTTCGCCGAGCCCCGTGAACTTGTCATGGAAGTCGGCAATGTCGCGGGTCATGTCAGGAGCCTGGGGCTTGGGCTCCTGCATCGGGTGAAGTCTCGGATCAGACATTGGCCAGGTCCTTCCAGTTCTCGCTCGACGTCCAGGGCTCGCGGACCTCCTGGATCGGAGCATACTTCCGCACGTAGCCTTCCTGGGCGATCGAGAGACGCCAGAAGCAGTTGCGAGCCTCGCGCGGGAACAGCGGAGCGAACAGGATCGCCGCCAGGTTCGAGTCGAAGTAGTCGTTCAGCTGCTCGTAGACCCGATACACTTCGTTTCCGTAACGGGCCTGGAGCAGATGGGCGTAGTCCCGCTTGGAGGCGAAGGTGCCGAACTGCTCGACGATCGCGAAGCCGAGTTCCTCGAGCAACCAGCCGAGTGCCTCGTTCTTCATCTCGTTCACGTGGTTGTCGGCCGTGTCGGTGACGTTCCAGTTCGGCGTCGACATGAAGAAGGTCGGCGTGTAGCCGTGGAACTGCTTCGTCTCCTTCATGATATACTTGACGCGGTTCAAGACGCGGATGACGTGCTCCGGTTCGATGTGTTCGAGGACCTCGAAGCAGGTGATCAGGTTCGGGATACCGAAGTAGTCCGTTCCATTGTCGCCCTTGACGTTCATGCAGAGCTCGCCGTCCTTGGCATTGTCGAACCAGACACACCGGTCGTCCGCGAAGTCGACCGAGCCGAACGTCGTCGGCTTGAACTTGGTGTTGGCGAACATGTCGAGGTTGAACTTCGACGAGTGGTTGTAGTCGAGGCCGATATACTCGACGGGTGCGATGCGGTTGCTCAGCATCATCCTGGCGAGAGGGGCGTCGACACCGCAGCCGATGTCCAGGACCCGCGTCTGCTTGTAGATGTGCTTCTGCAGCAGAAACTTGATAACGTGCGACCAGCGCACACAGTGCGATATGTAATCGCGGTGGATGAGGATACGCTCCTCGGCTGTGTCAATACTCAGATGAGTATTGTCGATCGACTTACCACGGATGTTTGCCATTCTGGTCTCCTGACAGGAAAAGAAAAAGCCCGTCCCCGCCAGGCGCACCTGGAAAGGACGGGCTAAAACAGGCTATGGGATGAGGGAACCCACGCCTGGGGCCGAACTACTTGGCGGGCTTCGCCGGCGCCGCGGCCGGGGACGACTCCTTCGCCGGCTTCTCGGCCTTCT
>CAZBOT010000210.1:0-2426 GCA_964493575.1 uncultured Candidatus Saccharibacteria bacterium | reverse complement strand
AACCCACAACCTCAAGGTTATGAGCCTTGCGAGCTGCCAATTGCTCTACCCCGCGTCGGGTAAATACATATAAAGCTGATTAAATACTTTGAAATTATAACGAAAACCCTTAAAAAAATCAAGTCAAATATAAAACCGCCCGTAAACAATCTGGGCGGTGTAGATATCTTCCTCAAGACTAAGAATCGTGAGCTTGCTGAGATTTAATCGTGTCAGCTAACCGGTTGGCAATTAGCCGACAAAGGTCCGCATTTTTACCAACTTCAGGGCGTTCTAAGATCTGGATTAGCTCAAGATCTGTAAAGCTCGCTGAATGAATCAGGTAGTTTACAATGGTGCCTGAGTTGGTTTGCATTGCCAGCGAAAGCATTTCGTCTTTGGACAAGCTCACTGCTTTTAGAATTTCCAAGTGTTTTGTGTCATCCCTCTCTGTGATCGGATCCAGGCAAAGCTGGACGGCTTCTCGGGAACTCAACTTGCTAATATCAAGCATATTTCGAATCTTTGGCCAAAGCTTGCCACCGTGCTTGCCGAAGCAAATCTCTAGCAGGTCTTCTTGTGTTGGTTGGCACTTCTCTACCGCAGACTCAAGGATTTCTACTGAGCGATTGCTGCCGAGTCGGCTTGCAAGCAACAGCTTAACATCGGCAAAGGTAAGCTTGCCTGTTTCAACTACGGGTTTGGCATATAGATAGCCATGAACGTGTTCGGTAACAAGTTTGATCATTCGTTCCACTGGCATGTGCCCGGTGTTGATTAGTTCTTCCAAAAAGTAGCTATTGGAAAAAGTTGTGGTAGCTTCATCCCGCAACGCACTAGGAAGTAGCGACTGGTAAAGTTCGGCACCATCTGAGCGCTGCTCAAAGGCTTTCCGTAGTAGCTCGTTACTCCCTGAATCAACTATTAGGTCGCAGGTTTCTGAGTGAGAAAGTTCAGCAAAATCTATCTGCTCTGCGACGATGTCCCAGAGGTAAAATCTTGGCAATTTCATTACGAAATCAACGAGCTCTTGGGGGGTACCAGTGAACTTGAGAATCACATCTTCTTGAAAACCGTGATCGTTCCTCAAGAACATTTTCAGCAAGAATTCTTTTAGGGACTGGGTAGTCTCGGCTTCGAAAGGGTCTTTGAAGGTAAGCACAATTTGATTGAAATCAAATTTTTCTTGTAGTGCTTGCCAGTCTTCAATGCTAAATTGCGTTTTTTGTGAAGTTGCTTGAGTAGTCATATGTCCTCCAAATTTGATTTATGCAGGCTTTAGAGAGCAAGCATATTGCCGCCAGGATATCACAACTTTCCAAAAAACACAAAACCGCCCCGGAGCCTTACGGCAAGTGGGCGGTTATGTGGTATGAAGTGCGAACCGATTAACGGCGGCGCTTCTTTGCAGCTTTACGCTTCTTTGCAGGGCGCTTTGCAGCTTTCTTAGCTGTGCGGCGCTTTGCAGTCTTCTTTGCTGCTTTTCGAGCAGTCTTCTTTGCTGCTTTTCTCTTTTTTGCTGCCATGGGTGGCTAGTCTCCCTGAAGTCATCCACACAGATGACTTCTTAATGTTCTACTACTTAAAGCTCCGCTTTAAGGTTAGTAGTAAAAATTGGTTACTCGTTTCTGTTTTTCTGATTTATTTTCGTTTCTTGTTTAACAAACTTTTCTAAGAACATTATATGTAATTTTAAAAAAGAAATCAAGACTTACAGAAACTTTTTTGTTAAAAACTTTTTTACATTTTGCGACGTGGCAAAATTAATTTCTTTTTTGATTTTAGTTTTTGTTAGCTGAGTTGTTAAGTGTTCGAGTTCATTCATTGCTAACAAAGTTTTTGGTTCAATTGTGAGTTGGTATGTTTTTGCAAATCGCCAACCACGAATTATTCGTAATGGATCTTGTTGGAACTTAGTTCTTGGGTTACCAACGCTTCGTAAAACTTTTTTGTTCAAATCCTTTACTGATTTTAATGGATCATATAGTTGTAAAGTTTTTGCATTAAAATATAGAGAATTTATAGTAAAATCGCGACGTTTTACATCTAAGGCAATACTTTTAGTGAACTTAATTTTGGGAAATCTAGTCTTAGAATATTGGTCCGTACGCAGAGTGGTAATTTGAATATCCTTTGTCCCAACTTTAACCAGGACTGTTCCAAACTGTGTAGCTGATAAATCGAGTTTTAATCCAGCTACTTTTAAGATTTTAGCAACCTGAGTTGGCGTAGCAGTAGTCGCGATGTCAAAATCGGTTATTGGTGCACCCCAAATATAGTTACGTACACTTCCCCCAACAAAAAAACTTTCCGAAAAGTTTTCCACAAGCAAGTTAAAAACTTTTTTCGTTTCCTGGTGATATTTATTCTTTGCAACGAAGAATGGTTTTGCAGATTTTTTTGCTTTCATGAAATAAAATCCCTGCGCGGGCAGGGATAAAGTTATT
>CAZBOT010000209.1:0-2434 GCA_964493575.1 uncultured Candidatus Saccharibacteria bacterium | reverse complement strand
GCATACGGCAACGAGGTCAAGGCACTGGGCGACGGGCGCGTGGGCGGCTATCTGGTGCGCTTCAGCGGGCCGGAAGCAACCGACCTCACCGGCGACTTTTTCACGCCCGCAACCGACTTTGACGCCGAATGGCCGGCGAAGGCGACCGTGTATTACCACCACGGGCTGGACCCGATGCTCAAGCGCCGCAAAATCGGCGTGGGCAGCATGAAAGCGGACGATCTGGGCGTGTGGGTGGAGGCGCAACTGAGCCTGCGCGACGAGTACGAGCGGGCCATTTATGACATGGCCGAAGCGGGCAAACTGGGATGGTCCAGTGGCACGGCGCCGCATTTGGTGGAGCGCGAAGCAGAGGGCAAGGCCATGCGCATCACGCACTGGCCGCTGGGGCTGGACGCTTCCCTCACGCCCACGCCCGCAGAGCCGCGCAACATGGTAGTGAGCTTGAAGAGCCTGACGGGCGCAAGCCTGGAGGATACCGGCAGCGAAGTCAAGGCCGAGCCAGAGGCGGGCGGCCAACCCGCGGCAGAGGCGACGGAGTTGCCAACCGAACCGATCGCAGAGGCAGTACAGGAGATTCCAAAAATGGACGAGAACATCCAGGCCGCGATTGACAGCGCGGTCAAGGCAGCAACCGATAACATGCTGGCGTCGCTCAAGGCTGCGCCGCCCGTCAACGACACTCCGCTGGCCATGCCTGCGGTGCTGAAGCACCCGTTGGGCGACGACGAGACAAAGGCATTCACGCGCTACCTGCGCACCGGCGACGGCGCGGCGCTGAAGGCGTACAACAATACTGACATGAACATCGGCACGGACGCCGATGGCGGCTACGTGGTCCCCACCACGCAGGCGCAATACATCGTCGCCCGCCGTGACGAAATGATGCTCGCCCCGAAGCTGGGCGTGCGGCGCATCCCCGGCAAGGGCCTGACCGTGAACGTTCCCATCGACGCAGAGGCCGACGTGCTCTTCACGAGCGTGGCCGAGGCGACGACCATCGCGCAGGACGCCCCGGCGCTCGGCGAAAAGGCGTTTACGCTGGTCAAGTATGCCAAGTACGTCACGTTGAGCTGGGAACTGCTCAACGACGAAGACGCCAACCTGATGGCGTTCCTCGGTGACTGGATTGGGCGCGGTGTGGCGGCAACGCACAACAGCCTGCTTATCACCGAAGCGCTGGCCAACGGCACGGCGGGGCTGACGCTTGATGCCGCTGCGGCCATCGGCGCGGCGGAGATTCCTGAACTCGAGGGCAAGTTGCTGCCCGAGTATCAGGACGGCGCGCAGTGGATTATGCACCCGACGACCTATGCTTACCTGCGCGGGCTGTTCGGCACGAGCCAGTTCACTTTCAACCCGGGTTGGAACGGCACGGAGCCTGGCTTCGGCTATCCGGTGAACCGTAGCAGCTATGCCACGGCGTTGGGCGCGTCGGCTAAGTCGCTCATCTTCGGCAACTTCAACTTCATGGGTTACCGCGAGTCGCCGGGCCTGACTGTGCTGCGCGACGAGTTCAGCGCTGCATCCAGCGGGCAGGTGCGTCTGTGGTACTACTTCCGCACCGTGTACGGCGTGTTGCAGGCCGAGGCCATCCAGTACGCGACGCACCCGAGCGCCTAGCGAATGAACGTGCTGATTGCGACGCCCACGTATGCCGACAAGATGCAGCCGGAGACGGTTGCAGCGATCAAGGCGCAGAAGTTCGCGGGACAATGGGAGTGGCGGGTGTACCGCAACAACCCCAGCCCTGTGCCGCGCATGGCAAACGTGCAAGCGCAATATCGGCACATTCGGGAAGAGTTTCTGGCGGGACCGTGGGACGCTCTGCTCACTGTGGAGCACGACATGGTTCCGCCAGAAGACGCCCTACAAAAACTGTGGGACGCAGACAAGCCCGTCGCGTATGGCGTGTATATGCTCAGGCACGGATCGCTGGTGCTGAATGCGTGGGAGTATGCGGGGCGCAATGCGCTGGGCGAAAGTTACAGCCTCCAGACGCGTCGCCAACCGCGCATCATGCCCGAGGGTATTGTGCGAGTAAGCGGGATCGGCTTTGGCTGCACGCTCATTCGGCGCGATGTCCTGGAGCGGCTCCAGATTCACGGGGGCGGCAATCCCGACCAATCGCCGGACGTGCCATTCGCCTACGATTGCAACCGTGAGGATATCGAGCAGGTGGCGCACTTCGGCGTCCTGTGCGGGCACATCGAGGGCGGGAAGGTTCTGATGCCAGTGGGGGCCAGTGCGGTGGAGTGCACGGTGTTGGCGCTGCAAACGCTGAACGCAAACGTGGGCGGGGCTAGCGTGCATATGGACGCCGGGCAGGAGTACAGGATCATCGCTTCGGCGGTTGAAGACCTGGTGCGAGCGGGATACGTGAGGATACTCGATGCCCCTGCTGGAAGTGGTGACGCGCTGCTACAAGCGCCCG
>CAZBOT010000208.1:0-2435 GCA_964493575.1 uncultured Candidatus Saccharibacteria bacterium | reverse complement strand
GATCCCCTGGTCTACAAACTGCTCGAGGACAAGAAAGGCCGTTGGGAGAAAGACAACCGGAAAAGGTCGTGGAAGTACGTATATATCCCGGTTGTCAACGAAAAGGACGAACCTTCCTGGCCGAAGCGGTTCACTCCGGATGCGATCAAGCTGATCCGGGATACGGTCAGCCAGCAGACGTGGGATCAGCAGTACCTCCTGAAGAAGTCCACTTCCGGGGGAACGGTCATCAACATGAAGCAGGTGGAGTCGGGGTACTACCGCTGGACCCAGCCCGGCCGGAAGCTCCAGTACACCGCGATCCTTTGGGACAAAGAGGCGTGGGAGAAGCGCGGAGAGTACAAGACCGAGACGGAGCTTCGGGAAGGTGATGTCCGGGAAATGCGCTTCTACATGCACGTGGACTTCACCCACAAGACCGATACGGTCGGGATTCATGGGCGAAGCAACCGGGACAGCCAGAGCGCGATCGTGGTCGTCGGAGTCCTCCCGGACGGCCACGCCTTCGTTCTCGGGACTTGGACCGCCCGGGTAGACCCAGAGGAACAGTTCCGGATGGTCTATTGGTTCGACAAGCGGTTTGGAGCCCATCAGGTGACGTTCGACGCCATCGGCGCTCAGGTCTGGTTCAAGGACTACGCAGCAGCCCTCGAGCGCACCTCGCCGGCCTATCGGTCCTACCAGACGACCGGCCAATATGGCACCAAGCGGACGGTTTCCCGCCTGACCTCCCGACTGGTAGAGGACAAGCGGAATACCCGGGAGAGCAAGGACGCGATCATCGCGGATCGGCTCCGGCCTTGGATCTCGGCCGGAATGCTCCACCTCCACGAAGACCACCACGAACTCCTGTACCAATTGAAAGGCTTCCCGGACGATACGCCCTATGTGGACTTGGCGGACGCTCTGGCCCAAGGCCCGATTGTCTGGAAGGCCCCGATCTCGGTCGAGTCCAAGCCCTCCCGCTGGGCCTCCCTGTCCGAAGCGGCTCAGGCCGACTTCCGGAACGTGGCCGACAAGTACACCGGCTACTACTGTCCGTGGCGAGACGTGAAGCCCCGAGCGAAGATGTTCGAGGACGAACCCGAGGATGCCTGGGAAGACGTGCAGGGACCCCTACGCCTTGCCGTTCCGCCCAGCCCTTCTCCGACGCAATTTGTCAGGGGGATTGACATTCCAGGGAAGTAGGTGACAATTCACGGCATCATGGAACCGATGGGGCCTCCGCTCTCGCCCACCTTCGCGTTCGATGATCTGTCGCCAGATTCGGTTCCCTCGCCGGCAGGTCTGTCTTTCGGACCGAACGAATCTTCTGTACTCGCCGCACTTTCCTCCCTCGTCCCACCTGAGCCCACTGATCCGCGCATCGGGGTCGATCCCCGCACGAGTCAGCCGGTCTGTACGGCGGAGGCCCTGGAGACTCTGGAGAACGAGTTGCCGTCCATCCTGACGGCCTACGACTCCATGATGGCCGATCACTGGCAGCGGGAACGGGAGATCGAGGAAGCCTACGCGATGCTCCGCCCGGATTCCCGCAGCCAGGGCAATTACCCGGGTGCGTCTCGGATGCTCTCCGAGATGATGATGGCGACCGTAGACCAGACCAAGGCTCGTATCGCACGCGGTCTGCTCGAGGTGGAGCCGATGCTCCGCGTGGTCCCGATCATGGAAGGGACCTACGCCAATCCGGCGATCCTGGAGCTTGCCAAGTCCACCGAGCGGTTCCTCGACTCCTACGGCAAGCGGGTCCTGAAGATCGAGGATCTTCTGCCTCTGGCCGTCCTGCGACTGTGCAAGGTCGGGACGGCCGTGGTCCGGGCGGATTGGGAGAAGGACATCGCGTGGACCGGCTTCCACACTCCAGACGGTCAGGCGCAGTGGCAGCCCAAGGACGATAGCGGAGTCCGCCTTCGGCTGATCCGCAACCATGACGTGATCCTCTGGCCCTGCTGGCTCCCGGACTGGCAGCGGGACTACGAATTTGTCGGGCATCGATCGGTGATGACCGTGAACCAGTTCCGCGAGTTCGCTCAGCGGATCGGCTTGGACCCGGAACTCCAGACCCAGATCGAGGAGTTCTCTCGCGGGGCCGGCAAGCCGACGGGTTCCACGGGGAACACTTTCGGGGATATGCCGAGTTCCGAGACGGCAGGGATTGATCCCGCCGGAATGACCTCACTGCGCGGCTTCGAGCTGCCCATGGTCACGGAACTTTGGGGCCGACAATCCTTTGAGCCCGGTGCTCCGCCGTCCCTCTATCGGATCTTCTACCACGAAGGGCTTCGCAAGGTTCTCAAGATCGAAGCCAATCCGTATTTCTCCGGACGCCATCCGTATTTCCCGCTCCGCTACAAGCTGGTGGATGGCTCCGCTTGGGGCACCGGGCTCGGCCAGGAAATCTTCATGTGCCACGTTGCGGACACCATGTTCCGCAA
>CAZBOT010000207.1:0-2448 GCA_964493575.1 uncultured Candidatus Saccharibacteria bacterium | reverse complement strand
CCGTCTTGAGGTCGTTGATGTGATCGTCGATCCTGACCAGCATTTGCTCCACAGTCGAGACGCGAGCGAAAACCCGGAACGGAGAGAGCGCATGGCTCTCGTTGGCGACGATGTAGTCACCGATCCGCACCAGTTCCTCGCGCACCGCGTCCTCGAAGCGGTCGGTATTGGGCTTTGTGGCCAGCGGCGGCGGCGCGAAGGCGGGCTCGCCATACTCGCTCGATGGCGTCAATGGCGGAGGCGGTGCGTCGCCGCGCTTGACCAGTGTCTTGATCGCATCGCGGAGCTGCGTTTCGAGGTCGCTCATTTGTCGGTTCCATTTTTGAGTTTCTTCAAGTCACGGAACGTCGGCTTGTGCTCGATCTCCAGCATCAGATAGGGCAGCGCGGTCGAAGCGTAGTTGTAGGCCGCCTGCTTGGCGTACATCGGCCCCATCGTCTCCTGCGCGACAGCCAGAACATCGGCGAGCACCATGTCGAGCGAGGCGCACACCGCCTCGATGTCGGCCGGACCTAAAACCTCCTCGATGCCAGCTTGCAAATGCGCCAGCACCTCGTCGTAGGTCATGCCGGCGAAGTCGCCGTCCGGCACAATCTCCGGCTCTTTCGGCTGCTCGACAGGAGCGGCGTCACTCGCCCGCTTGCGCGCCATACTGCACCCCGCTCTTGACTCGGCTGACGTAGCCGGCAACCTGATTGCGCGTCAGCCCGAGAGCAAGCGCCACCTTCAAATACGTCTGGCCGGCGCTGGCCATCTCATAGATTTTGAGCGGGTCGACGCCGATGCGTGCCCTATACTCCACAGCCGCCTTGCGGGAGGCAATCGAGCGAGCGCGTGCTGTGGCACTGCGACCACGCTCAGTAATGCCGCGCAACCCATGCTTGCGGCACTCATACGAGACCGTCGCAGGATAGATGCCACACTCGCGCGCCGCCTCGGCGTGGCTGTGCGTGCCAGCCTTGACCAGCAGATAGGCTTCGTAGCCCTTTCTAGGCTTTTTGCGCATCCTCGCCCCCATCGCGCATCAGACCCAATCGATCGAGCAGGTTGACGAAGCCGGCCGATAGCTCGTCGGCGAGCGCGCCGGCCGCGTCCTTGTCGGTCTTGGCGATCTCGGCCAGCGACAGCGCGATCATGTGCGAGGCGCTGTGAGCGACGAAATACGGGCCAGCGCCAAGCCCCGCCATCAGCGCCAGCATCAGATGGCCGTTCTGCGCGGCGGCTTTGTGGAAGTTCTCTACCGTCTCGCGTTGCTGATCTTGTGTCTGTGTCTCGCTCATGGATGAGCCCCCCCATTCACAACTGACGGTTTGGCAACTTGCGGCGGCGGCTGGCCGAGCCGTGATAGCTGTTGACCAAGCGATACGAGATCAGCGAGGAGCGCTTGCGCCTGCGGATCAAGCGCGATGCCGTTGCGGACCTCGGTCAATGCCGCCACCAGCAGCTTGCGCAGCGGCACGCTGACGATCATCGACGACTGCTCGCTCGTGATCCTGAGACCAACGACGATCTCGCCCCCCTGCCCCGCTCGCACCGCCGCCTCTCCCGTGCTCGCAAAATCCGCGACCGCGCCGATCGCCTCGCTGGCGACAAGTCGCTCTAGCAGCGGCTCGATCGAGGCGAGGATTTTCTTGACCGCCCCGCCATCGGTCCACGATTGGCTGGCGTCCTGCTTCTCCCACGCCTCGCGGCCGGCGACCTCGACCGGAACCTTGCCGTACCACCGATTGCCAACCTTATTCGGCGCTCGCACCGGCCCGCTCCTTTTTGGCCCTGATCCACTCGCGCGACGCTTGCCGCATGCGCTCTGCTACGCGCGGGTCGGAATGATAAAGCTCGCGCTTGCGGTCACGCTCGTAGCGCCGCCGCGCCTCGCGGTTCTTGTCGCCCCACAACACCCATCGGGCGTACTTCGGCGCGCAGCCGACGATCTCCGCCACGTCGTCGATCGGCAAATCAGGGTGCTTGACTCGCTCGATTCGTACACGCTCCGCAATCGACTGCCGCCTGCTCAACATCTCCCGCCCTCCGCATGTTGCGCTTACGCCACAACTAGGATTGCCGACTCGTCAACACACGTCAAGACAATGTTGACGCCGTGAACAACATCACGCCGTCCCTGTGGCATAGGTGCTGACCCCGAGCGCCCGCCGGCCAGCCGCCCACTTGCTCCACGATATCGAGCGCAGCTCGCCCGTGCCGCCGCAGTAGAAGCACTCCGGCAGTTCACCCTCGCACGCACACGGAGCCGGCGTCGGTTCAGGGCCGAGCACAAAATCGAGATAGTCCACCGACCAGCCAAGGCCGGGGATCGGTTCGTCGATGCTATCCATCACAGCCCCCCGTAGAGCCGTCGCCGTGTGTCGGGCGTCATGCGCTCGATGTCGTCAGCGTCTAGATCGATTCGACTCCTGCTGACAGGGCCGGAATAGAGCGAGCGCTTGTGCC
>CAZBOT010000206.1:0-2468 GCA_964493575.1 uncultured Candidatus Saccharibacteria bacterium | reverse complement strand
CTCCAAGTCGAGGCATTCCAGAAAATCCTCGCCATCCGCATTTTCGGAAAGCACAAATCCGTCCATCCGAAAAACATAGCCGTCGGCCTCAAGTTCTGACCAATACTCGTCCATCGCGACAAGCCCGCTCAATCCACACCGCCTTTGGGGCTGTCCAGGTCAGCAATAAGATCGTCCATGTTGTCAAACGATTTGACCCGGCCAGCGGCTATGTCCGCATCTGCCTCGGCCTCTTTCTCGGACTGGAGCAGGGCGCGCAGCTTATCGAAATAGGTGATTGCGCTGGGGCGCACGAGAATCATCCCATTGGCATCCACGCCAACCATGTTCACGTGTTCCAAAAACAATGCAATCGCCTCGTCCTTGCGCTTGTTCTCGGCGCGGGCGGCGATGAGGGCGGATGCCAGACGGTCAGCGCATTCTTGTGAATACGAAGCGTCAATGTGCTCCTTGATACCCGCGATGTCGTCGCGATCTTGCTCCGTCAGCAGGGATATGTCTTGTGTGGTCATTTTGTCTCCCTTTCCTGCGCCAGACGTTCGTTCATCGCCCACGCTGGCACATCTTGCTCAACTGGTGGCGCAGATAACATCGCCTCTTTGGCGCGCGCCACCTTGACTAAACTCAACGGGCTGGCGATCGTGAATGGTGCTAACCCGCCATGCGTTGCCATGTACTGCTCAAAGTCTACGCGCACCGCACGCAGCACATCATCCCACCGCGCGCCACACGCGTCAAGCAATTGCCGCGCGCCGTCAATCCATAGTGCCTTCTGCTTCTTGTGAGCTGGAGCGCGCAGATTCCACAATTCGCACACGAGGTTGATTATCCCCTCTACGTCTGCTGGGTATCCTTGCACCATACCTCTGCGCTCGTTCCACGCGGCGTGCATGGCGGCTATCTTTTCGGGGTCAAAGTCGCTCATCACTCACCAACCATCTTGTGAAACTCAGCCGACAGGCGCGCCACCTCAGCAAAATCATTGGGGCTCTTGGTCATGTTGTAGAACGCGCTAGCCGCCACAGTATCACACAGCGCGCAGATAATATCCATAGCGCGCTCGCGGCCCACCTCGGCCATCGCGTCTACCGCGCGACCGACTACTTTTTCTCGAAACTCAGCCTCAGTTGCACTCATCTCATTCTCCTTTTCTTGCCAATGATACTAACACGAATTACAGGATACGAAAGATGAGAAAATTATGATCTTTCCCTAGCCCTCGCCATAATCTCGTTTGTAAGCCAAGCTGGGGTTTCCTCTGCCCGATAGGGCGAAATGGGTTTCTTTTGTTTTATTTCTTTCTTTTGTGTGTTGGGTAGCCCTACTATCTCTGGTTGGGTAGCCCTACTATCTATGTGCTCGCGGTGGTTGGGCAAACCTACTATCAGTTCGTACGCATAACTATTTCCAGACTTCGTTCTACGCACAACTCCGCGCTCAATGGCCCTCTGAATCCCAGAAACGACACTATCGCGCGCCAATCCCGTCATTTTCTCTAGCTGGGATAGGCTGATCACATCGCGCTCTTTGTGCCACCCAAACGTCTTGCGCGATATCGCCAGAACAACGCGCAGCTCGGCGTTGCCCATATCAGCCATCAACTCGTCAAAGATAGCGTTTGGCGTTTGCGTGTAATTGGGTTTCTCAAATCCACTCATAAAAGACAAAGCCTCATAAACTTAGAGCGACCCTTGATTGTCCTTGGGCGGAAGCTTTTTACAGCGTTGCAATCAAAGGCCGCACTAAATCTGTGAGGCTCATCTTCGTATATACTTCCGCCCAATGGAAGTCGCTTGATAGATACTCAATTATACCACAAAGTGCGAGCCACTGTTATTTGTTGCTCTTCGCTCATATATTCATCCTCGTTTGCAATTGTGCGTCAGCAATTCGTTTCTCGGCTATTGCAAAGTATTTTGGGTCAAGCTCGCAGCCAATAAAGTTGCGCCCTGTCTGTATGCAGGCAACGCCAGTGGTGCCGCTACCCATAAATGGGTCGAAGATGGTATCGCCCACGCGGGTTGTGCGCTCTATCAGCCAGCGCATAAAGTTTGCCGGCTTCTCTACTGGATGGTCGGCCCCGCTTTTGTCTGTTGTTTTTTGAAAATATGTGTCTGGCCTACGCCCCATTCTGTCTTGCAAATAAGGGTCTTTGCCGTACGCTAAAATTGGCTGCCAGCAAGTAAATCCCCACGATGACGAACCAATACCCGCCTGATTTACCCAACACATTGTCCATGTCGGCTCGGGATAAAGCCACATGTTTGCAACACCGCAAGTAATAAACGTCTTCTCTGCCAGTCGCAGAGCCTGCGGCACAAACGCAGTCGTGAGTTGTTCTAGGTTGGCGCGCGTGTCGTTGTATGAACGATAGGCGGTATTATTTCCATACGGCGGGTCAGTAATCACCGCATCCACGCTCTTATCAGGCATGGACTTCATGTACTCTAAACAATCACCAAGATGCA
>CAZBOT010000205.1:0-2470 GCA_964493575.1 uncultured Candidatus Saccharibacteria bacterium | reverse complement strand
GTCTAGAACTACTTCTGCTCGGAGATTTTACACCCCCCCGGCTGCCGTTTTGGCAGCGTCCCCGTGGCCGCAGAGCAACGCCGCCTCGCGCGATCGACCGCCCAACCCGTCAGGATGATGTGCTGGAACCGCGTGCCACGCCGATGAATTCGCGAGTGGTAGGATTTCAGCTCGATCGCCGTCCGCAACAGACGCTGCCAATCTAGGTCGTACAGGATCGCCGTCTGCCGCGGCGTCAGGTCTGCCACTGCCTTCAGGAACCGATTTCCGCAACGCCTTGGTTTGCCTCGCGGCTCCGGCCGGATGGCGGGCAGAATGTCCTGGCTCGCGAACATGAAGAGCCCCTGCTCGCCTTGGCGGGCGTGATCGATGGCCGCTGACTGATCATCGAAGAGTCGCATCAGATCCGCCTCATCCGGCGGCTGGATCGCCGCCGTTTCCTTTGACCGGGCACAAATTGACCTCGCCCGAAAAACCAAAGCCCAAGCCCGATTGCGTCGGCCATGTCGAGCCCGCGGTCGGCGCTCAAATCCAGCTCAGGAAATCGCAAACGTAATGCCGCTGCCCGACGCGCCTTCGGCACGCGTCCCGTCCACTGGGCGGGCGTTACAACGTGCAGGCGCATGCCGTCCCGACTTCGGACCGCCTGGGCCAGCGTCGCGTAAATGATGCCAGCGGCCAGCCCGTACAGAGATAGTCCAGCGCCGTGCCCGGCGCCGGCGATCCGGCGATGCACTTTGCCGTCTGGCAACTCGATGAGCACCTGATCGCAAGCATATTCGCGGACCATCGAATCCAGGTGGAGGGCCATCTCGCTGGCCCGCCAGTGCACCGGCTCGCCCGCATGGTCCGGGCGAATAATCCCGCCGTCGATAATCATGGCAGCGGATTCCATCACCGCGTATCCCGTGCAGGTCGAGGATGGATCGACGGCCAACAGTCTCATGCGGCGACCTCCCCCAGTGCATCTTCGCAATTCGCCGCCACGACCGCCTTTGCGAGCAATGGGGGAACGCTGTTGCCGATCATCGCTACCTGTGTCGCCTTCTGTCGCTTTTCGTCTGCCACGCGCAATTTCACCGCGATCCAGTACGCTGCCTCCGCCGGCAGATACTCCGTCTTCCGTGTTCCTTTGAGCCTGAGACCGATCAGGCTCGGTGGTTCGATCGACACGACAATCGGCCGCCCCTGCAGGCTGGCCGCGGTCTCGCGTCGAACTGGCTTTACGGCTCGTGTCATTTGTCGGGCTCCTGTGAGGTCCGCACCACGCGGACGCCCTCACAGTGTATCATGCGAGGCAAAAAATACTAGACCCCTCTTTTCGCCGTTTGTTCGCGTTGCTCCCGCTCCCATTGGTCCGCCTCCTGGCGATAGGCCCGAGCCAGATCGGGCCGCACGTCCTCACACCTCACAGCCAGATCGCGCAGACGCCGAATGCCCGAGGTCGGAGACCAGCCCTGCAATGCGGTGCGACCGGGCCCGTATGGCGATGGTGTTGTCGGCGGCGACTTCATACCGTTGCTCGCTCCGGATACAGGCCGGCCTTCCGGGCCAGGTGGATCAACTTCGCAATCGGCGGTCGAGCACCACAGCTCGAAGCCGCCTCTCGGGCCAGGCCCAGCAGTCGGCCGGCTTGGCGGCGGGCATCGTCTGCGGTCGGCGCAGTCACCGCATGGCCGATCAGCCGGCTGATGGTCGTCAGATCGGCACGCACCTGTCTGCCTCGCGGTGTCGCCGCCGCCCGCTCGCCATAGTTCACGTGGAGGATCTGCACCAACTGTGCCGCGGTGCTCGCTCGCACACCGAGGTGCCCGGTCTCTGAAACTGAATCAGAAACTCCTGGCGCGCGCTCCTGAGATTCAGTATCTCTCTGAATTCTCTCTGATTCAGTCTCTATATTGTGGGTTAAATTTTGACCTACCCCCCCCGGCTGATTTAACCTACCCCCGGTCAGATTTTGACCTACCCCCTGGTCAGATTTTGACCTACCCCCCGGTGCTTCAAACACCAACTGATAGCCGTTCTCGCAGTGCACTCGGTCGGCCTTCGCTGGCAGTTTTGTTATCAGTCCAAGTAATACCAGCTCCCGAGTTGCTGATTTAACGCTGCTCACGCTGACGCCGGCACTGAGCGCCAGCACCGCGTTGCTCACCCGGCAGATCTGCGAACTGAAGTCCGCGCAGCAGCCCAGAGCGAGGTACACCTTGGCGGTGGTCGCTCGCATCCGGGCGAGCACGCCGGAGTCCACGATCCACAACATAAAACGAAAAAACAGTTCGTGACGGTTCCGCCGAATGGTGACCGTCGCATCGGCAGGCAGATTCAACACGTGAGTATGATTGACTTCCACCGCAGCCTCCATGCCTCAATTCATCGATGTCGCCGTTGGGAACTCTCGGATTCTCAGATCCTCCGGCCACTCGCCGATCAGAATTTCCATGGTGACTCCATGATGATCTCGCGTTTCAGT
>CAZBOT010000204.1:0-2472 GCA_964493575.1 uncultured Candidatus Saccharibacteria bacterium | reverse complement strand
GTCGGTGGAGACCCCTACGACCCAGGCTTCGACCTAACTCCCAAGACTCCTCTCGGTGTCCGCATCGTGACTTCTCCGTATCTCCTCGCCCGCTGGGGAGCCGGCATCAATGGTGTCTCGATCTCACCTCTGAATTATCCGATAGTTCTTCCTATCCCTGCGAACAACATGCAGTCGGACTACGACGTCTATATCACGAACCCTCCGGACGTGCCGGACGACGTGCTGGTGGGCGAAGGCAAACTCTACCCGACGTATGCGGAACTCACGAATGCTATCAGCAAGTATGATGGCTTTGACACGGGCATCATCGCTAGTGTGGACATTGAGAACGTAGTCAACTCCATAAATCTCGGGAACCAAGGTGAGGCCGGCGTTAGGCAGGGAAGATACGTCGCCTTCATCAACGACGAGATAATCAGTTTCGAAGCGGCCGTGGACAACGGTGGTGCGTCGTGGACTCTGTCGAACGTCCATAGGGGATTGTTCGACACGGTGGCCCAGGACCACGCGGCCGGTTCCTTGATACACGTCATCGGCGGCAGCGGAAACCAGGTTCTCAATGTTCCGTTCCCGTACCCGATCGGATGGACTCCGATGTTCCTGTTCGTGCCCCACACTCTCGTTGAACTCGGGACGAAGGGTATCGGTCTGTCTTCAGACGTTTGGCCCCAGAACGGTATGAGGAAACTTTCTCCTCCCCGTCCCCATAACACGAAAATCGACTCCCAACCCCGGTCGTCTACGGAGTTGCCCCTGCTCCTCGGGACGAGTTGCACGGTCACATGGGCCACCAGAACGCGTCTGAGCGACGGAGTCACTCTGCAGCTCGACCCTTCCGAGGAAGGCGAAGTCAAGGGTCTTCCCGCGACGAGCCAGATACATCGTGTCCTCATCCGCGACAGTGCGAATGTCTTGCATGACTGCGGCACGGCAGCTTACGGTCTGGACACTCTCACGTTCACTCTACCCGAGGCTGCGGCCGAGGGTGTCGGATACTTGTATGTCCAGGCCGAGATCACTATGGGAGCAGACACCTACGAGTCGCTTTATCAAGACCGTATCCCTGTGTTGCTTATCGGCGACAGCATCATCATAACTGAAGACTCCGGTTCCTTCCTCCTGAGTGAAGACGGAGCATCCTTCATAGCTGGAGAGACATTCTAATGGCCCTCACTCCTCTCAAGATTTCCGCTATGACGGCAGGCGCTGCTCTCGGCGGAACCGAAATCATCCCGATGGTTCAGGCGGCTAACAACCGCTACGCGACACCGGCGACCATCAAGAACTACACTATGGGTTTCGCCTTGTCCAAGACGGGTGACACTGGCATAGGTGCTTATAATTTTTATGGCGTATCACATACGCCGCAAGCGGGAATAGGCGGGGAAGTGCTGAATGTGTCCAATGAGGGCACGGTTACGCGTATCTTGTTCGATAATTATTTTAGCGGCGCGGGCGGTAACCCATTTACATTTAGAAAGGCAAGAGGAACAGCAGCAGCGCCAAGTAATCTTATGAATGGCGATCAGATGATTAACCTTCAAGCGCGGGGGTATGGTGCCACTGCTTACGGTGTTTCCGCTATATTTACTGCTCTCGCTACCGAAACTTGGACAGACGCCGCCTGGGGAACAAAAATGGAGTTCTCCACTACTCCAAATGGAAGTGTGACGGCGGTAGTGCATCTTACGCTGCTGGAAAATCATGTCCGTCTCGGCAATACCAACGTTATTGATTTGCAAATGGGCGGCGCCAACACTGTCATCGACAGCGAGAGACTATTCAGGTTGCGCTCCTACACGGTGGCTACTCTCCCAACACCTGGAACAGCGGGCCGGATGGCTTGGGCATCCAACTGTCGGGTGTTCAACGGAGCAGGTGTCCAAGAAGGAGCAGGCGCAGGAACCGGCGGTCTGGTCACAGACAATGGAACAGCTTGGAAGATAGCAGGCACGAACGTCACGGCTGTGGCATAAGGAGACACGACAATGCCCGTAGTTACTTGGATCGAAGAATTCCTCTATCGCGGACGCCCTCCGAGCGGGCCAGGCAGCGAACTCGACGCCACATACCACATCATCCTCAAGCAGAGCGTGGAGAGCCCTTTCGGTCCCCAGGAAGCTCCTGTCCAGAGGACGATCGGACCTCTCACGCCCGAACAGTCCCAGGCTGCGGGTCACCCGCTCGCGTCTCTCATCGCCGGCATCAATGCCGCCGCAATCCAAGAGATGCATATTGCCCGCCAGGAACGGGATGCTGCGATCGCCGAGCGCGACAGTGCCCAGGACCAGGCACACCAGGCCCAACTCGCGGCGACCCAGCTCCAGACTCAGAACGAGACGCTGTCGGTCGAACTCCAGAAAGCTTCAGAGAACCTGGTCCAGACGAACGCTCTGCTCGACCAGGCGAGGGCCGAACTCGCACTTTTTAACGGGAAATCCGCGTAATTCATATTATTCCAGGGAAATG
>CAZBOT010000203.1:0-2487 GCA_964493575.1 uncultured Candidatus Saccharibacteria bacterium | reverse complement strand
GCAAGATACTATCCAAGCCGTTTGCTACAAAAGAGGCAGCCGAGCAGCGCCTGAGGCAGATTGAGTATTTCAAACGAAAGGAAAAGAAATGACCATATATGTCATCTCTGATAAGTCAGGTCGAAGTTTTCAGGAGTATTATCAGACCCAAGAGGCCGCCCAAGCTCGCGTTTTGGAATTGCGAAGCTTGGTACTTGCTGTCCGAAGCCTAGGTTTTATTATTGACACTCGACCGGAAGACATAGAAGTGCGCGCACGGGAGGTTCTTGCATGATCCCCCGCAGCATTGTCCAAGACCTCACTACAATTCGTCCGAAGCTAACCAACTACGCCGACTACAGCCTCATGTTGCAAATCTTCGGCGCGGCCATGTCGGGTCAAACCTATACCTACTTCCAACTAGATGCTAACCAGCTAACCACTCTAGCCGCGTGTGGGTATATGATCGAAGGGGCTGGACCATTTTATAAGGTGAGTTGGGATGTTTAAGTATGGCTTCTTAGGCGCCATGCTGCCCGCCGCTTCGCTGTTGGTCGGAGCCCTGATGGTGGGCATACCCGAAGCGAGCTGGGCCGGAGCCGCGTTTGTAATTGGTCTGAGTGCTTTTATTGGAGCCGTTTGCGGCTATTATGACGACAAACAGTGAGGGGGCGTTGTGATATTTATAATCGGATTGACTTTGGCGTTCTTGCTTATGCTCTATTGGCACCGTAACGAAACCGAACATCACTCTTTCCAGCTTGATAAATTGGAAGCCGATCGTATGTTTGCATATACTATTATGTTCACCTTGCAGGACGGCGGGGTGCGCAAGTACCACGAAACATTTCAAGCCAGGTATATTTCTGATACCGTTTATACTGGAGGCAAGCTGGCTAATAGAGAGCTGGAGGCTATTGCTGCGCGAGGCTATATAACAGACGATTCCGGGGTATCATATCCGTTCAACAAAGTGGACCGGATTTGGATCGTTAAAAAGCGGGTCCCCAATGATAGCGTCTGATGGGGTGCACTTGGTATCTAGGTTGGGCTTGGAACACCTACACCAGTATGCGGCATCGATCGGAATAAAACGATGCTGGTATCATTCGAGCAGCAAGCACAAGCACTATGACATCCCAAAATCTCGTCGGGCCACCTTTTTTAAAAAGCATCCGGAAGTGGAGCGGGTGAGCAGTCGAGAAATAGTGAGAATTTGCACACTTGTAGCGAACGGGCACAAGATCGTTTAGCTATCTATCGTAGGACGCCAAGTCCGAAGCGAACAGGACCATCGCGGCATTTACCGCTAAAAGGGCCTTAAGATAGCTAGGGTGTCTCGTTACCTTAGTGAACGGGTAAGAAGAGTGACATACTGTCTGCCGAGGATTAGCAATGCTCTTCTTATCGCCATGGCCGCCTTGATATGGGTCGAACTAATACGGGCAGGGCTATACTAAATATGTTAAGCAGCTTGACAAATGCGGCGAGCTGTGTTAGGATGGGCTATGTATGAAACTGAGCAAATGATACGAGTGCGGAATTTTGGCGGGGGCTTTATAGTGGTCACCTATCTGGTGACTAGATATTATCCTGACAGAATTGAGTATGTTGAATATAACCGGCCGATGTGTGGGGCATTATGAAATTTACTAGAGAAGACTTGTTGGATGAAAACGGAGACTTACTGGACATTACGGCCATATTGGACGTGGTTAACGGGGGAGCTGAGGCTGAGGAAGCTGCTCCTCAAATTACCCACACCGAGGCTTTTTATAGATTGGGCTATGAGATAGCCGCCTCCCATCTTGTTCAGGTTCCGGAGGACTATGCTATAACCTACGAGCTGCTTACAGGTAACATAATAACGCATTTGACAGATATCGTAACCCAGTCCGCACTTTATAATAGAGGAGAGCCTTTAGGCCTTGTACTGAGTCCCAGGGACTATCGCACGTTGAAGGAAGAAACCGCCTATAGACAAGAAGCCCTTTTTCACGCTTCCTCCCTTACGCATTTTATGGGAGTTAGGATATTCCTTGGCCCGGATACTATCGAACCTACGCTAGTACGCGACGTGTCTCAAATATTTCCTACCTTCCAGGGCCAGGAAAATGAGGGGGCTGAATGAAATATGGGATAGTGCATGTTGGACAGCAAACAAAAATCTATATATACGAATCTTATGAAAAAGCGCTAGAGTACTTACCTCAGTGGCAAGCCCTCTATCCTAATGATAGTTTTACTATTGAGGAGTTTAGACAGGTATGAAATATCGAGTAGTTGGCCACTGGGACGTTAGAACTCAAAGATTCTGGTATAGAGTTGAAGTTCCGTTTTTGCGGTTTTTTTGGACGTATGTACGCGGCACCCTTTGCCTTTCTGCAAAGGAAGCTGAGGATAGCTTTTTACAGATGCGAGCTAAACAACTAAGTGGTGAAGACGTTATTAAGGTTATTAAATATGGGGAGACTAAATGAAAAAGCTACTGGCCTATGCCGCCATGGC
>CAZBOT010000202.1:0-2488 GCA_964493575.1 uncultured Candidatus Saccharibacteria bacterium | reverse complement strand
GAGCAGCAAATCGAATGGCTGTGCGATGACTGGAAAGACGCGCTGGTTAATGACTCGTTCGACGAGTGGTACGCCATGCAGATGCAGATTTACGGGGCCAAGCAAATGCTCGTCAATTGCGCAGGACGTTTCAATTCTGACGTTTGCCGTGTGCTTGACGACCTCGGCAACATCGCCTTTGAAAATGGACTTGAGTGCATCCGTGAAGGCAAATACGAAGGAGCGCCTGCATGAACTTCGGACACCGTAACGAACTGCGCGCCTTCTACGAAAAGAAGCTGGCCGAGGACGCCGACAAGGCGGATTGCATCGTCGCCATCGTCGGGCTGGCTGTGTTCGCCGCCTATCTCATCGCACGTTATTTCGGAGCAATCGTATGAAAGCCATGCTTGTTGAAGCCGATGCGCCGTACTGCATCCTGCGCCTGACCGATGCGCGGGCCTACGTTCCCGCCTCGCATACTGACATCCGCAAGACGTTCGAGGCGCATCGCCACATTCACGCGCCGACCGAATACGGCGATTACTACGACCGCGTGATGCGTGATGACTATCTCAGCGCACCGGGGGGATTCGCATGACCATCATCCTCCCTGCATCCGTGGTGCCGCGCTGGCAATCGGCCATCCGTAACGAGCGCCTGATCGAATGGCGTGCGCTGGCCTTCCTGCTGTCTGCCGAAGCCAAGATGGCCCAAGTTGAAAAGCAGCACGAAATGGAGTCTGACCTGCTGGCGCTGTTTGAGGTCGCCATGCAGCACGTTTACAACCTGCAGCCTGGCGAGGCGGAAGCATGAATGACGGCGGCTTGATGTGGTGGGCGCAGCTTGGCGCTCATGAAGTTGACGAGTTCAACGCATGGCTTGACGTGATCGAATCTGAAAAGGCAATCGCGCAGCCTGCGAATGCGCGTGATGAAGATGAAAAGGAGATTGAAAATGAGCAGTCTGATTGCAAGTGATTCAGGGAACTCTGACTTCAAGCGCGTTCCTGCTGGCGTGTTTGCCGCACGCTGCTGGTCGATGGTTGACCTCGGCACCCAGCGCGTCGAATTCCAGGGCGACGTCAAGTTCCAGCGCAAGGTGCAAATCGGCTGGGAACTGTTCGGCGAAGACGAAAACGGCGAACAGCTCGTGACCGATGATGGCTTGCCGATGGTCATTTCCAAACGCTACACCCTGAGCCTGTCGCCCAAGTCCCGATTGCGTCCCGACCTTGAGGCGTGGCGCGGTCGCCCGTTTACCGATGAAGAGGCAAAAGGCTTTGATCTGCACGCCCTGATTGGTGCGCCGTGCATGATTAACGTCACCCACACCGAGCGCAACGGCAAGACATATTCCAACGTCGCCAGCCTGACGCCGCTGCCGAAGGCGCTGCGCGATACCCTACCGGCAACCGGCAACGAGCCGCGCTTCTACGTCATCAGCGACGGCGAGAACGATGTGTTCGATTCATTTCACGACAAGCTGCGCGAGACGATCATGCAGGCCGAGGAATGGCAAGGCATGAAGGCGCGTGACCCGAAAATGGCTGGCGGCGGATTCGACGAAGACGGAGGGGACATTCCCTTCTAAAGGAGAAGACCATGCACCTCTATGAACTGAGCGAAGACGTGCTGGCCCAACTGGAGCAGGGTTTCGACCCTGACTCTGGTGAGGCCCTGCCGGCATTCGAGGAATCCCGCGCACTGTGGAGCAACAAGGCGCAGCACGTTGTCGCCTACCTACTCAACCGCGAAGCTGAGGCCGGCATGATCCGCGAAGCCATCAAAAAGATGGAAGCGCGTGCCAAGGCTGCGGAACGGCGTGCAGAATTCCTACGCGGGTATCTGCTGGAAAACATGCGGCGCATCGGCGCAACCAGGATCGAAGCCGCTGACCTGTCGTTTCAGGCGATCCGCTACCCGGAGCGTGATGAATCGGTTGAATTGGACGAAGGCGCAACATTTCCTCCTGAACTGTGCAACGAACCGAAACCGCCTGCACCGTCGAAGTCTAAGATCAAGGCGGCAATTCTGGCGGGGCAGCCGGTGAACGGTGCGCGAATCGTAAAACACGACAGGCTCACAATCAAATGAAGCTCACCCCTTCCCTGCGCCGCATCCTGAGCGCGCTCGACAAGCACGGCGACATGGAGCCACCAGAGATCGCGGAAACGGCCTGCGTCGGCGTCAACACCCTTTCCGGTGGCGGATACCTGACCAAGCTGCTCACGATGGGGCTGATCCGCGTATCCAGGTGGGAACGCGCAGACAAGTGCGGGCCATTCCGCCCGGTCTACAGCGTCAGCCCAGGCGAGAACGCGAAGAAGCCGTCCCCGTACACCAACGCGCAGAAATCGAAGCGCTGGAAGAAGCGGGCAGGCTACTACAAACCCGAATACCAGCAGCGCAAGGCACTGGCCGAACTGGCGAGGATCACCGCATGGAGGTCAAGCCAAGAGTGTGAATAAGCCAGCGCCAGATGCCGCGCAGGCACAAGCGCGGGGAAA
>CAZBOT010000201.1:0-2510 GCA_964493575.1 uncultured Candidatus Saccharibacteria bacterium | reverse complement strand
TTAGTGACGAACCATACGGTACCGTCTGGAGTCTTGTAAACTCCACCAGCAGTTGCAGCCTTGGTTACAGCAGCGCTGCCAAAAAACATTGAGGCAGGAAGAGCTACTGTAGATACACCAACAGCAATTTTCTTTAATAAATTCATTTATAACTCCATTTTTTAAATCGGGCTAGCAGAAACTCTTTCGTTGTTCATTAGGACAAGAGAGAGAATGCTAGTCTTGATTATTCAATTGAGATAATCAATTAAAAGATTTAAAAAATATTAATTAGATTTTAACGAGCTTAGTCTGTTAGTTTCGAGCGAGCTCTAGAGTTCACGCTCGCCTATTCCAAACAAAGACCGATTATTGATAGATCATTTCGCACTCGCTCGCTCTCAAAAGTTCGACCAGGGATACTTACTGCCAAAGCGGGCTGATGGGACACACAAAAGTGCGCCGTGAGTTTGCATAGCCCATCCTAAACCTAGGGCCAAGATGTCTAACGCTAACTCAAACCACAAACCGACCTCGGTGATTAATACGTAAGTCACCTTTTAAGAAACGGTACAAAATGAGTCAATAACTTCATCCACACACCAATCAAGTTTATGACGCCAGTGAATCAGAGATACGTTTCCATAACTGAGCGCGTGCCCGACCTCTTAACTTGAGGTTAGACTCTCGCCGTCTGGCGTCATTCTCCGAAGCGTATGCTTCATAATATATTAACTTAAATGGTGCTCTGGACCTTGTTGATTTAACAAGTCCAGAATTATGTTCTACATATCTCCTTCTCAGGTTATTTGTAGAACCAACATACAATTCTCCATCTCTAGAACTTTTGAGAATGTACGTGTAGAACATAATTCTAAACTTGATTGGTGTCAGGATAAACTGAACTTGTGAGATCCCAGGTCATTCGCCTACTGGCGAACCGGAATTCTTCCATAGTTGTCATCCCTGGCGAGTCCTGCAAAGCAGGACGAGACCGGGGATCCATGAATTTGATAGATTCCCGGTTCGCTCCCCTTCGACAAGCTCAGGGTCGCGCCCAGGAATGACACTAATTCAAGTTCAGGGTAATACCTGTTAGCCAGGCATTACTCTAAACTCGATTTTTGGGTATTTGTTTCTGATCGCTCGTCATCCTGAGCGACAGCGAAGGATCTAAAGATTCTTCGGCTATGCCTCAGAATGACGGGAAGTGGTATTTATCCACGATTTGAGGTTATTTCGGGGGTTTAGACGCACCCGAATGGTTTGTGTTACAAAGTTTTGATGTTTTTAGGAATGCCCTATCTGTTACTGATTTTAAGGCTTTTTGGTAACAAAAAACACGCTAAATCTGGTGATTTTTGCCAAAATCTGTAGTTTTGGCAAAAGCACGCTTATTTGCGCATTTGGGGATTGCTATTTAATTGGCAACCAATATTTTTCATTTGTGGATATATTATAGGACACCTGGGCAAAATGGTCAACCTTATTTGTGTATAAATAAGCCATAAATAAAACCGCCTGATGGCGGTTTTATTTGGGCCCTCGTGGCCAATTGAAGTGGCCTACCATGCGCATCATACCACGCATATGAACTCTTCTTCAAGAGTGGTGGAGCGGACGGGAGTTGAACCCGCTACAAAGGGGTGGTAGGCCACTTCGTCCTACCGAGGTACCCGCCCCACTCAAAAAATTATTACACCAGTTGATTAATTCTCGATCAAAAAATTCTCAAAATAAAACTGCGGGCCCAAAGGTCCGCAGTCAAAAAACTTTGTGAGTTAAGAACCAAATGAATCGTCGATTTTGATTAGTCCTCGCCGGTAAATTTCTTGGTAAAATCCCCGGTACTGCAATCCTTCTGCCATATCAAGATCGAAACTATTCCTGTGTGCTCCATTGGTGTCCTCAGTCCACCCAGCCTCAACGAGGCCATCAAAATCGTGATCAAACACTACATATACACTCCCCTTCTCTGATCCTGCATCTGTTGAAAACCTTAGGCTATCTGGGAAAACAATCAACCTATAGTTTATACCGTCACGGTGTAAAACCCTGGTATAATGCTCAACCCCATTAGTCACAGAATGGTTCCAGTCCTTTAATTTCCGCCGGTCAGTCGGGTTTCGGAACATATTACGGATTGAATCCACCCGACTGAGTTCAAGCTTGCTCACAGTAAACTCAGGGAAGGCCATTACCAAGCTCGGTGGTGTTGCAAAGGAACGATTATACGCGTCATACACGGCCCAAGAACCAAATGCAGCGAAAACAAAAGCTGCAAAACAAATCACAGTTTTTCTCACAAAAAGTATCCTCCAATACAAATTTTGGCAAAGCCATGGCACTATACTATATTTGGCGGTTAACGGTCAATACGACCTTGCTTAAATCCGCTATTTGCAGTAAAATAACTGGGTATTTTGGAATGAATAGTTTTTGGGACTGGCTCAATTGGGTTTAGCCTTTGGCTAACCAAAGGATAGTGCACTCACCCGAGTGCCTCTAGCCCAGAACCTGATGCAGCGCGA
>CAZBOT010000200.1:0-2534 GCA_964493575.1 uncultured Candidatus Saccharibacteria bacterium | reverse complement strand
CCCCGGCGGCCATCTCAAAATCCCCCAGTCGTGGCCGGGTCAAATTCCCCCAGCGAGCCGCGACGGGACGCCTGATCTTTACGCATCATGAGCGCGTTTGGCAAGTCGGCCGGCGGCCTCTTTCAATCGCCAGCTTTTTCCCTCGAACTTGAGCAGGTGCCCGTGGTGCATGACGCGATCAAGGAGCGGCGCCACGACGACGACATCTCCAAGTAACTTTGCCCAGTCGTCGAACGGCCGGTTCGAAGTGATGATCGTCGACGCCTTCTCGTAGCGGCTCATGAGAACGTCGGCGAGTTCGTCGCCGGCATGAGGCGGAAGCTTTCGCAAAAACAGATCGTCGACCACCAGCAGCTCTGCCGCGCGCAAGCTTTGCCTGTACTTTCGGATCTCGCCGAGTTCACGCGCTTCGGTGATTTGACCGACGAGTTCATGCGCCTCCCGGTACATGACCTTGTAACCGCGCTCGACCGCGAGAAGCGCAAGTGCCTTGGCAACGTGGCTCTTGCCGGTTCCCGGCGGCCCGATCAAGAGCGCGTCTTCTTTCGCGTCGATGAACTTCAGCGTGCCGAGATCCAGGATCTCGCGCTTCGGAAGTTTTGGATTGTATTGCCAGTCGAGCGTCTTCAGAAGCTTTCTTTCCTCAAGGCCTGAGAGCGAAAATCTTCGCTCGAGCAATCGCGACTTGCGCCGATCAAGTTCGTCTTGCACAAGCCAGCCGAGCGCTTCGATAAAATCCATCTCGTGACTGGCGACCTGAAGCGCTCGCGCCTCGAGTGTTTCCGACATCCCCGAGAGGCGCAGCGTTTTGAGCGCCTGCCCAAGTTCAGTGGTAGACATTGCCATCTTTTTCCTCCTCGTTATTCGCCTGAGAGTTCATCTCCCAGAACTGTTGATATTCATCGATTGAGCGGATCTCGGCCGCGTGCTGCTTAAGATCCGTGATCCCGGTCTTCGCGGCACTCTTGGTGCGCGCAAGTATCCGCTTGAGCGCCGCAAATGACGGCGCGCCCGAGGCCATCACCCGCTCGGCGGCCAGTTCAATTTCCGTACGGCCATGATGGCGCGTGAGGCTTGCGATGCCGTAGATCGCCCGCTGGCCGGGGCGTCCGAGCTTTGCAAAAATATCGCGGGCGAGATTCGCCGTGGACGGGCCGATCTTTTCAATCCGCTCAATGAGCCGGGTCGTTTCGCGCGACGGATTGAAAATCCGATCTTCTTCTTTGATTTTGAACTCTCCCTTGCGCTTGCCCTTCTCGTGGCGCCTCAGCATAAGACCGTCGAGATCCAATATCTCGATTTCGTTCTCGTAAATTCGAACCCGCACCTCGGACCGGAGCTTCGCCGGCAACGCCGGGTAATAAATCCCTTTCACTTGCACGAGACCTGCGTCGTCGACCGTGCGGGTGGATTCTTCGAAGTAGCGAAAACCCTCTGACGGTAGAACGCGCAAATACGGTTTTTCTTCGAGGAACATCTCCATCACCTGACGCTTCTTGCGGCCGTGGATTCGAGGGGCCGCCCACCTCTCCTCCCAGTGCGCAAGCCACACGTTCTGCGCCTCGATCGACTCGAACTTTCGCCCTTTCAAAGCCGTCGATTGCGTGTGTTGGATCGCGCTTTCAACCGTGCCCTTGCGGTTCGGGTCGCCAACTCGACAGGGATCAGCGACGACGCCGTAGTGGCTGAGCATCGCTCGATAAACCGTGTTGAGTTCAGGCTCATAAATATCAGGCCTGATCACACCCTCGCGAAGATTGTCGAGGACGACGTATTCAGGACAGCCGCCGAACGAGCGGAACGCCTCCTCGTGAAGCTTCGCCCAGATCTCTTGGCTAGTTTTCCAGACGACCTTGCGGAATGATTTTCCCGAGTACTTGAGCGTCATGACGAACAAGTACGGTCGCTTATATTTATCTTGTTTATACATCGTCAGAGCGCCCTGCCCGTAGTCGACCTGCGCCTCTTCACCAGGCAAAAACTCAAGCACGTCGAAGCGTTCGGGCTCGCGCGCCTTGAGGGCGCGGACAAAACGCTTCACCGAGTTGTATTTCGACGTGAACCCGAAGTTCTCGACCAGATCCTGGAAAATGCTCTGCGCGTTGCGGCCGAGTCCCACCTGCTTTTCGATCCACTCGCGGTGCGGCTCGCACGCCGAAACCGCGTGAGCCGGGATCTTCTTGAGAATTGGCGCGCCGTCATCCGGTGGCCGGGGTGGGGGATTTTGGCCGGCTTTGGCTTCTGAGCCGGTGGCCACCTGGGGGATTTTGAACAGACGTTCATATTTGCGAATCGTTTTACGGTCCGCTCCCGTACGACGCTGGATCTCGTGCTGGGAAACACCGTTTTGCAGCAGGGTTTCGATGGTGATGCGAAGATGTGGCTTCAAGACGTTCAATCCTTCCTCCCTCAGAAAATGAGGGAAAAGAGTAACGTCCCGTCGCCAATGCCGAAAAACTAGGCGCGTCTAAATAACTTCAGCATGGGGGATTTTCAGGTGGCCACAGATGGGGGAATTTGACCGGCCGCCGGGG
>CAZBOT010000199.1:0-2553 GCA_964493575.1 uncultured Candidatus Saccharibacteria bacterium | reverse complement strand
AGCCGCATGCCGATGAAAGATTAATCCGGTATGCCGTTGAGGTAAGCGACGATGGTATTGGGCTGACTGTGTACGAGAATGGGCGGGCATGCACGGTTGACTTGAGCCATGAAGCGGCGCTTGCGCTTGCGGATGCGCTCACTCGTCGTGGCCTATGATAGTGATGATTTTGATTACGTTGCCGCGCTTGGGTCTTTTGTGATGACGTAAAAATCCGGCAACGGCATGCAACATCTCATCGCGCGTCAAATTGCGGTAGGCCATGACGTGGTAGGCAATGCCATTGCCTTTGTCGTTTACGATATTACGGACTTTCGGATATTCCATGGCCTGCTCCTGATTTACGTGCGGTTGATCACCGCACCATCGACCCCATGAACATGCCGCTGATAACGGCGGCGATGATCACCAGGATGATGGCGGCGGGGATGACAGCAATCGCCCACTTGATCATGAAGACGACCATGCTGCCGAACTCCATGTGCACGTCTTCGATGGTGACGCGCTGCGCTTCGCTGGCTTTGGTCTCGCCCGATGCCTTGATCGGGCAGCCGCATCCGGGGCAATAGGGCGCGAAGCTGGAGACTTGCTTTGTGCATTCCGGGCAGGCGATCAGGCTCATGGGTTACCCTCTTGGCTTTCATTTTTTGTGGGGGCGGCCTTTGCCTTTGGCTTTGCATTAGCTCGTGTCATTTTTTTTATAAAGTCTGCCGCTGCCTTGGCTTCCTCGCTATCAACGACCTCACGCTTTAGCACTTCAGTTTTCAGCACCTGACGGATAAACTCAGTATCTGGCTTTGTGCCCGCTCCGAGCTTCTTCAGTTCTTTGCAAAGCGCCGCAATCATTGCATCGCCTGCGACCATTGCAGCTAGGGAAAATTTGTTCGTGACTTGCTGTTGTTGAAAGAAAGCCGTCATTGATGATTGTGTGAACCCCTCGCGGCTCAAGTTGCCGAAGCATTCGATTAGCTGTGGATTGCGCGCGGGGGATTGGAGTAGGTCGATCTCGAAGATCATGGCCTTATCGATGGGCTGTTTGAAGTGTATCTTGTAAACCTGCCACACTGCGCCATTAGTTAAAACGACCCATTCGATGCCGTGATTTGCTCCGTAATCGATGGCTTGTTTAATGTGATTGTCCTTGAGGTCTACGCCGATCGCTTTTGCCTCAACCAGAAATCTTACATTGCCATCCACCTGGACGGCCAAATCCACGTAAGTGCCGCGGATCGCAAATTCCGTGGTGATCTCAAGGTATTTTTTATAACCGAAAATGTCTGAGAGCATGTCGGCGATGATAACGACGGTGTCCGATTCGCTGATGTCTCGATTCTTTGCTTCTCCAAGAATGCCCTGATATTTTCTGAGTTGAAGTGCGATTCTGTCCGCAACACGTTTTGTTATTGGCATATTACCTCCACTTTTTTTGGTTTTTTTAAAGCCTTTTACCGTTCCATGCCCAGACGACGCGGCCTTTGATGGTGACCTCGTGGTCGCCGTTCAGGATGTCTACTGTTTTGATAGCAGGGTTGTCGCTGCTGATCTCGTATTTGCCATCCAACCTTTGGCGGACACGCTTGATGAATAGACGGTCGTGTGCTTCCAGGACGTAGATTTTATCGGCGGTAACTTCGATGTTACCAGTATCAACCAGCAGAATGTCTCCATCATTGAAGGTGGGCGCCATGGAGTCGCCGATTGCGTGGATGAATGCTAGGCTGCTGATTGACTTGATTCCGGTGAAGTGGCCTTTGAGCCAGTCTAGCGAGAGCCTTAGCGAGTCAGTGACGATCTCGTTTTCCGGCATTAGCTCTCCGGTGCCCATGGAGCCTGCCGCATTGAGTAGCGGGATATCGACATATCCATGAGTTGCTTTACGGTCGGCTACGGGCTCGGCTATGCGCCGGGGTTTCTTGAACTCTAAAGTGGTGTAGTTACCTTCATCGTCGATCATTGTCAGGTTGACGCGATCAAGATATTTGTCTGTCAGACCAAGTTTTTTTTCGATCGAGCGGGCGCTGTCTTCGGTAATCTTGCGAGGGTCTTTTGTCGTGGTCGATAGCCATCGACTGATCTGCGGCGGTTTGATGTCAAGAACCTCCGCCAGTTTGGCAATGCTGCCGCCAAACTGCTGGTCGATGATGTCCTTCAGCGCTTTTCTTCTAGCCTCGTATGTGTCCATAACTCATTCAATCACCTTTGGGTTATTAAAAAAATCCCCGAAAGGTTATTGACCTAACATAACCGCTCGGTTATTCTGTTCTTCACTTATGGACGAACTTAAAAAAATCCTGCTGTCGATGTCACGCGATGAGCGCGAAAAATTCGCTTCCAGATGCGGCACAACATGGAATCATCTCCGGAACATCGTTTACTGCGGAAAGCCTGCAGGCGAGAGCCTGGCAATCAACATCGAGCGCGAAACCAATGGTGAAGTGAAATGCGAGGCACTGCGGCCAGATGTTGACTGGGCATACATCCGCGCAACCGCGTGCGAATGCAGGGCGGGTGCAGCATGATGGCTGGTTCGGTTTCTTCGTTGTTGTTTCCTCC
>CAZBOT010000198.1:0-2557 GCA_964493575.1 uncultured Candidatus Saccharibacteria bacterium | reverse complement strand
TCTTCTGCATAGCTAATATGTGAATCGGAATTGATCACAATCGCTTCGATCTCTTGAACCCGATCATCAAACGTGGGTTTCTTATCTTCGCTCATTTCATCCTCCATTCATCGCAATCGCGACTTGCTCTTCGCACCATTGACGCGCATCCTCCGCCGTGGCCACGGTGACCATGTATATCTCATGCCCGTCCACCACCTCGAAGCAATGCCATTGACCCGTCTGCAGATCACAGTGATAGGTAAACATCATGTCATCCTCCTCGCAAAATGATGACCGCGCCGATGACGATGAGCGCGAACCAGAACCAGAATGACCTTCCCAGAAGCCACACCCCGAACGGGACTATCTCATTGCGCGGCAGTGCTCCCGTCCTGATGTCGTGAAAAATGTTTCGCAATTCGCCTAACATGCCATGCCTCCATCCGTTTCTGCTCCCCTCCCAAAATCGGAAGGGGTTTGGATTCTCCCTGGCAGGTCCTGCCTGACCTTGGCTCAGGCAGGACCTTACCAAAGGAGGAGATGCCTCGGGCGTGTCCAGCGCCCGTACAAGCCTACTCGCTTTGAATCTCAAATCCTGTTCGATGACTTCCACAGCCGCCATGAGATCCAGCAATTCCTCGTAGGATTTATAGGGCAGCCGCATCCTGGACGCCTGTTCCAGTTTCACGATCCGCTCGCCCTGCGAACGGACTTTATCCTCCAGCCGCGTCCATTGACGGTAGATGCTGAAAAGCGTCACGAAACCGATGATGATAGTGAGTAGAATGTCAAGTTTCATAGGATTCCAGATGCCTTCAAAGCCAGGTAAATGATGACTAAAAAAACGATGATGAGCAAACCAACCATTTCTTCCTCATCCAATTTCTGACAGTTTGCCGCTTTCAGTGCATAATGACACTGCCACTGCTTCCAACCCTCCCCCTCTCCCGTAATTGGGAGAGGGGCCAGGGGTGAGGGGTTCGATCCGCGCCCTCATCAACTCCGCTAAAAATTCCATCGCCAGCCAGTACGCCTCCTCCATTTCCTTTGGAAGCGGCACAGCGATCAGCGACAGTTCGACATTCAAAATTTCTTCGGGCATCCATCGTTCCCTCCTATGCCTGGATCACGGCTCGTTTGAGAGTTGTCAAAGCCCCGCGTTCGTCCAACGCGAACACTTCGGGTAGCTTCGCACACAGACAGCGCATCGCCCAGTCCATCCGCCAATCGCTGTAGACCATCATCACGATCAATAGAAAATCGGTCTCTGGCTCATGCTTTCCGTTCAGCCAATTCGAGACCGATACCCTGCTCACGCCCGTGTTGCGCAGACTGAAATTCAGCGCGTCTGCGAATTTCTCTTGCGTCAGATCTGTTTGATCAATGTACTTCTGGGTGATTTCCTGAACGTTCATTTATGCTCCGTTACAGCATATATTTGGTAAATCTGTTACGAGCATTATACACATTGTCACGGAATTGTCAAGCGACTTACAAAACTCGCAAAGGGTGATTAAACTTATACAGATGCATTCATTCCCCGAATTTCTGACTAAAAAATATCTGGATTGGCAAGCAACTATAGGGGAAAGAAAAACGCTTGATGAATTTGCTATCTACCTTTTCGCGAACCGCCTGCCGATCTCCCTGTATCCTGTCGTTGCAAAATGCGCTCCATCCACAACAGGCACATCCTCGGTAACAACCATTGCACACCCTTCGATGCTGACCGATGCCTGCTGAGATTTGACCATGTCCCAATACGGGTAGATGCTCATATCGGTCGCCGTCGCAATTTGCGCGAAAACGAAAGGCAGATTTGGGTTTCCTAAATCGGCGCGCCAATCTGAAACGAATTGCTCAAACATCGTCGCCCATGAAGTTGAATACAAACGCAATTCTGGAAAATCGGCGGGGTCACGTGCATCCTTTTCGCCCTGATAGAACAGGAAGCCTGCGAACGTCCCCATCGTAGACGCCGCCCGCGGGCGTGGGGAACACGTCTACGGGCTGGCAGGTGCGGGGTTGGAAGTCCAGAAGAAAAGAAATTACTTGTTCTTTGGGTTGTGGGAGTAAGCGTATTGCTTTAGGAAGGCTTGCATTAGCCTTTTTGGATCCGATCTGTAAAAGAACTTCCAGCGACGCGCGTATTTGGTGATGCTGTCGCGCCATTCTTCGGTGAGCGCGTTCATCAGGTTGTTTGTTTCTGGGAAAGTGATATGAGTACGGGCAATAAGGTCGTTGCCCATGCTGATTGTTGCGTACTGGATGGATGGGTTGATTGCGTGCATGACTTTGATTGTCACGTTGCCGTCGTACTTGAATAACTGGCGGATGGGGTTGAATTTCATTTTTGCTCCTTTTGGGTTTACATAATCAGGATGGAGATTCGCCTGCTTGCTCCTGTCCTGTTTTCGATGTACATCTCACTGGATATACCCTGCAATTCTCAGGGTTGTAACCGATGTTGCGCCAACTACTTCGATTTCTATATCTTCATAGGTGGCGTCTACTGGACAGACAACATATTCAGGCGGCGGCGACGTATTGCCTATTGATTTCACCGCCCCAATCG
>CAZBOT010000197.1:0-2573 GCA_964493575.1 uncultured Candidatus Saccharibacteria bacterium | reverse complement strand
CTTTGCCGTATTCCATTGGCAGATACTCGGCTTCGTCGCCGAGCTTGAGCCATGCAGCGAAAGCAGCACCAAATCCGTCTGTGCATCCGCCTCCGTGGTAGATGACAAGGGGTTTCATTTCACTCTCCGCATTTTCGTTTGTTTCTGCCCGCGCAGTTCTTCCATGAACCAGTCTTCCAGCTTCCACTTCACTTCCATGCCGTAGACCAGCTCGCCATTCTTGCGAAGGCGCTTGGTGGTGATGCTCTTGTGGCGCAGGAAGCTGGTGAACTTGTTGGGGCTGGTGGGCACGCCACCGACGTTGTACTGGAACAGCACCAGCAGCTCGTCGCGGGTGATGACGCCGTTGGTGTCGACCAGGGCTTCCTGGATCAGACGGTCAATCAGCACGTTGTATGCCTGAGCATTCTGCGTCACTGCGTTCACGACACCGGACTCACGTAGCAAGCGCTCGTCGGTACGTGCCAGCCAGAGCGAGCCGAGATCACCGTTGATGATGGTGCGTGCGGTTTCTTCGGCGCTGGTGAGACTGATGTTCTGGATGTTCTGACGTTCTTCGGTGTGTAGCGGCGTGTTCGCCTTGTCACGATTTACCTTGTACGCCGCCAGGAACTCAGCGAACGACATCAGTTCATTCTCGACAGCGTTGTCGTCAGGGCGAGGGAGCTTTTGTGCCTGGAAGTTCCCCACGTTGTACCTCCGGTCAGACTGGGGGATAAAGACAGGTTGCGGCCGGTTACTGGAGAACAGGAACGACACGTAGTTGGGCATGTCCGCTGCGACCTTGCGCATGTCCCGGATACTGAATGTGGGTTCTGTGATCCAGTTCCGAAGTCGGGCTGTGACACGGCCTTTTTCACGAAAGTCGTCAACGTCCACTTCATCGACGAAGCAGAATAACTTGTTCGCCAAGAATGCGTTGAACGTGTCCTCGATGTCGCCGACGGTCTTGCTGGTGAAGTTCGTGTGGCCGAGCAGCACAGCGGCAATCTTGTTGGCGAAGTAACCCTTCCCTGTGCCCTCATTCCCATGGCATACAAAGGCGGTAAGGGGTTTGAACTCGCGCTGGAAAATTGCAGCAAACCAGTTGAGAAAGTGCTCGACCAACTCAGTGCGCTCGGGCCGGTCTTCACCGAGCATGTGACAGATGATCTTGAGGATCGTAGGCCACTTGTCGTTGCTTTGCGGCTCCACATAGAAGTAGGGCGTGGTCTGGAAGGTGTTGATACGGTGTGCTTCCTCGTCTACGGTCCAGTCTTCGCGTGGGTTGTAGGACATATCCCACACCGGAATGAAGTCGCCAATGGTACGACCGTGGCTACGCATCCAGTGATCGAGCTGGGTCTCGTTTTTGGCCGGGTACAGCTCCAGCTTGCGCTCGCCAGGGTTCCAGAACCCATTGAAATATGAAGCGGTGCGCAAATCCCGAAACGCCAGGATGAGGTCACCCTCTTCGGTAGGCGTCGCGTTCAGTTCTTCCTGCTGGGATTTGAGATCTTGGTAATACTCGGGCAGCAGCTCCTTGGTTTTGTACCAACTGTCTGACTTGAAGTCGTAGATCAGTTCGAAGTTTTCCTTCGGATGACAGTACGCCCAGCTATCTCCACCGTTGAGGTTCAGACGAACCCAGTCCCCAGCGTCCTTGATGCCGGTGACAGAGGCGACAGTGGGCTTGTTCAGCACTTCTTTGCCACTCACCCAGCTCGTGCCGGCGATACGGGGCTTCAGCCCCTCGGCCTTGCGCAGTTTGTTGAGCGCTTCTCGTGCTTCGTTCTTGAGCGCGTCCATGTGGCGCTCGACCAGTCGTTCGACAGGGATTGTCGGTAGAGGCTTGGTGATGAACTGGATGCGCGAGGCTTCCAGCGGATCTTCACAGCCTTTGAACACCGGCTTGGCGATGTAAAGCAGCTTGTCGTTTTGACAGGTGGTGATGTCCAGCGGCCATGAGAGCTGGTTCTTATCGCGCGAGAGGCGCAGCTCGTCACGAAACAAGCTCAAGTTCTGACCCATGAGCCAGGACTTCAGTGCGGGTGCTTGCACAGCTTCGGACAGCAGCATGAACACATGCGCGCTGACCGTGCCTTCGTTCTCGGGCAGGCCGTGGCTGGCACTGTACTGGAGCACGTAGGACACGTCGCCCAGGTCCATCGCAGCGAGCTGTTCTTCGATGTTGTGGGTCTCGAAGCGGTCAAAGTCCAAGCACACCCACTCGGTTTCGTCGTTGGAACGGGTGGTGTTCGCACGTGGTTCGTTGGTGAGCGGGCGCGTGATGGTGCCTTTTAACAGGCAGTGGTTCTTGGCAGCGTGCTTCTGCACAGCTTTGAAGAACTCGACAGGGGTGGTGACTTCTTCTGCGTGGCTGGTGAAATTCTTGACCAGTGGGTATGGCAGCTTGTGCGTGGGGGTGATGGTTTTCGTGAGCGGCACAGCCGCTTCGAGGAAATACAGGGTGGTCATACGACAGACTCCGTGCAGGAGGGTGAAGAGTCTGACAGAGGGTGTCAGAGTAGGCAAAGAACTGATGAGTATAAGCCCACAGGTTCTTATGCCTACAAACAGCGAGAATTAGCCGT
>CAZBOT010000196.1:0-2584 GCA_964493575.1 uncultured Candidatus Saccharibacteria bacterium | reverse complement strand
TTGGATGCAAAGTTGCAGCGGGCATTTCGAGTATGGTTTCCTCAGGGCTTCAAACGTTGAAAAATATACTTATATTAGAGCCTCTTACTATATCTAATGGGGTAATCGAAACCTGGAACGCATTAAGAACATTTGCTAATATCATTTTTGTTTTTATCTTATTATTAATTGGAATAAATCATGCCCTAGGCTATGATATTAAGAATTGGGGAGCAAATATACTATTACCTCAATTAGTCCTTGGTGTCCTATTTGCTAACCTTAGTATTCTGATAGTCCAGGCAATTATTGACATAAATAATATCTTGACTGCTTGGATATTTGCAATTGTATTTGAAGTTTTGCAGACCACAGGAATATCTCCAAACGCAGTTGCCATTGGTAGTGCTGCAACTGCCGCCGCAGGCGCGTATGCAGTTATAGGTGCTGCATTATCTGGGGCCATTACTGGAGCATTAGCTTCCTTCGCAGGGACAGGAGGAGCAATACTCATTCCCATAATCGGAGCTATTGTTTCTCTTGCATTAGTCCTACTTGCTTTTGTTATCGGATTGATTGGTGTTTTTTACGGAAGATATCTCATTCTGTGGATTGTAACTATCGTCGCTCCAGTTATTTTTGCATTATCCGTTATGCCATGGTTTAGATCAATACGAAATCAATGGTGGAAGACGTTGCTACCTATCGCATTTATGCAAACTGTTACTGCGGTCTTTTTGGCAATTGGAATTCTTCTCCTTGGTAAGTCATTCGAAGGTGATTCTCTATTTGTGCAGGTAGGCGGTATTTTGATTGGCGGCGCAACCCTATTCCTAAGCCTTAAGAGTCCTAGTATTACTAGCCAGTTCTTGGGTGGTGGCGGATTCGCAGGTCAGGCACTTGGTGCAGTATCGGGTGGTACAAAAGCGATTTCAAATTTCACTGCTCAAGTAGGGAGCGGAGTAAAGTCAGTGACATCTGCGGAAAATATTAAAGGCTGGATCCAATCTAGAGAAGACAACAAGTCCTTCTTAGAAAGCGCAGAAGGAGAAGGTGGGGTTCTAGAGCATGAATCAAAGACTTTACGATATCAAATAGGCAGAAGGGCTGCTTCAATCATTCCATCAGTGATTGGAGGCGGTGCTGCAAATTTTGCGAAAAAACGTGTACAACAAAAAGCTCAAGACAGTAAACGGTTCGATGCAGGCAGAAATCAAATTGCATCTGCATATGATAAAGCGACACTACAAAAAGAATCTGAGGCTTACTGGAAGGCGCAAGGGATGAGCACACCAGCACCTACAGATTTGGAAACGGCACGTGACGCTGGAATGTTCAATCGATATTACGCGCAGCAACTTGCAGCTTTCGGTGACTCTCCTCAGTCGCTTAAAGTAAACGAAGCTTTGATAAGTAGACTATTAAAGACGGGAGAAGTTACTCATTTTGGTAATGGAGAGGTACTTTCAATGCAAGATCTATTTAGAAAGCATGCAGCTGGTTTATCTGGGGCTGAACGCACACGGTTTGAAGCTGCACTTGCTGGAGGAAAACTATCAGACATAAAAAATGCAAGTCCCGAAGCGTACCTTGGCGCGCTCAAAGAATATGGGGCTGCCCTACGTAACTTTCCGCAAGACTTGCAATATCAAACTGTCGAAGCAAAAGAGGTTAACCTTCCCAAATTTGACCTTACATCTGCATTCGACACAGCTTGGAATTCTAACGCTTCTCTGAACTTTGCTAACGGGGCAATTCCTATTCAAGACTATATTCAACAGGCATTAAACGGTAAAGTTGATCCACAAGTATTGAGTGGTAACGCAGATTCTATCAGGAGAAACACACAGGCAATGGCACTCCTTGCAAATGCTTTAAAGAAATCCACATTGGCTGATAGTGACAAGGATGCCATCTTACAAACAGTCTATGTTCCTAATTCAGATCAGCAAGCAACAGAGACAGTTACAGTCTCCGAAACAGTAACTAAAACAGCAAAAGGGCTGGGAAATAGACGCTCTGAAGCATACAGGGATTATGCAAATGAACAACGTGCAAAGGGATCGAGTGCCCAACCAGGAAATACGGGTCAAGCTGGAGGAAGCCAAGGTGGGTCGGGCGGCGCTGGGCGTACACCATAAGTATTGCTATGAAAAAATATTCTTTCGTTGGCAGTGTAATTGTTTTCTCCTCTATTTTGTTTACCGCGTTTGCCTTCCCCACACATGCGGGTATTTTTGATGGGTTTAATCCTGGCAGTACGGGGATTTTTGGAAACTTAGGAGATCGAGTTCGGTCTATTTTCCAAGGTAGAGATGTAGAACTTGGAGGCAGTGTTATCCCCTATACCCCAAGCGCACCTGCACCTCCCGGGCCAGGCACACCTTCTTCCCCTGGTGCAGGACAATTCCTGAAGGCATGGGTTGAATGGGATACCTTCTACCGCGGAACACAACCAGACGCAATAGTTGACGAGGACCCGCTCGGACCAATCCATCGTGAATACATTACAGAGAATGGCTGCTGTGAAAATTGTGGCGAGATAGTTCTTGACGGTAACAATGGCTGTAGTTACTGTGATCTCAACCAATTCGGGAGACCACAC
>CAZBOT010000195.1:0-2585 GCA_964493575.1 uncultured Candidatus Saccharibacteria bacterium | reverse complement strand
CGCGCGGGCGTCGCGGCCTGAGCTGCGCGGCCTGAGCTGCGACGCGTGCCGCGCAGCAAAAAACTGTCGCACCGGGCAGTAATGCTGCGACACGCGGGGGGATAGGCTGCAAGCGTCATTCCTCGTCTGCAGGCCTGTCCATGTCGCAACCCTGGTATTCCATTCGCGCCGCGCGCGCCGCAGCCGGCGACGCGCCCAAGAGCGCCGAGGTCTACATCTTCGGCGATATCGGCGAGTCGTGGTGGGACGAAACCGTCACCGCGAAGCAGTTCGTGAAGGACTTTGCCGCGATCGACGCCGACACCATCACTGTGCGCATCAACAGCTTCGGCGGCAGCGTCACCGACGGCATCGCCATCTACAACGCCATCAAGCGCCACCGGGCCACCGTCACCGTCAGCATCGAGGCGGCCGCGTACAGCATCGCGAGCCTCATCGCCATGGCCGGCGACACCGTCGAGATGGCCGACAACGCCCTGCTGATGGTGCACGCGCCGTGGGGCTACGCCGTCGGCAACAGCGCCGACATGCGCGACATGGCCGACACCCTCGACAAGTACGCGCAGGCCATGGCCAGCAGCTACGTGGCCAAGACCGGCATGAGCACTGACGAAATTCTCGCGCTGCTCACCGACGGCGAAGACCACTGGTACACCGCCGAAGAGGCGCTCGCCGCGGGTTTTGTCGACGCCGTCGCCGCCGCGCTCCCGATTGCCGCCTCGGCTGCCATTCCGCAAGCCGCGCTCTCCCGCTACCCGTCGGCAGCCGGGCGGCATCCCGCATTGCAACCCGCCGCGCCTGCGGCTTCCACTCCCCTGGAGACCCCCACCATGCCCAATCCGGCAACCCCGCAGGCGGCTGCACCGCAACCCGCCACCCCCGAAGCCAAGCAGCCCAGCGCTGCCGAAGTGCTCGCCACCGACAAGGCCCGCCGCGCTGGTGTGCGTGCCGAGTTCGCTGTCGCCGCAAAGATGGCCGGCGCCGATGCGTCCACGCTCGCAAAACTGCAGCAAGAGTGCGAAGACGATTCCGGCTGCACACCCGAGGCCGCCGCGCGCAAGATCCTTGCCGCCATGGCGCAGCGCCACGTCGAGCCCGTGGGTGCGACCCACATCGAAACCGTGGAAGACGAGGAAGACAAGCGCCGCGACAGCATTGTGGCCTCGCTCCTGGCGCGCGCCGGCGTGGCCGATGCCGCCACCCGCGAGCGCGCCCGCGCGTCGCAGTATCGCGGCGCAAAACTGCTCGACATCGCCCGCGCCTCGCTCGATCGCGCCGGCATCAAGCACGGCCACATGGATCAGATGCAGCTCGTGGGCGCCGCCTTCACCCAGGGCACCAGCGACTTCCCGATCCTGCTCGAAAACGCCATGCACAAAACGCTGCAACAAGCGTACTCGACCGCCCCGGACACCTGGAGCCGCTTCTGCAAGCGCGGCACCGTGACCGACTTCCGCGACCACCCGCGCTACCGCGTCGGCTCGCTGGGCAATCTCGAGGCGCTCAACGAGCTCGGCGAGTTTCGCAACAAGACGATTCCCGACGGCGAGCGCGCCAAGGTGCGTGCCGGCACCAAGGGCAACGTCATCAACCTGAGCCGCCAAGCCATCATCAACGACGACCTGGCCGCATTCCTGGGCCTGGCCGACGCGGCCGGCCGCGCCGCAAAGCGCACCGTCGAAGCGGACGTCTACGCGATGCTCGCTCTCAACAGCGGCGACGGCCCGACGATGGACGACGGCTACGCGCTGTTCCACGCCAACCACGCCAACAAGACCACTTCGGCGGCGCTGAGTGTGGCGGCGCTCGACCTCGACCGCGTAGCCATGGCGTCGCAAACCGACGTCGGCGGAAACGACTTCCTCGATCTGCGCCCCTCTGTGCTGCTCGTGGGCCTCGCGCTGGGGGGCGCCGCGCGCGTGATCAATGCTGCGCAGTACGACCCCGACACCGCCAACAAGCTGCAGCGCCCGAACATGGTCAACGGGCTGTTCCGCGACATCGTGGATACGCCGCGCATCACCAGCAACCGCCGCTATCTGTTCGCCGACCCCAACGAAGCGCCGGTGCTCGAGGTGGTATTCCTCGACGGCAACGACACCCCGTATGTCGAGAGCGAGGACGGCTTCACCGTCGATGGCACCCGCTGGAAGGTGCGCCTTGATTTCGGTGTGGGCGCGGTGGATTACCGCGGCGCCGTGACCAACGTCGGCGGCTAACCCCTACCCACCCCCTCAAGCGCCGGGCCATGACGGCCCGGCCAACCAGGAGAACGCAGCATGCAGACGTACATCCAGGAGGGCCGCACCCTCACCCTGACGCCCGCGGCCGATGTGGCCGCGGGCGTCGGCTACCTCTTCGGCGCCGGGCTGTTCGGCGTGGCGCTGGCACCGGTGACCAGCGGCGCCGCGGGCGAGTTCATCACCGAAGGCGTGGTGACCATCGGCAAGACCAGCGCGCTGGCGATCAGCGTCGGCGATCGCGTGTTCTGGGATGCCACCAACAAAGTGGTCAACAAGACCGCAACCGCGCAGGTGTGCGTGGGCGTGGCCGTGTCGGCCGCGGCCAACCCGTCGAGCACGGTG
>CAZBOT010000194.1:0-2590 GCA_964493575.1 uncultured Candidatus Saccharibacteria bacterium | reverse complement strand
CCGCACGTGGGTGGAGGTGATGACGATCACCGAGGCGGATTGGCGTGACAGCATCATCTTCCGCAGGCGGATCGTGGGAGAGTTGAGCCAGCTCGATCTTTCGGGCATTGCGATCACATCACCGAGCACTGCGCCAAGACCGTATTACAGCCTGTCGGTGGGTCATACGTTCGCGCGCTTCGGCGGCATCGAGACGATGGAGAACCTGCTGTTGACGAACCAGACGCAATCGAACCGACTGGCTGGTTTGATCATGGGCAGGCGAAATAATCCATGGCCGAATTTCGAGATCAAGATGGCGGCGAACAACCGCATGATCGACCTGTTCCCGCATCAATACTACAACCTGACGCTTGCGGCGGCCGATAATTTGCGGGGCAAGGATTTCGATGGGCGGATCATCCCGAGGAACATTTCGATGGAGTGGGATGCCGAGAGTGGGGCGCTCCTGCCCAACGTCACGTTCGAGGCGGAATCGTTCGCGATGAATGCAGTGGATGGGGAACCGCCCACGAACAGTCCGATCCCACCGACTCCGCCGCCACCGCCCCCACCGCCGCCACCACCGCCACCAGGCGGGGGAGGTACAACGGAGGAAGGTCCGCCCTTTGCGGCGCTCTCAACGTGGAATTTCGGCCTGTTGTATTCGCTGAATTTCAACGAGGATGATCCAGACTGGTTACTATGGAATGGCGGGCTGACAGAGAGTCAGTGCATCGGCGCCAGTTCTTCCCAGCCACCCATCCGACAGTTGACGTATGATCCAGCCACCGGTTATTTTTATTTGCTGGTGCTGGATTATGACGATGCCGCGTATGGCGGGGATAACCGCGGCGGGACGCACCTTTTTTACAGCACGGGACCTGGCGCGGCGTGGACGCAATTGCTCTATGCTGGCAATATCCCTGGTGTAACCGACCCCATTGCTGACAAGCCGCGCATCATATCATTTGGGGTGAGCTCGGGCGGGGCTGTTATGGCTATCGGAGGTGCGGTCGGAGATATGCGCATCATGCTGGGCGACGCGGGAGGACTGGAGCATGTGGAGACCACGCCAACGGGACTGGATTCGCGGAGGCGAAACGCGGCGCTGATCTATTCGGTTGGCAAATGGTTGTTGCTCCACGCGGAGGATAATTTGTTTAGTTCACGAGCGTGGTCACGCATGGGCGGAGGCGGAGCCATCGACACAGACGCCAGCAACGATTTCGGCACCGTGCCTGAGAACGCATCGGATCGACCGCATTGGGCGCTTTTGCTTGGCGATGTTGTTTTGTATTGGACCTATGGAAATAACCTGATCTGGATCTCGGGTCAGGATCCGACCACGGCCACGTATGCGGCGGGTGTGCTGGAAGGCGAGAGCAGCGTGGTGGTGAATCAATGTTTTTTGGCGGCGGACCCTGGCGGGACGCATTTGATCGGCGGGGGCAGGGCGGTGATCGGTCAGCGCTCATCCGATGGCGGCGCGTCGTGGGGGAACATCGGAACGGCGGGGGGAATGTCCACGGGGTATCGCGTCTGGGGCAACTGCGGAGATGCCAACCAGTTCGTGGCGGCGACCACGCAGAAGGTCATGTTGACGCTGGACTGGGGCGATAATTGGATCGACCGCTCAGGCAACCTTCCGTATCTGGCTCCGCTGTGTGGGCCGAATCACATCCTGGCATGGTATTGATATGGCATCCTTCTCAAAATTCAAACAGCAACTCGAAACAGCAGTGAAGAGGGTCACAAAAGTGGATGCGTGGCCTGCCACCGTGGTGCGGGCAGGGACGGCGCCTGCGCGCTCGGTGGTGAAGTTCACGAACGGCCTTGAACTGGAGGTGCTGAACTATCGTTTTTCGAGCGTGGCAGACCTGAAGGTGAATGTGGGTTATGACCCGCTTTTGCCTGGCGTGCTGCAGGTGCTCGGCATTCGAGAGAGCATCAACCTGATCGGGCAGGCTTCTTCGTGGAGTTTCTGGCTTCCTGAACACCATGCCAATCATGAGTTCCCGAACCCTGATACGGTGTGGGTGCATGGTGCGCAGTTCGTGCCGTTGAATGTGGTGCCCGTCTCTGGACTGACGGTCCGCATTTATGGCTCTGTGTTACGCGGGGATGGGGAATGGGTTGCCTTCCAAACCGAAACGCTGGATTTGACTTCGCACCAGCCAGCGACGGGCGCGCTTTATGCGTTGATCGAGTTGGATGAAACGGGCGCGGCGGTCGTGACAGATGGAGCGACGAAGGATTCCAGATTCTCGCTGACGGCGGCGGACATCCCTGAACCGACAGCGGGCCGCACGCCGATCTGTGCCATCCGTCTCTATGACGGGCAGACGAAAATTTACCATGATGTACGAGTGGGAAAGCCAAACGATGTGACCGACCTGCGCTGGAATCGCTACGCCAATGGCGGACTGGCAGACCTGGCAAAAGACCTGGACATTGCAAATTTGCCCGTGGAGGCATCTCCAACCAGCGGGGATAAATTGGTGATTGACAGGGCAGGCGTTCGCAGTCAGATCGATTGGGATGACCTGCCTGCAGGCGGTGGCGGAGCGAACTGGTCTGATATTGATTCGGCGACGGCGGACACTCCGCT
>CAZBOT010000193.1:0-2600 GCA_964493575.1 uncultured Candidatus Saccharibacteria bacterium | reverse complement strand
TGGTCGTTTTCTGGGACTTGAACCAGAACGGCCAACTCGACGCCGGCGAGCCGCAAGTGAGCGGCGACAACTGGGGTGTGCAGCTGCAGACGGCCAGCCTGGCCTACATGCAGCTGCACGAAGTTCCGATCCTCCCCGAGTGGTCGACGGCCGTCCCGGGTTGGGTGCTCAAGGGTGTGAATGCCCTGCACCCCGACCTGGGCGTCGCCCGGTCGACCCAAACCCGCGTCTGGGTGCCGGATCGGTCCAACCTCAATGGTTTGGACCCCTGGCACTTCTATCCGCGGGGTGGCGAGCACGGCTACTGGCGAACGATGGCCGAGCTCAACCGCAAGGAAGAGCAGCAGGTGCGCCCATGCGACGACATCGTCATGTCTCACGGGCTGGTGCCCGGACAGACGATCGCCGTCGTCGAGGCTACGCCCGAAGCGCCCGCCGGTGAACCGGCGTTCGCCCTGAACCCCGACGGGACCTACACCGTCCAGGCCGGCGACACCCTGTCGGCCATCGCCTACGCCGCCGGCCAGGATTGGCATGCGGTGGCCGAGTGGAACGGCCTGACGGTCGAGAACGGCAACCATGTCGTTCTCTCGATCGGTCAGGAACTGGTCCTGACGCCGCCCGCCGGCTAGGGCTTTCATCAGTGGAGGGCGGGTGTAACAGCCCGCCCTCTAAATACCGCCCCGGGAGGTAGTCGACCCGAGGGAATTGAAAAGACTTTTTCACAGTTCGAATAAACCAGCTGCAACAAAGCTGGTTAAATGGGAGCTCAGAAAATGAGCAGATCTGTAACAGCAGCTAACTAATGTCACAGGGAATTCGGAAGGCCCATTCACCGAGACCAGGTGGTTACACAGTAATGTGTAGCAAATGGTGTTAGCAAAACGTAGGCACATATGCTTGCGGAAAGAAAAGGGCGAAAGCCCTTCTCGCACTCATCGACCCTCTTGCGCACCGCTGCGCGAGAGGGTCTTTTTTTATGCAAAAATCAGAATCTCTGATAACAAAAAGACCTTTGGGAAATCCCAAAGGTCTTTAGTATGCCCATCTTCACTTTCTCACTACCGCAGGCAGAAAATTGCGGTAACACCCAATACATTCCGCTACAAAAGAGCCGGTCGTACGGTTGAGTACTTCAACTCTCTTTCCCAATAATGGTTCGGTATAGCATGCGCGAGTAGTTACCCGATCCAAGCGTTCAACCGGTAATACAAGCGTCGCGCGCGACTCTCCATCTACTACCCGCACTACGTCTCCCCAACCAATTGTCTGCACGGGATACGACGGATTTTGTGGTTGCACCGGTGAGTTTGTTGCCACTACGCAACGAACATCAGTGTCGAGCTGAAAATGCAAGGTTGCCTCGTTCAGATCGAATAGCCTGTTACTATTCCTATCGCACAGGCCACCTTGGCAGAACACACGCTTGGTTACCACTCCTCCTGGCACGTGGTTCATGATTGATGCCTCGGCCACATTCTCTTCTCCAAAATAGCCAAAGCGACCTGGCTGTCCACCAGGAGGCGGATGTGGAACCCCTAAGGTGTGCAGTAGCTCGTGAAGCGCTACTTGAGGACCATATCCAAAGCGGATGTAGTCATCCTGTCCGGCGAGAACCATATACCCTGGATACGCATACCCACCGATACTACTACCCGATCCTCCAGGGTACCGCACCTTTTCTTGAGGATGCAAGGCTAGCACCACGAAGTCGTGCTGTTCCATGAATTGCTGCTTATATTCAGCAAAACAGCTAGCTGGTGTTCTACATCCAGGAACCAGCTCTCTCCCCACCTGTTGCATCCAGGTCCACTCATCGACTCTACCTGGATCAACATCGATCTGCACCATGACTTCATTCAAATCAATACTCGGTGCATGAGGAATACCGGGATACTGCAGTCTAATCTGATCCTGCAGCAGCTCAATTGCAAGCGGCAGCTGCGTAGATGCCTTCCGAATGATCGAAAGGTCATTCTCCGTTGGCCCGAGAACCAAAACACTTACAATCAACCCTCGGCCTCCGAGAGAAACCCGATGTGGGTTTGTAACATTTAGTGCTTCAAGAGCACCAAGAGAAGTTGACGAGGCATCAATGCTCTCCTGAGCCTCTGAATGCGTACGATCATACTCGGAAAGTGCGCGCTTTTGTTGACTGCTGGACAACAGACTGGCCAGCAATGTTGCAGTTGTTAAGATCAACAACAGCAACAGAAACATATAACGTTGTTTTCGAATGTGCATCATCCTCTCCAATCATTACTTACCGCGTTTTCCGCGCATTATACGCTAATTCGAGACTTTTGGGGAATAAATTCGAAACGAATTCGCAATCCGTATATATATGGACTTCTTTGAGAAAGATTGAGATCTATGTTAAGGGTTATATCTTTTACGGGATATACGCAGAAGATCCTTAGGTAAAATGCGTAGTGAAAACAGCAAAATTATGAAAATTACTAATAGAACATAGTACTGAACCAGAAATTGTGTAGAAGTATCTACTGCCCTGTTATGTGGTGCATAGAACAATTCAATTCCGTTGTTAATAAAGTGACCGAATACTAATACGTAAAGTGAAAACCCTGCGGCACGTAACA
>CAZBOT010000192.1:0-2609 GCA_964493575.1 uncultured Candidatus Saccharibacteria bacterium | reverse complement strand
ACGCGCGGGCGGAAGTGCGGCGCATCGACCGGTTGATCGAGGCGAAGTCGTGACTCGCGACCAGGTGATTCGCCTGCTGGGCAAGTTGCCCACGGACCCGTGGGGGAACCTCTACAGCCACGACGCCGAGTGCAGCAAGTGCAAGACCACGTTCACCGAGCAGAGCATCGCGTGGGACACGTACGACCACGGCGGCCCCGACGAGGGGTACTCCGTGTTGTGCATCAGTTGCGCGTTGCAAGCCGCCCTCGACAGGGAAGCCGAGGACGAACGATGAAGGCGCCCTGGTCGTGGCGCAAAGACGACGTGGGGTGGGGCCAGGTCTGCATCCGCGGAACCGGCATTCAAACCGCCGTCATCTACGAACGGTGGCAGGCCGGGGAGAAGACGACGCACTTAGCCCTCGACTACGAACTCCCCATCACGGGCATTGTCGCCGCTGTCGCGTACGAACTCGGTCGCAGGCACAAGCGCACCCGCGAGTGGCGCGAAGCGTTGGAGGACGAACGATGACGCTCCTCATCGCTGGCATGTTCGGTGCGGTCGTCGCCGTCGGGCTCGTGATGGTCGCCGCGTACGACCTGGCCGAGCGGCTCACGAGCCGCCAAGGGTACCCGCCGAGTGTCTTCCGGAGGCGGCCGTGACCGTACCGGAACGCATAATCCGCGTCCTGAACGAGTACGCGCCGCTACCACTCACGTACGACGACCTCGCTGACGAGGCGCGCATCACGCGGAAGCACGCGCAGCACGAGGTGTGCAGACTCGCGAAAGCCGGGCGTGTGCGCCGCGACGGTGGCCGTGGCCGAACCACGCTCATCTACGCGAAGGAGGCACTGTGACCTTCCAGCAGCACGTCATCACGGACGCCGAGCTGCACCACGCGCACTCGATCCTCAAGCGGTACCCGTCCGGCCTCAGCCGCGCGGACCTAGCCCGGTACTTCCAATCCGACCGGAAGGGCCGCGACCTCATGGCCGCACTCGCCGAGCGCGGCATCGCACCCGTCGTCAACGTCCCCAGTGATTACAGCGATCAACGCGTGTACCGCCTCGCCCGCAACGAGGCCGAGGTGCAAGAGGAGATTCGGAAACGCAAGGCGTACATCCGGTCCCTCGAGGTGAGCGTGCGCGGGTTGCAGGCCGCGTGGGACGGCACGGGACAAAGCCAGGGCGCGTTATTCCAGGAGGCCGTATGACAGTTTCCTTGCGTCGCCTCAAGGGCAAGGTTCGCGCCACCCCACCCGCCCTCATCGACCTGCAAGGCGCCCCGCATCACGCGACGTGCGGCACCCGCGACGTGGGTAGTAACGCGGCGCGTTACTGCACGTGCGGACTCGCCGCGAGCAAGGCGATCGCCGGAGACAGGAGCAACAGGTGAGCGACGAAGCGATCGTCATCAGACCCGACGTGGAGTTCCACACGAACGTAGACCTGAGCCTCGTCGAGGTCTACGTGAACGGCAAGCACATCGGCCCAGCCGACAGCATGCGCCAGGCGTGGCTCATCGCCGGCACGGCATTTTTCAAGGCCGAAGCCCTCCGGTGCCGCAAGGCGTTCTTGAACAACGAGGGCCCGTCATGACCTGCACGTGCGGTACTCGCGCCCCCACCTTCCGCCTCATGCGCCAAGACGACAACACCGTCGTAGAGGCCAGCCCCACATTCGCCATCGACTGCCCCGAGCACGGCATCGAAGCGCTCATCTTCGAAGTCCGGTACCCAGACATTGACGAGGAGGAGGAGTAATGGCCCGCGGTCGAATGATCAGCGCGACCATCGGAGAGAGCCGCAAGTTCGCGCAACTCGCGAACCACACGCACCGCCTCATCTACCTGATGGTCCTCCCCCACGTCGACAAGGCAGGCCGCTTCGAAGCCGACCCCGTCGTCATCAAAAGCAAGTGCCTCATGCGCCTCGACATTGACCTGACCACGGTCGAAGCTTGGCTCAAAGACGGAGTAAGCACGGGCCTACTACGAGTCTACGTAGCCCGAGGCATCCGAATCCTCGAGATCACGGACTTCCTCAAGCACAACACCCCTCACTACAAGGAACCCGACAGCACACTCCCACCGCCCGAGGAGGGAACGCCGTGGGAGACGCAAGAAACCAACGTTGAGTCAACGTCGGCGCAACGTCAAGCCAACGTCAAGCCAACGTCGCCCATAAGAGAAGTAAAGGAAAGAGAAGAGAAGGAAAGAGAAGTGATGTCAGAATCTGGCGATTCTGACTTCGCGCGGAACCTCATCGAAACCTGGAACGCCGAAAGCGGGAAGCTCACCAAGTGCCGTGTCCCTAGTCGGGACTTCGAACGCCTAGCCAGAAGCCTCCGTAAGCGTCACGGGACCGAGACGGGACTCGAACTCTTCCGCGCCGGCATCCCCGCCGTGCGGGACGACCCGCACTGGCTCGGATCCCGCGCCGCGCCCGTCAAGCGCAACGCGGCGCCGTACGGCATCGTCAACTACCTTCGGCACGTCGAGGAGAAAGCCGATGCTGCGCTCGAACTCCGCGCCGCGCCTGGCGGGAGACCCGGCCCGATTCGCTTCCGGTTGCACGACCTCGTGTACCGCCCAAGCGACAAGGCGCAAGCCGAGATCACGCAACTC
>CAZBOT010000191.1:0-2632 GCA_964493575.1 uncultured Candidatus Saccharibacteria bacterium | reverse complement strand
TTCGCCAGAAGAGGGGGTGGAGATGAGCACGGCCCACGACAACGCGCGCGTGATCGACAGGATGGAGCGCGAACACGAACGCTCGGCACAGGTCAGAGCCACGGCGAGGCAGTCCCTCCGCAACAGCGGCAGCGCCACGGATCACAAGTACCTGACCATGGCAGAGCGCGGCTATGGCGTGCCGCACCTGATCTCTGCCGGGTGCGATCCTGACATTGCCCGACGCATCGTCATCGGGAGGACGTGATGAGCGACGTTAGCGCCTGTACTGGGACAGCACCTTGAGTGCTCGCCAGCGTCCGATGGATTGCTCCGTCTCGATATTCGTACTGCGACATCACTGCTCGCCAAGCCTCAAGCTCTGCCATCGCGCGCCACTCTGGCGTCGCCTCCGGCGCACAGCCGTCGCGATCAGCCGTCCAGTACGCTGCCTGCTTTAACTCACGCATCAGGTCCGGCTTGCCGTATCGGTCAAAGCTCAAGGCACTGCTCCCTCAGTGTTTCGTCTCGATCTCGGCGCGCACTTCGTCCAGCGTGATCGTCTGCTGACCAAGCGCTTCCATGGCGGCGCTCGCGTCGTCGCATTTCTCGCACACGAAGAACTCACCCTGAGAGACCATCGTCTCGTCGTCGAGTTCGCACATACAAAGCTCACACCGCATCGACCCCTCCCTTATGGTGTCAGATCGCCTCGCCCAAGTGCTTCCCGCACCTGATGTGTGAACGCTATCTCGATCACGAACTCGAATGGGTTTCCATGCACGCCCGCCGGGATCGCAACCGTTGTGGTCGTCTTGTTGGCCCCGTCGTGCCAATGAAAGTCGTTAATACGGTACTCGTATGATGACACGGCCGACACGGCCGACGCATCGTAAACTTCGAAGGAGATCGGCACATGCTCTTTTTGGCGCACGCGCACGATGTCGCCATGGCGCAGCGCGTCGTCAACAGGCCACGTCTGGCCGTGGCACGCCCCGCCGATCAATCGAATGTTGCGCATCGTCACGTCTCCTATTGTGTGTCAGGTGCGAGCACCCACACGATCACGGGGATGTCTCGAAACTCCGGGTCGTCGCCAGCACGCCATGCGCGGAGGCCGTATCCGTGTCCATCTGGCAGCGTGTGGCGCACCTCGATCTCAGGGCACTTGCCCATCAGCGGGTTGTTCGCCCACGCTTCAAGCGCGCCGCTAATCGCCGTCAGTACGCCAGGAGCCAGCACGAGCGTCGTCGCCCCGTTGAACGGGTCAGGCGGTAGCTTGTGATCGGATATGACTTTCTCGACGTCCGCGAGGTTCACGTCACGCCTCCGTTTATGTGTACAGTTTATCGACGTTCCGATCCCATACCTGCTCTGCCTCGGAACCGAGACTGACCGGCGGTAGGTGCCTGATTTGCATGGTTCCCCTCCGTTGGTTCTGGAACTCACGCTTACGTGCCAATGAGGCCGTGGCCGGCCGTCCCGTGCAGATCATCAATCAACGCTTTCACGCACTCGGCCAACTGAGCCGTCGTCACCGTCGCAGTGTCAAACGTGGTGGACGACTGCCACGCGATCAGCTCAGCCCTGGCGTCGGCAACAATATCGACATTCGGGGCAGCGCAAGGGTGCTGCTCGCATTCCTCAATGAGCCGTATGATTGCGCTCAACTGCATCGTCATCGCTCCTTTTTCGAACGCGGCGCATGTTCGCCGCAACTGTCGCTCGCCGTTACCTTCGGGTACATCCAGCGGTCAGTGACAATCGGGATTGTCACTGCCGGGATGTGCGATGGCGGGTATCGGTGGCAGCGCCCTTGATGAACTTCGTCGTACTTGTCGGTGATCCAAAAGTGGCGGCATGTCTGGCAGTATTCCTCCACTTGGTCGGCTCCTCTATCGTATCTCCACCACAAAACTCGTCGTCTCGCTGATCCAGTAGGTTCCCGGAAAGAAATACTCGACACCGTTGACGACGATGAGTGGGATTGATCCTGTCATGTGCATCATGGCCTCCTATTGTGTGTCGGCCTGCGCCGCTCTTATCTCGTCCAGTTCGCACGCCGCGTCGGCGTGCTTATCCATAAAGTCATCGCGCTCTGCGATGAGCATTTTAACGGCATCCGGAACCTTCGCGGCGCCGTCGATGCACGGATCGCAGTCGCCACACGCAAGACGATCACCAGCGACTCGCCCGGTTATGACGCAGGTCGGAATGGACATCGTCATCGCTCCTTTACTTGGTTCCGACTGCCGCGCGCATCGCCGCCTCGGGGTTTTCGTCTCGCCACTGCTGCCACGTCTTGTCTCGCAACATGTGCCTCATCCACGGTCGCGTGTCGGGCTTGGCCGTGTGCGGCGCTTGTCTGGCAGCGCACCGCTCGCAAAGCTGCCCGCGACCAGTGCCGACAAGTAAATGCTTGCCGCAGAAGTAGAGGCCGCAACCGTGCTCGCCGCCACCTGGATCGTCGCCGCAGACATGCGCAAGACCGCGATCAATGCGCGCCTTGCAATCAGGGTGCTCGCACTGGCACGGGACGCCGTAACCTGCAAACCGGCTGTGTGTGTTCTCCCAGTAGACTGCATACCCCACGCGCGCCTCCTATTGTGTTAGGCGGCATCCGGCGCGGACACGAGCCCGTTGCCTATGGCGT
>CAZBOT010000190.1:0-2634 GCA_964493575.1 uncultured Candidatus Saccharibacteria bacterium | reverse complement strand
GAAATGCTCCAGGACCAGCTGAACAAAACCTAGGACCGGAAATTGTAACTGCGTCGGCCGCAGCACCTGCAACGGTAGAGGCAGAAGCTGCAACTGCAATGGCAGAAGCTGGTGATACTGATTCGGCAATGGGAGCATTGGCGGGTTTCCAAACAGGGTCACAAATGGGTCCTGGGTATGGTACCGGGGCAGAAATGGGGGAAATTTATAGGCAATTCGAACCAAATTTGTCTACGGCTGCTACCTCTAAGAGGGTTGAAGCTGTACAACCCCCAGTCGTTTCTGCACCAGCGAAAACAACAAATGATTCAGGAAGCGAGACATTTCATGCGGCTCGTGATACTGCTGCAGAAGGTTGGAATGCAGCAATGGCTGGTAAGGAACCTATAGCTACAACTGGAGCTACAACAACACCTGGTAGTGAGCAGTATGGTGCTGCTGGCAGTGAATGGAAAGCAGGAAGTATGACAATTACACCTGGCCAAAGTAGGGGAGGAGAGCGTGTACGAGAGGTAGCAGGGGCAGTAGGAGATCGTGTAAGAGCAGGGGTGCAGAACGAACGGGATGCGGTAAGAAGGCAGGCGGAGTTTACTGGAGGACAAGTGCGAAGGGCGGGAGAAGCGGTACAAGGAGCTGCAGGAGCAGTGAGAGGGAGAGTGCAAGAGGCAATGAAGCCAGCAAATTTGGATAACGTGGTGTATGGGGGAACAGCAGGGAAAATGGAGAATCAGGCAGGAGCTACAGGTGACGGGAAGACAGGGGAACGAGTACGAAGGGTGGGAGAAGCGGTACAAGGGAGAGCACGAGCAGTAGGAGATCGGGTGAGAGCAGGGATGCAGAACGAACGGGATGCGGTAAGAAGGCAGGCAGAGTTTACTGGAGGACAGGTGCAAAGAGCGGGAGAAGCGGTGCAAGGAGCTGCAGGAGCAGTGCGAGGGAGAGTGCAAGAGGCAATGAAGCCAGCAAATTTGGATAACGTGGTGTATGGGGGAACAGCAGGGAAAATGGAGAATCAGGCGGGAGCTACAGGTGATGGGAAGACAGGGGAACGAGTACGAAGGGTGGGAGAAGCGGTGCAAGGGAGAGCACGAGCAGTAGGAGATCGGGTGAGAGCAGGGGTGCAGAATGAACGGGATGCGGTAAGAAGGCAGGCGGAGTTTACCAGTGGGCAAGTAGGCAGAGCCGGAGAGGCGGTGGGAGGTGCTGCCAGTGCAGTCGGACGTAGGGTTCAGGAAGGTGTACGTCATGAAGCACGAGCAGTTCGTGAGCAAGCCGAGTTTACTGGAGGACAAGTGCGAAGAGCGGGAGAAGCAGTACAAGGAGGCGCACGAGCGGCGGGGGAACGAGTTGTGCGTGCAGTAGAGCGGCTCGGTCGAGAAACAGAAATACCTCAGGGTTTTCCTCGTAAGGCAGAAAGAAAGGCATACGCAGAGTTGATAAAGGCCAACAAAAATAATCCGGAACAAATACAAAGATCATTAGAGGCAAACCTGGGATCGGGAAAGTTTCAATTACGTGAAGTTCTTGGGAGAGATGGATTACCCAGGCGGTACGATGTTATAGGCCCGAATAATACCCTTCTCAGAAGGATGTCTCCTAGTGAAGTGACAGATACAGTGTTGGGTGCAGGGGCTCGTGGCGCAAGCTATAGAAATCGAATTGCCCGCGGGGAAGCTATCCCACTTGAAGAGCAGACTGCTTTTGGACGAGTGGGTAGAGAAGTAAAGGCTCAGTTAGAGGCTGGTGATGCATACATGGGTCCTATAAAAGGCGGGAAGATTACTTTTTATGGTTCCGATGGTCGAAGATTACCACTTACCATGACACCTGATGAGGCACGGCAGCATGGATTTATGAATAGGGGCGAAGGTGTCCAAGGAGAACAAGCTTCTCCAGAGGCACCTACTGAACCAGCTTCCAGAGCAGGTCGTGCAGTGGAAAATGGAGCAACTGGTACAGCAAGAGCCACAGTAGCAGAAGCTGGAGGTGAGGCTCAGACAGTTACAAACGAAAGGGCTGCTCAAACTGAGGCTGCGGATGAAGTAAGGTCCCGAGGAATAGAAAGACGAACTACCGCAGAAGCGCCTGTACTTCCTGCATCTCGGCCCGAACGTTTCTCTATGAGAAAGTTAAACGAATATACAATTCCTGAGTTAAATAATATTCTTCAGGAATTCTCAGTTCAGCAGGCAAATATAGAGGCAGGGATTCAAATGATTGCTAACCTGCCAGAGGAGCGTCAAGAACAGTTAACGCCAGTGCGTACTATATTAGAAGCAGCTCGAGATAAAAATAATGAAATAATAAAGAAAGTTACAGAGCGAAGGGATCAATTTGTCGAGGAAGCTGGAGAGCAGTCTGAACAAGACGCACAGATTGAGGAATTGATAGCAGCGGCGGAGGCGAATCCTGAGCTTACCATGGATGATCTTATGGGGTTATTTAATCAAGTCGGTGGAGGTATTGGAAGCAGTGAAAGAGGTCTTGGGCAAACCCTATCTTGGATTGGGCGGCTTGTCCAGTTAATGTCAAAAGTAATAAATGCGGCGACGTAAGTAATAGTGAGAATAGACGTGCACATGCTATAATCCCCTAATGGTTTTGGGTCTTCTTAACAAGCTTTTTGATGCGAAC
>CAZBOT010000189.1:0-2634 GCA_964493575.1 uncultured Candidatus Saccharibacteria bacterium | reverse complement strand
TGCGTATTCCGGTGATGGCGCCCGGCTAATCCGGTTCATCGCGCCCGCTGGTCGGAGCGAAGCGACGCAAGTGAGTTGAGAGTTACATTACAGATTATGTCAGTCAAGGCGGGCCCGGAGCTTTCGCTGGGAGTCGGCCTCGGGAAGTAGCTCGATCCTGTGGCAGTTATGCACCAGGCGGTCGCAGAGCGAGTCGGCCGGCCGACCCCCGCCGAAGTAGGCATGCCAGTCCTTGATCGCAAGCTGTGAGGTGATCACCGTCGAACCTGAGCCGTAGCGGTCCTCGACGATCTCGAGCAGATCACGCCGTTCACTTTCGCGCAGTTCACTGATGCCGAGATCATCCAGGATCAGGACGTTGGCCTTTTCAAATCGCTTGAGGAGACTTGCGTAGGAGCCGTCGGCCCGCGCCTGCACGAGCGCGGTCAGGAGCTTTGGCAGGCGCACGTAGATGACCCGGTATCCGGAGCGGCAGGCGCGGTGACCGAGTGCCTGGGCAAGATAGCTTTTGCCGACGCCCGATGGTCCCGTGAGGGCGATGTTTTGCGCCTTCTCGAGCCACTTGAGTTGGGCTAGCTCGAGCATCGTCTGCTTCTTCAAGCCCCGGCTGGTCTTGTAGTCGATGTCTTCCATGCACGCCGCCTTTTCCTTGAACTTGGCGCCCCGCAGGCGTGCCTCGAGCCTCGCGTTTTCCCGCTCCGTAAACTCGTCGTCGACGATGAGCCCGATGATCTCCTCAACCGAGAGATCCTGGTGGTCGGGCTTGGACAGCCGTTCCTCGAGTGATCTCGCCATCCGATGCATCTTCATGGCCCGCATCTTGTCGAGTGTCTGCTGTATTAACATTGTTTCCTCCTCTCCGGGGAGCGCCCGGCGTTAGTGGTAATAGCCGCTCCCGCGGATATTTTCCGCGCTGAGCAGTGATAGTTGGATTTCATTCGTGATCTGGTCCTTCGACTCGGTCATTGGGGATTCGTCAAAAACTTGGTTCGCGCCGTCCATATTGTTCTTAAGCACTTGATTGACGAACTGGTAGGAGTGGGCGCCGATTTCAAGCGCTTTCGCGCATGCCTTCTCGACTCTGGCGCGCCCATAGGGCTTTTCCAGGCGGATGAGGCCCAGCGCCGCCATGAAGCCCTGCTGTGGATGAACCTTGGTCGCCATTATCTTTTCAACCAGGGCCGCCGTGTTCGGCCCGATCTGCTTTGACCAGCGGATCACGCGCTCGGGCGTCCACTCGGCATACTCGCGGTGCCCTTTGGGCATGTGCTCCTTTGAAGTCGTGTATCCGCCGCCCTTGTATGATCTGCGGTGGGAAGCCACGCGTTTGCCGCGATGGAAAACCTCGACAATAGTTGCTGTCGCCCGCACGTCGCAAGACCCGCGGACTAGCTGGTAGGGCACGCTGTAGCGGTGGTGGCCGAAGAGGACGTGGTAGTCGATGTTGACGGTCGCCTTCTTCCATTCGGCGAACACATACCGGCTGGCCGGCAAGGCCTTCAGCGCTGTCTTTTCAAGCTCATCAAACAGTTCTCGGCGGGACTTGTTCACGTGGCGCATTCTTCGATTGTTCAAAACTTCAAGGCACTCCCAGATGGCCTCATTCATCTCCTGGATGGACGTGAACACGCGATCGCGGAGCCTCGCCAAAATCCAGCGCTGGGCGACTTGAACGGATACCTCCACCTTGGCCTTATCTTTCGCACGCCCCGCCCGGGCCGGGATCACGCAGGTGCCGTAATGGCTCGCGCACTCACGGTAGGTCTCGTTGATGAGCGGCTCGTAGCGGTCATGCTTTGTTACGCCGGATTTGAGGTTATCGGGAACCCAGATTTCGCTCACGCCGCCAAAGTACTCCGCCATCCTGACGTGGCTTGAGATCCAATCCGGCGACGACTGCGTCGGCGTCGCCTCGGCGTAAACATAGGAACTTGCGCCGAGCGCCGCCACGAACAACTCAACTTTCCTTTGCTCGCCAGTTTCAGGGTCGGTCAAAGAGAGTCCGTCTCCGGAGTAGTCGATGAACGTCTTCTCGCCGGCCTTGTGGATCTGCCTCATGACCACGGAGAGCTTGCCCTTCCAGCGGCTGTAGTGCTCGAAAAACTGGGTATGGCCGTAGCCCTCTGGATTCTGCTCGCGGTATTCGGTCCAGAGAAGCGCCAAGGTCACGTGTTTTTTCGATAGCTCCCGGTGTATGTAGGCCCAATCCGGCATCACCCCTTCTTTGCGCGCAAACGGGGCGGACGCAAACCCGAGCCGTCGTTGAAGCTCCGTGTCGTCGAGTGCTTCGATCTCGATCCAGTTTTGTAATCCAGATTTATTTAACCTATGCAGGTATTCTCGGACTGTCGTCTTACCAACGCCCAGATGAGCCGCAATCTCGCTCTGGCTCTTGCCTTCAAACCTCAGTCGAAAAACATCCCTGACCTGACGCATACCCAGCCTCTCCGCCGCCATCATCCCTCCCCAGTTGTTCGAGGCGGTCACATTAGCAGCATGTTGGCTTGCGTCGTTTTATGCCTATAAATTAAGCAATTACCCGGGCGGAATGAACCGGAATGGCCGGGCGCCTTAAACCGGATTCAGCGGGCGGAATGAACCGGAATCGGTGGGCGCCATCAACCGGAACTCGCA
>CAZBOT010000188.1:0-2659 GCA_964493575.1 uncultured Candidatus Saccharibacteria bacterium | reverse complement strand
TGTCCGGTCCCACGAAGTTTGACCGGTTTTAGGGGTTAAAATCCCACCTAGTTGGACCGGTTTTAGGGTGGCAAATCCCATCTAAATGGACCGGTCGACTGTTCCCATTTTCAGCATATTTCTCTCCATCTGATTGGGTGCGTTAGCCTTTGGGTCGCAGCACAAATTGCAACCTGGGGGGCACCACATGCGTCGGGCAAAAAAGAAGGAACTGGAGAGAATCACCGTGGATCGAAAAATCGTGGAAGGCCTGATCGCTGGCCACTCGCTGACGTTTCTCACGAGAGCAACCGGAAAAGGGAAAGGCTACGTCATCAAGACGCGCGATCTTGCGCTCGAGTACGGGTACATTGAGCTTGCGTCGAGTGATTGCAAGCAAAAGCAGTATAAGTCTGGCGCGAAGCTGCTGCCGCCGTTTCCTGAGTCGCTGTTCCCGCTTAAAGACGGGCGCGCTGAGCGTGAACCCGAGACGGACGTGTTACTTGCTCCAAGCCGTGAGTGGATCAAGGAACGAGTTGAGGTCGGCTGGAGCCCGCAGACGATTTTCGAGGAGCTTTCTGCCGCGGTTCCGCGTTCGAACTTCTATCGTTACCTCAGACGTCATGGGTTGAGTGACGCATCAAAGTTATCGAGAAACGTGATGGAGCTCATTCACGCGCCAGGCGAGTGTTTGCAGGTGGATTGGGGCAAGCTCTTTGACGTGATCGACGCTGTGACAGGCAAGAAGAAAACGATTTGGATTTTTGTCGGAGTGCTCGGGCATTCGCGCTATGAGATGGCGCGAGTTGTGGAGCGGTTGGATTTTGCGACGACGATCGAGGTCTTGATCAGCATGTTCGAAGAGCTTGGCGGTGTTCCGAGACGAGTGACTTCGGATAATCCCAAAGTATTTGTTCGTGAGGCGTCCGAGTACGAGCCTCTGATCAATCCGGCGTTTGAGAGATTTGCTCAAAGCTACGGCTTCACTGTCGAGGCTCTTCCTCCGGCGGATCCCGAGAAGAAGGGAAAAGTAGAGCGGTTGATGCCGCAACTGCGGCGGCTCTTTGAGTCTTACGATCGCAGCGGCTACGATCTTGCGTCAGCACAAGCCCACATCACAAGAAAGCTCGTTCTCGCCAACGAGCGCAAGCATGGCACACATCTTCAGCGCCCGATCGACGTGTACTTGAACGATGAAGCGGCAACGCTCAAAGCGCTTCCAGCGCTTCGCTATGAGCTTGAGACGATCGTGAGTGCAACGGTTCGCGCTGACGGCTACGTGCGCTTTGAGAACAAGTTCTACCGTATTGACCAGCGTCTCAAGAAGGAATCAGTCCTTGTCATTGCGAATACTAAGCACGTGTCGATATACGGCCGTGGCCGGTTACTTGAAGTCTACGATCGAATCACTCAGCGCTTTGAAACCAAAGCCTGCAAAGATCACTACAAAGAGCCCTGGGAGAAAACCCTCGAAGATCATGGCCATTACTTGAAACGAGCGGCCGATATCGGTGCTCACGTTGAGCGATTTATCAATATCATCCTTGCGCGTGGTGAGGGCTTCGTGGATACGCGGGTCGTATGGGGGCTTCTGACGCTGAACAAAGTCTACGCCAACGTCGACGTGGATCGGGCATGTCAGTCCGCGCTTGAGCTCTCACAGGTGAACCTGAAAACCGTCCGTCAACTACTGACGATTATGGCGGAGAAGAAAAAGAAACCCAATGCTCCCAAAGTTGCTGCTGCAGCCGGAATGGATCCACAAGCAAAAGGAGGAAAGTTCGCACGACCGATGAGTGAATACGTCAAGCATCTCAAACTCGTTCATACAAAACCGTAACCAAGGAGACAGGAATGACAATCGATACAGTCAGAGATCAACTGAAGGCGCTACGCCTGCCGCAAGCAGCACTTGCGCTTGAGGCGGTACTCTCAAAGAGAAAAGCCAGAACTGATATCCAGTGGCTTAGCGAGCTTCTCGAGATCGAGCTGGATACAAGAAAAGACAATGCAATCGAGCGGCGGATCAAACGCGCCGAGTTCCCCGAACGCAGAAGCCTTGAGCAGTTCAACTGGGACTTCAACAAAAAGCTCCCGCGTGAACAGATTGAAGCGCTCGCAACACTAGAGTTTGTAGACAGCAATGAAATAGCGCTGCTGCTCGGGTCACCCGGCACAGGGAAAACTCACCTTGCGATCGCAATCGGCATGAAGGCTGCGCAGGCTGGCCACTCCGTCTTTTGCACCAGCGTAAAACGGCTCGGAACGAAGATCAGAAAGGCACAAGAGCAGAACAAGCTGGATCTTCTCTTTAAACAGATTTTGACGAGTAAGCTTTGGATCCTCGATGACTGGGGTGTTGTCAGCATGCCTCGAGATGTGAGCGAAGAGATCTTCGATCTCTTCGACCGCCGCAAGCACAACTCGGCAATGATCCTCACGTCCAACCGAGATGTCGAGGAGTGGCCGCAAGTCTTTAGCGATCCGATCCTCGCATCGGCAGCTATCGATCGCATGTTCGAGGCCGCCAACATCTGCATCTTCCAAGGGCCAAGCCATCGAATGAAAGGCCGAATCAACTTCACAGAAATTGACAACGATTGATCGCCTGAATAGGACTCGCTCGTCAGGTGGTCAAAGTAGCTGGGACGGGCCCGGTCAAACTAAGTGGGACGGAACA
>CAZBOT010000187.1:0-2707 GCA_964493575.1 uncultured Candidatus Saccharibacteria bacterium | reverse complement strand
AAACGTCCAATGCGCGAGCGCAGTCACGGCGCTGCGTTCGCACGCGGCTTCGGTGGTGTATGGGCCGACGGCTTGGACACGTCCGCCGGCCCACGTGAACACCAGCCACCAGCAGAGACACCACGCGGTCATGCCTAGAACCACACGGCAACGGCGATTGCGAGCACGACGGCCGCGGAGATTGCGGCCCGTCGCCACGCGCCGGGCGGGTCGGGTTCCACCGGGAAGCCGTCGGGCGAGAGCCACACGTCACCGTCCCTCCATTCGGACGTTGCGGACGTGTTTCACGAGCGCCTTGTGCGCTGCTTCGATCGTCTTGAACTGGCGGCCTGCGAACGCGCGCGCAATGTCCGTCATCTTCAGATCCCGATGGTCGCGCGCAGCCGCAACCCAACGCGGCCCAGAGACGGACCAAAGAACGCGCGTGTCCGGATCGACCCAATGATGGGCCGCGTCGGCATAGCCGTTAATCGCGAACCATACGGTCCCGATGTGCCACTTGTTGGAGCCTGCGACCGATTGAAACGCAATCAAGTCGCCTCGGCGCGCGTGCGTCTTTCCGCGGTTGTCCATTGCGTCAGCACCCCGTCGGCATGTTCCCGTTGCGCCAGACGCCAGCGCACGCGCTCGGCGCGGCTGCGACGCGGGCCGGCGTGGCGGTTGTCGCGGTCGGGGAGGGTGCGGGTTCCAGCGACGCAATCGCCTTGCGCACGCTCGGCAGGGATCGGATCAAGTCCTGTGCGAGCCCGACCATGCCGACGCTGGCAGCGATGCGCGCGGCCTCGCGCACCTGGCATTCATCCTCGATCTCGGTGCGCCCGCCTTGCGCCATCCATCCGAGGATGCCGACGCCGGCCGAGGTCGAGACGCCGACGCATGGACCGGACGCAGCCGCGTAGCCGCCGAGCCCCATGGCGTATGCGCGATCGTTCGAAGAGGCGTCCACGTTGACAGAGACAGGGCCGGAGGTGCCGCCCTGCCCGCCCGCGCCGCCGATGCCGGTTCCGCCGGCTGCGGTCGCCGCGCCGCCCGTGGCGTTGGATCGCGCCGAGCCGCCCTGCCCGCCGCGCGCGACGTTGCTGTTGACGTTGGTGTTGCTGCTTCGGACGGTCGTGCTCTGGTGCTGCGCCTGGAACGCCTTGGCGTGACCGCCGGTCGCGTTGGCGTTCGCGGCGGCCGTCGAGTTGCCGCCCTGGAACGGCGGCGGGTTCGGTCCGTTGCCGGTCGCGTGTGCCGCCATCGGCAGCAGCAGCGCGGAGGCAAGCAAGAGCGTACGCATGGTGCGTTTCCTTTCAGGTTGCGTTTGGGTTCGGGCGGCGGCGCTTCGGTTGTTCGGCCGACACGCCGAGCAGTCGCGCGCGCAGGGGAATGCCGATGCCAGCAAGCAGAAGTTCCAGTGCGCCGAGGTCGCGGATCACGTGATACCGGCCGCCAGCATCGCTGAGCGCGTTCATGAATTGCGCTTGCGCGGCCGATAGCACGCCGGTCCGCGTCTTCAGCTCGACGCCGATCACTCGGCCGCGGTTGTAGATCATGAGGTCGGGGATGCCGGCGACCACGCCCCTCGCCTTGCGCATGGCGCCGGCCATCGCGTTCCGCGCGTTGGCGTGGTCGATCGCGTGCCACATCGTGCCGTCGCGGCAGACGCCGGGCGGCGCGATGGCGGCGGACAAGTAGTCCACCACGGCGCGCTGCAAGCTGTGCTCCGGGGCGCGGCGCTTCATCAGCGCTGTCCGGGATCGAGCGCGAGGCAGGTCACCGCACGGCGGCCCAGTCGAACAGGTCGAACTCGACGGCGCGGCCGATGCGATCGAGGGCTTCGAGTTGCTCCTGTGCCCTGCCCTTCTGGTCCTTCAGCCGCAGCTTGGCGATCTTCTTCATGGCCTCGACGTCGCGCGGCTTGAACTCGGCCTCCTTCGCGTCGGCGATGACCTGCTTCAAATCCTCCTGCGCGTCCTGGACCTGCCGCATGCAGGTCTCCATGCGGTTGACGAACTCGCGCGTGATGGTGGTGCGATCGAGGTCGAGCGTCTTGGACCAGTCGCGCTTGGGCTCAGGCTTGCCGGTGTCTTCGTACATAGTGCGGTTCCTTCGTTGCGCGGCCGATGCCGGGCCGCTCGGCTAACGGTTCGTTTTCGTCACGGCCAATCCCCGACGCGCGGCGGTGCGAAACGGTCGGCGCGCTTCAGGCTCTCGACCAGGCGCGCCACTTCCTCAGCGCTGTCCGGGATCGAGCGCGAGGCAGGTCACCGCACGGCGGCCCAGTCGAACAGGTCGAACTCGACGGCGCGGCCGATGCGATCGAGGGCTTCGAGTTGCTCCTGTGCCCTGCCCTTCTGGTCCTTCAGCCGCAGCTTGGCGATCTTCTTCATGGCCTCGACGTCGCGCGGCTTGAACTCGGCCTCCTTCGCGTCGGCGATGACCTGCTTCAAATCCTCCTGCGCGTCCTGGACCTGCCGCATGCAGGTCTCCATGCGGTTGACGAACTCGCGCGTGATGGTGGTGCGATCGAGGTCGAGCGTCTTGGACCAGTCGCGCTTGGGCTCAGGCTTGCCGGTGTCTTCGTACATAGTGCGGTTCCTTCGTTGCGCGGCCGATGCCGGGCCGCTCGGCTAACGGTTCGTTTTCGTCACGGCCAATCCCCGACGCGCGGCGGTGCGAAACGGTCGGCGCGCTTCAGGCTCTCGACCAGGCGCGCCACTTCCTC
>CAZBOT010000186.1:0-2712 GCA_964493575.1 uncultured Candidatus Saccharibacteria bacterium | reverse complement strand
TATTGGGCCCACGGCACCATTGTGCCGGCAAAAGTCTAATCCCCCTCGCGCGCCCGTCCACGCTCCCACCAAAAAGCCCGGCATGCCGGGCTTTTGTCATTCTGGGAGCGCTGCACCTGGTGCAACGTAATCGGGATCACCGGGGCGAGATCCGTACCTGTAGGCCGCGATCTGGTGATTGTCGCGCGTCATCAGCAGCAGATGCGTCGCGTCGTAGGCCTCAGCGTAGAGCGCGCGGAATGCGGCATGGGCGGCGGCGGCTGATGGTGTCGCCGTGCGGGTGCCGGTGAGCACCTCGCTGCCGCGCCTCCCGCCCCGCTGTTGCAACACATAGACCTTGTACATCGCCACCCCCCGCCAGATTTCCGATCACACCTCCAGCGTCTTCCATTCGCCGTCGCTGAGGCCCCGGTCGTCATTATAGGTGTCGGTCATCGACTGGCGCTTGTGACCGAGCAGCGTGCGCGTGTCGATGCCCTGCTTGCGGTAGAGGCGCTCGGCGAGGCTGCGGCACTCGTGCAGGCACGGCGGCAGGCCGGTGCCGGTGTGCTTGCCATAGACGCCCTCGCGCGCAGCTTCGAAGCGCGCCGACAGCGACGGGCACACCGGGCGCTCGCCGGTGCTCTTGCGCAGCAAGTACTCGCCCGGCGGCGCGTAGTCGCGGCACAGCTCGATGGCCTCGCCCAGGCTCACGCCGATCGCCTCGAGGCGCAGGTCGAGCGGCAGGCGGACGCGGGCGCCCTTCTTCTGCTGCTGGATGTAGAGGTGGCCGTCGCGCACGTCCTCGAAGCGCATCTTCTGCAAGTCGGCGCGGCGCTGTCCGGTGACCAGGGCAAGCAGGATCATGCGGGACGCCCAGCCCGGCTGATTGGCCTGCGACCAGGCGTAGATGCGCTGCCACTCGTCGAGCGTGAGCCGGCGCCGGGCCACCTTGGTGGGCTGGTGACGCACCGAGGCGGCAGGGTTGGTGTTGATCCAGCCGTAGGCGACGGCCTCGCCGAAGCAGTCGCGCGCTTCGATGAGCACGCGCCGCGCCAGGTGCGGGTATTGACCGTGCAGCCGGCGCAGCAGCTGCGCGACTTCGTGCGGGCGAATGGCCGAGATCGTGCGCGGGCCGAATTCGTCTACGAGTCGGCGCAGGCTGGCGTTTCGGTTCTGCAGGGTCTTGGGTTGGATGGGGCGTGCGTCGATGATCTGACGATACACGGTGACCCAGTCCGAGAAGGTGCGATACCGGGGGATGACACGGCCCAGCGTTTTGGATAGCAGCGACATTGCGCGGTCTCCTGTCGAGACACCCGGAACCCGCCGGGACGGTGGCGCGCTCTGGGCGCGCAATGGCTGTAACTATATACACCTTACGCGTTTCCTGCACGGAACGTGGCCTGCCCGCGCGCATCCCCCCGAAGGCTTTCCCGTCCGCCCGCGGCGCCCCCAGGCAGAAGATGGGGGCATACCGTCACTACGGCGCATGCCATGCCCTACGCAACGCAGTCCGACCTGGTCGAGCATTTCGGCGCAACCGAGCTGGTCGAGCTCACCGACCGCAGCACGCCCCCCGCTGGCGTGATCGATGCCGCGGTGCTTGCGCACGCACAGGCCGCAGCCGACAGCGAGATCGACGGCTATGTCGCGATGCGCCACGCGCTGCCGCTGGCGACCGTGCCGGAGCGGCTCACGCACCTGGCGTGCGACATCACCCGCTATCACCTCTACACCCACGCCGCGCCGGAGCTCGTGGAAAAGCGCTACCTCGCCGCGGTGGCATTCCTGCGCCTCGTGGCGGACGGCCGCGCGACGCTCGGCCTGCCCGAGCAGAGCGGCAGCGCCGGCATGGGCCTGGCCGAGGTGGTGTCCGAGCCGCGACTCTTCCGGCGCGGAGGCCCGCGGTGAGTGACGACTTCCTCGGTGTCGGGCCTCTCCTAGTCGAGCGCCTGGTGGCCGACCTGCCGCCCGAGGTGCGGGCCGCGACGATGCACGACCTGGCGAGCGTCGCCAGCGGGCAGCAGGCCGTCCCGGCCGTTTTCGTCGCCTATGACGGATATCGGGTGGTGGACTCGTCCCTCGAGGCGCGCCTGGCCATCGAGCAGACATGGCTGACGGTCGTCGCCGTGCGCAACGTGCGCGACGCATTGATCGGCGACCACGCCCGCAGCGAGGCCGGCGCCATCGCCGCGCGCGTGATCGAGTCACTGCACCGCGCTCGCTTGCCCGGCATCAAGCCGCTGCGCTTTGCCAGCGCGCCGCGGCCCGGCTTTTCCGCCGGTTACTACTACCTGCCCCTCGCATGGACAGTCCCCCTCACCCTGCGGAGCGACACGTGTCCGAACTGACCGCCACGCTGCACCAGCCGCACCACCCCCCACAGACCGCAACCCTGGAGACCACGATGCGGATCACCCTGTTGAAGCCCCACACCCATGCGGGGCGCAAATATCCGGCCGGCGCCAAGCTGACCATTGAGCAGCACAAGGCCGAGTGGCTGATCGGCCTGGGCGTGGCCGAAGCGTCCGCCGAGCCCACCGCCGAGGCCGTGCCGGTCGCGGCGCAAACCAAGACGAAAGCCAAGGAGTAACGCATGGACAAGAACACTCCCATCATCTGGGACGGCCAGGGGCCGGTGATGATCGGCCGCTACGACCCGGTGAACGGCCGGGCCGACCAGGGCTATCTGGTGGACCTGTACCGCGTGGGCTGCGGCACCTCGCAGCT
>CAZBOT010000185.1:0-2713 GCA_964493575.1 uncultured Candidatus Saccharibacteria bacterium | reverse complement strand
GGCTTCGGGCCGATGGCGTCGATGACCGGCGTATACATCGTGAAAGGAAAGGTCAGCCTAAGCGCCAATTTGATGGCCGCCGCCGTCAAGAACAGCGGACGCTATAATTACCGGGTGCGCGAGTTGACCGATACCGCCGCCGAAATTGAGTTTTTCGAGCGGGCTGGCGATGGCTGGGAATCGCTTGGCAAAAGCCGATTCACGATGGACGATGCAAAAGCCGCCAACTTGCTGGGCAATGCGACGTGGAAGCAATACCCGCGCAACATGCTTTTTGCTCGCGCCATGTCAAACGGTGTCAAATGGTTTACGCCCGACATTTTCGGCGCTCCGCTGTACACGCCCGACGAGTTGGGCGCTGCGGTGGATGGTGAGACGGGCGAGATCATTGACGCACGCGTGACCGTGGCACAGGCCGATTACGAGTCCGAATATTCAGCGAACGGCGCCGGCATCACTGACGGACAGAAAAAGGCGCTTTTCGCCATTGGTAAGAAAGTTTACGGCGACGGATGGGAGGCCAAGCGCGCGCAGCTTGTCCGGGCGGTGACGAAGGGCCGAACCGAAAGCGCAGCCGAGCTCACCAGAGCAGAGGCCAGCCGCATTATCGATGGCATGACGGCGTTGGAAGCCAAAACGGAAGGCGCACCTGTCACCGCTGATGATTTGCCTCGCACGGAATCGCTGCTAGACGCCGCCGCCGCCGCCAATCCCGAAAGCCAGTATGCGCAGGGTGCATGATGCACAGACAAAACCTTCCAGACCGCAATCAGCCAACCTTGCCCGGAGTCTCTCCGGGCAAGGCCCGTTCCGTCATCGAAGGTGTTTTCGGTATCCTCATGATTCTGTCCGTCTTGGCCTGCGGTGCGCTGGCACTGCTGGTAGGCGAGGGCGGTTGGTGATCATGGATTTCGTCAACCTGTCCGAGGCATACGAGAAGGCGGCATGGGCGACCTCTAGGATCGTCCGCTCGGATGTAACCGGTCAGGCGCTAGAGGAGGCGGTGCGCGTGCATCGCCTCGCCAGCGCCTATATCGTGCGGGCCGAAAAGGCGACCGTATCGGCGAGGGGCAAGATAGATGAAACGTCTATCATCACCGAAGAGCAGCGGCGGCGGGGATATGCGAACAGTGCGAAAAGCCGACAAGCGCCAAATCTGGTCATGCGGCGGATGTATATGCAGGCGCTGGCAGACAATGGCGGCAAGATGTCGCTGCCGGAGTTAAGGCGCGCCGTTGACGTTTCTGGTCTGATCGAAATCCCAAACCGCAAAAACCTATATCGGCGTATCAAAGAGGCTGAGGCCGCCGGGCATGTTATATACACCGTCGTGCATGGTGGTAGTGACCGGGGTTCTTTGGTTGAGATTACCGCCGCCGGGCGAGAGTGGCTAGAGGAAAAACCATGAAAATCATCCTGACTTTTTCCGACGACGAAGCAGCCCGCCTGCGCTGGCTGCTGGCGAAGCGTTATCCTGGCATGGCGGCAAGCCTGAACAAGATGGCGGCGCAGGCCATCCGGGAAGCGGCCAGCGATCAGGCCAAGATCATGATCGCCGAAATCGACTCTGAATTACGGGCCGAGTTTGCGAAGGTAGAGAAATGACTTCCGACAGCATCGCCGCCGCTAAGTGGCGGCACATCTGCATAATGGCGGGATACGACGCCGAACAGGCCGCCGACCTGACGCCCGCAATCATCGCCCAGGCGCTCAAGTCGCACGGTTACAAGACGACGCATAGTTGCACCGGTAACGGTTGCGGGTGGTGTGACTGTCCGCCCGATTCGGAGTATTGAATGAGCGCCATTCTGTTAGCCGTCGTCATGCTCATGTGGCCGCCAGATTTCCTGGTTGGCGTTGTGGAGTATCCCACGCGCACCGCCTACCTGTACGAACTACCAATTGGCACTGGCTACATCGACATGAGCACCAATTGCCATATCGTATTCGTTGGCGGGTGGTTCGGCAATCCCAAGTCGCCCGCCCTTGTTCGTGGGCAAAACGTCGGCTATCATCGAGTAGTGCCGACGTTTTCCGGTTTGCCGTGGGACGTGATCACTTATAACAGCCCACCACATCAACTGGCTGTTGTCGTGGACGGTTACGGTCAGACGAAGCCCGGCGTCGTTGGTCTGTGCCAGAAGTCGGGCGCGTGTTGGGCGCAGCCGTTTATGCCCGTTCCCGCCTGCCCGATGAACTACATGCCGTTTGTTTCACGTGAAACAATTTGACGCTTGACACGACATAATGACCGTGCTATTCTTCTCGTATGAATAGTACGGTCGTTTTGTTTCCGCTAATATCATGATGGCGTGTGCTGTGCGGCGTTCCTTACCGCCGCAACGGGCTGTCCGTGCGCTGGGTTGTTGTTTCATGTTTCTTCTCCTCCGGGATGGCCCGTCCCTTATGGGGCGGGCCATTCGGAAACAGAGCAGTCAATGAGCGACATTATCTGGCGTAACGAACAACGCCGTCTGTCTGATTTGATTCCATGGGAGCATAATCCGAAACGGCTGACCACGAAGCAAGGCGAGCACCTGACAACATCGCTTGACCACTTCGGCCAGGTGCTACCCTTCGCTATTTCCGAAGATGGCGAGATTTACGACGGGCATCAGCGCCGGTTTCTGATGGAGCGGATGGGCGAATATGGGCCAGATGCGATTGTCGATGTGCGCGTGTCGTCCAGACCGCTGACGGATATCGAACGGCG
>CAZBOT010000184.1:0-2721 GCA_964493575.1 uncultured Candidatus Saccharibacteria bacterium | reverse complement strand
CGCTCGGCGGGGGTGATATTGGCAAGTCCTTCACGGTTGATGGTCATAAGATAGGCCTCCTTGTTAGTGTATAAGGGTTCTGGATTTATTTTGTTAAGGTGTGTGCTATAATTCGTTCGTCCGACTGACGATAAAAGCGGGACGCGCTGTATAGCCGTCCCGCTTTTTTATTTTTTCAAAGGAGAAAACACAATGTCCGAACCCGTATCCCTGTCCGCCGTCCCCGATAACGCCATCGAGGTCGTACCGATTGATGCCGTCAAGCCGCACCCTCGCAATTATCAGGGTCATCCGGACGATGAAATCGAACACATTATTGAAAGTATCAAGGCCAACGGACTGTATCGAAACGTGGTGATTGCGCGTGACGGTACGCTCCTTGCCGGTCATGGCGTGGTGCAGGCCGCCCGCAAGATGGGCTTGAAGGAAATCCCCGTTGTCCGGCTCGACCTGTCACCGTATGAGCCAAAGGCGTTGAAGGTGCTGACGGGTGATAACGAAATCTCCCACCTTGCCGAGAGGGATGACCGCCTGTTATCCGAATTGCTCAAAGAAATCAACGAACAGGATGTATCCGGCCTGCTCGGAACAGGTTACGATGGCATGATGCTGGCGAACCTTGTCATGGTCACCCGGCATGAGCATGAGATAGCCGACATCAATGAAGCCGCCGAGTGGGTCGGCCTGCCGGACTACGAACCGAAGATTGAGCCGCTGAAGCTGACGATTTCCTTTGAAAACGAAGAAGCTCGTGACCAGTTCGTTGAAGAAACCGGCTTGCAGGTTGTCAAGCGGGATAACAAAACATGGTCTACTTGGTGGCCTGCAAGGGAAGCGTTCGATGCCGCCTCAGCCCGCTTCATTTCCGGGGAGGGTGAGACAGAGGCAGGGGGATAACAATGAGCCACCAGCCGAAGTATCCCATCTATGTGATTTCAAAAGGCCGGTGGGGGGCGGAAGGTCTGACCGCAAGGTTTCTGATAAAAGACAGGGTTGATTTTCACCTTGTGGTCGAACCGCAAGAGGCCGACCTGTACGCCGCCTCCTTCGGGCGTGAGCGTCTGTATGTTCTGCCATTCAGCAATCTCGGTCAGGGAAGCATCCCCGCCCGTAACTGGGTGAAGGAACACTCCACCGCCGCAGGGCATGAGCGACATTGGATACTTGACGACAACATTCGCACCGTCTATCGGTGGTATAAGGGCGAGCGCATCTACTGTGACAGCAAGATTGCCTTCGCCGCCGTTGAGGATTTTACCGACCGCTATGAAAACATCGCCATTAGCGGCCTGAATTATAAGATGTTCGCCATCGGAAAGTTGCCGCCATTTTTCCTTAATCACCACGTCTATTCGTTTATCCTGTTAAACAATGCAATTCCTCACAGGTGGCGGGGACGTTACAACGAGGATACCGACCTGTGTTTACAGGTGCTTGCCGACGGCTGGTGTACGGTTTTGGTCAATGCGTTCCTTGCCGACAAGATGCAGACGATGAAGATGAAGGGCGGTAACATGGAGACCCTTTACCGGGCTGACGGGCGGCTCAAAATGGCTCGGTCACTTGAACGCATGTGGCCGGGGGTGGTCACCACCGGGCGCAGATATAAGCGACCGCAACATAAAATCAAGGATGAATGGAGGCGGTTCGATAATAAGTTGATACTTAAGCCCGGTATTGACCTGAATGCCCTGCGGCAAGAAAACCCCTATGACATTCGCCTCGTGCAGACCAAACCGACGGTGAAAAATCCCCGTCTGCGGAAGATGTTGCGTGAATATAACGACAAGGAAGGCAAGTCGTAATAATGCCTGCTCGCTCCAATAACGAGCTTCAAGCCCTTGATAAACAATTGCTTGCTCTGCAATTACGCAAGGCGGGCGCATCCTTCGAACAGGTGGCGAAGGCGTGCGGTTATGCCAACGCGGGCGGGGCATTCAAGGCAGTCAAAACCGCCCTGAAAAAAACCCTGCAAGAACCGGCTGACGACCTGCGGAAGTTGGAGTTAGCCCGTCTTGACGAAGCACAGGCCGCTATTTGGGCGAAGGTCAAAAACGGCGACCTGAAAGCCATTGACCGTCTTCTGCGTATCAGCGAGCGGCGGTCAAAGTTGCTCGGCTTGGATGCCCCCGTCAAACTGGAAGGTGAAGTTACGCATACGGTGAACCTGCAAGAGTTGGATGCCATTCGTGCGCAACGGTGGGCGGAAGTTCAGGAAGCCATCATCAGGTCGGGCGTTGTCATCGAGGGTGAGACCATCGAAGATGAAGCCCCTGCCCCTCCGCCGGAGTTGCCGGAAGGTAAGTTGCCTGATGTGGATACCCCGTCCGATGACAATGACAGCACCGAATAGATGTTCTATAATTGGAGTTACTATGTCTAAAACCTTTAGTGCCGATGCTCCCGTAACCGCCAAAGAAGAAGATGACGTAAAAAACTTCCTAGAATGTCTGCGCCTCCTTCGCAGGGAGGGCGGTTGGGGAACGATAACCCTGACCGTCGCGAAGGGGGATATTGAGGAAATCATCACGGCGGTCACAAGCAAGCCGAAAAAACACCCCGGCTATTGGGACAAGTAGCGCGCCCCCGGTGTGATACCGTAGGATAATTGTGCTATAATCGCCCTTGTCCGACTGGCGACAAAAGCGGGACGCGTTATGCGTCCCGTTTTTCGTTGTGTCCATCCATCATGTTAAAGGAGTTTTCCCCATGACCGTTGAG
>CAZBOT010000183.1:0-2734 GCA_964493575.1 uncultured Candidatus Saccharibacteria bacterium | reverse complement strand
TGTGCTGCTCAACAAAACTGTTTCCGATTTCTACGCATAGCATAGCGTGAATTTCCTGCCTCCAGGGCTAGAGCCAAAACGGCTCTAGGAAGGAGAGGCAGATGGACAGACCTAGGCTACTGAAACGGGCATACAACGAAGAGGAACGAAGGCGGCATGTTGAGGCGTACTTCGCGAGCGGATTAAGCAAGGCAGCCTACTGCCTCAAGCACCCGGATCTTCCCTACACAACGCTATCGTCCTGGGTGCAGGCCTATGAGCGGGCTGGGCCAGAGGCGCTGATTGCTCCTACACAATTTCAAAGGAAGGGAAGCAAGCGTAGGCGAGGCCGAAAAGAAATTCCCGCAGCCCTGAAGGACGAGATCAAGAAGGCGAAGCAGGAAAATCCCCGAGCTGGAGCGCGAAAGATCCGCGACTTTCTGGCCCGGTTTCGCGGAGTAAAGGTTGCGCCCAATACGGTTCAGAAGACCTTGAAGAGCGAGAATCTGCATCTGAGCCCGGCCAAGAAGCGCCGGAGGTCGGTTAGGCCGAAGAAAGTCAGGCGCTTCGAGCGCGCAAGGGCGATGCAGCTTTGGCAGAGCGATATTACGAGTTTTCTTTTATCGAGGCGGAGCGCTCGTGTTTATCTCACTGTGTTTATGGACGATTACTCTCGCTACATCGTGGCTTGGGATCTACAGCTTCGACAAAATGCCGACCTGGTTATCGACTCTGTACTCCGAGGCATCGAGCGTTTTGGATCGCCTGAGGAAATTCTGACGGATCAGGGGCGCCAATACTATGCCTGGCGGGGGAAAACGGACTTCGAGAAGCTGCTGAGGCAGAAGGGCATCAAGCATGTCGTGGCTCGCAGCCATCATCCGCAAACTGTGGGGAAATGCGAGCGATTCTGGGACACGGTGAGCATGGAGTTTTGGGAGGTCGTACGGCCACAGGATCTGGCCGATGCGAAAGAGCGCTTCCAGCACTTCATCAACTACTACAATCACTTCCGCCCGCACCAGTCATTGAAGGGCCTGGTGCCTGCGGATCGCTTCTTCGGCCTGGAGAGCGAGCTCAGAAATGCATTGGAGCGCACCTATAGCGAAAACGAGCTGAAGCTCGCGACTGGCGAGAAGCCCAGAACGCCCGTGTTTTTGATTGGTCAGATCGGTGATCAGCGCATCACGCTTCACGGTGAGGAAGGCCAGCTCGTTTTCAATAACGCCAACGGTGAAAGGAAGGAGATTCCCTATGACAAATTTGGTCACAGAAGAGGTGAAGAAGGAGCGCAAGCAAACGGGCCGGAGGGGGAAGCGCTTCAAGGCGCCGAAGCCGGCGATCCCGGTGAAGGCGCTCTGGCAGAGCGCGACGGAGCAGGACCGGCAGAGGGCGCACGAGACGGGCATGGTGATGATGGAGTATTGGCTCGGGAGGATCTCGAAGGTGCAGGCGGCGAAACAGCTGGAGATCCCGCCGATCCGAGTCTGGCAGCTGTCTCAGAAGGCGATCTCGGGTATGCTGGCGGGGCTACTGATACAGCCGAAAACCAAGGAAGCGATGATGAACCCGAGCGACGATCCGATTTTACTGAAGAAGAGAATTACCGAGCTCGAGGAGAAGGTGAAGACGCTGGAGGCGTTGGTGCAGATCCTCAAGCAGATGCCGGGAATCTACGAGGAGAGGAAGAATGAGAAGGCACACGGAGGAGCTAAAGGAGATCATCGGCGAGTGGCTAAGAAGGGATCCGGGAAGAGGAAAGCTAAAAATCCTCGCCGAGAGCCTTCAGGTAAGCCCGAAGACGCTGAATAACTGGAAGCGAAAGCGGCCCAGGCGATCCGGGCGCCCTCGATACACCGATACCCAGCGCAAAGCCGCGATGCTCGCTGTGGGCCGCGAGCTCAGGCGGCAGGGCTATCCAGGAGAAAAGGCGATTGAACGCGAGCTTCCGCATGTGCCACTGCGGCTGATCCGGGAGTATGTGCGCTTGTTTAAAGCCCGCCGCCGAAAACGATTGGATCTAGCCCGCAGAGCCAGGCGCGAATCGATAGTAGTAAAAGCCAAGGGAGCGATCCTGGTGCAGGATGGAGCGCATCTGGGCCGTAACAGGCAAGGCGTCGTGGAAGCGCAGATCGCAAAAGATCGCGGATCGCTCAGGATCGAGAGGGCATCGGTGGGGCCTCAAACAGAAGCTCATGTGATCGAATTCTTGGAAGAGATCAGGATGAGCTGTGGATTGCCGCTGGTCCTGGGGACAGACAACGGCCCCTGCTACGTGTCCGATCAGGTTAAGGAGTACCTCGCCAGGCACCAGGTGGTGCATCTGGCAAGCCTGCCGCATACGCCGCAGCACAATGGAGCGGCGGAAAGGGCTGTGCGCGAGCTAAAAGAGGCTAGTGGCCTAGGGAAAGGCGTTTGTGTGAGCGAAAGAGCTGCGAAAATCGCTCTGGAGCGGGCCGCGGCTCGCATAAACGCAAACAGATATAGGGCAAAAATAAGCTCCACAGCGGACGCGATGGACGAAAGGCTGCCGCCTGCTTACAATTTAGTTAATCGCAATTTGTTTTATGCCGAGTGTAAGGCAGCCATGTGCGAGGCTGCGCTAGCATCAGTGAGCGCCAGGCGGCGGCGCATGGCGGAGAGAAATGCGATCTACAGAACCTTAGAGCGATACGGACTGGTGGAAATTACAGAAGGCGGGAAATGATTGCGACTGCTCGGCGAGAAAAGCGGAAAGTTTTTTGTGAGCACTACA
>CAZBOT010000182.1:0-2748 GCA_964493575.1 uncultured Candidatus Saccharibacteria bacterium | reverse complement strand
ACGTTGCGCGGATCTGCTCGGTGCTGATTCAGCACCTGACGACCGTGGCGCGCGGTGAGATCAAGGAGGCGGTATGACCACCGACAACCAAACCCTGCAGCAACTCCTCGCCGAGCGCGTAACCGCCTTCGCAAACGGCGACCGCCCGCGCGAGATCATCGACAAGGCCGTCGAGGCGATGTTCGTCGACGTCATCAAGGACGCCTTCCGCAGCTACGGCGACCTGGGCAAGGCCGTCCAGGAGGCGATCAAGGCCGCGATGCCGGCCAACGTCGGCGACGTCTTCGAGCTCACCAAGTACAACGCCCTGATCGGCGAATCGCTCAAGCAGCGCTGGCACCAGGCCGCGGTCGAAAGCACGCTGCTCGAGCGCGCCACCGCGGCGATCGACGAGGTCATGTCGCCCGAGTTCATTGCCGGCGAGGTGTCGCTGCGCGCGCTGCTCGAGGCATTTGTCGAGGAGAACAAGGAGGATGCGGCCCGGGAGGGGTGGGAGCACCCCGAGATCCGATTCAGGGACGGCACCATCGGCAACAGCCCCTACCTGCACATCCACTTTGACCCCAAGCCCGAGGCCGAGCATCGCAGGGAGCGCAGCGCCTACTCATCATCTCGAACCGAGCGCGGCGACCATGAGCTCGCCCACGCGCTGAACATCCAGATCAAAGGCGAGCGCGAAGAAGGCGAAAAGCCCTGGGAACGCACCATCCGGCTCGGTCGCGTCTATTCCGCAACGCTCGACGAAAAGAAGGTCGCCGTCGACATGCAGATCTACAACAAGTGGGAGCGCATGTTGGCCTCGCTCTACTTCGGCAACGCCACGCTGCTGATCGACTGCGACGCGGACGATTTCAGCTACGGGATCTACGACTAAGGAGGCGGCATGAGCGCACTGAACAAGCGTGTCGCCGACCTTCTGGCCGAGCACAGGCGGATTAAGGAAGAGCAGAAGGCGTTGCGGGGAAGGATGCTCGAGGTTGCCGTGGAGCATCTAGGCATAGATCAAAGGGAGGCCATGCAGATGAACCTTGAGCCGCTGTTTGATGGCTTCCTGATTGGGCAGGAAGTCATGCAGAAATGGCGTAAGCCGGAAAGCGTGGAGGAGAAATGAGCACGATCGAAACAGGCGGGCCGGCGTTCCCCATGCAGGAGCCGCAAGCCATCCACGACTTCGCCGTCGCGGCGATCGACGGCATCACAGACCCCGACGAGCGCGACCGCGCGTATACAAAGGCGCGAACCGAGGCGGCCAGCGGGGCGACGCTCAGGGACTACTTCGCAGCGAAGGCCATGCAGAGCCTGCTGACGACCATCGACGAGTTCCCGGATGAGCACTGGCGCACCGGCGTTGCGATGGACGCCTATCAGATGGCCGACGCCATGCTCGCCGCCCGCAAGGAGAAATCATGAGCACCACCGAGGCAACCTCAGCCTGGACCAAGCTCCCGCCCATCGAAGCCCACCACGGCGGCTGCCTCAACTGCGGCCCACGTCCTGCGCAATTCCCGCCTGACGGGGTGATCGCGGTTGGTTTTGGTTATGCCGCGCTTCACAAGGACGGGGCGCCGGTCTGGTCTGAAGACGAGGCAGTCTCCGACAACAGCAGCATGATGACCGGCGCCGATGCCGAAGCCCTTGCAGCACAAGACCCCGACCACGACTGGCGCGTCGTGCTGCATGGCCCGCTTGGTGGCAGGACGTACCAGCGGCACGGCCCCGGCGAATGGGTGCTTGTGGAGATGAATCAAGGCTTCGCGTAGCAGTAACCGATCAACGGGGCGAAGCCGGCCACCCTCTCCCGTCTGGCCTACAGGTCGGCCGAGCCCCACCAGACACAGGCCGCATTGTGCGCGCCTGAAACTCCAAGGAACAGACATGCCGAATTGGGTAACGAACAAGATTGAAGCGCCGGAACACGTCATCCGCGCAATGCTGAATGGCAAAGGGCGCGTCGACTTCAATGTGGCCGCGCCATTCCCCGGCCCACACGGCGATTGGGATGGAATCTATGGCGACGCCGAGACGGCCGCCGAGTCAGTGCTCGGCGTCGCGCTCAGAAACAACCCGCTACTGGCAATGATGGAGCGATCGAGTCGCGAGCGCATCGACATCGCCAGCATGCGCGAGGAATCGTTCCGCCAGTTCGTGGGAATGCTGGAGAACTACCGCGCCTGCGGCTACCTGCACAGCATGGATTTTGCGCGCAAGGTGTGGGGCACAAAGTGGAATGCCTGCGAGCCCATCGCCGAGCCGGATGAAGGCCGCTGCAAGTTCGACACCGCTTGGTCTTGCCCGACCGGCGCACTGATGAAGATGTCGGAGCGATTCCCCGACGACGCCATCACCGTGACCTACGCCGACGAAGACCTTGGCAGCAACTGCGGAACATTCACGCTGAAGGCCGGACAGGTCGTGAAGCAGGACATCGCGCCGAACTGGAGCGACATGACCGACGCGGAAAAAGCAAGGTGGAAGGCGTTCGCCTGCGAAGTGACCGGCCGAAGCCTTGAGCCGGACGAAGAAGACTGAGCGTCCCGCGCGCACACCGAGCGCATCAACGACACCAAGGAGCAAGCATGACCACCAAAGCCCCCAAGCTCGCCCCCGTCACCGGCGCAGCCGCCCTCGCCATGCGCCAGAAAACCGGCCTGAACCAGACGCAATTCTGGCAGCGTGTCGGCCTTGGCCAGTCGGCCGGCAGCCGCTACGAGTCCGGCCGCAACATTCCGCGCCCGGTGCAAATGCTGC
>CAZBOT010000181.1:0-2749 GCA_964493575.1 uncultured Candidatus Saccharibacteria bacterium | reverse complement strand
GATCAGCAGCTCGAACTTCGCATCGGCCTCGGCCGCGATCGCGGCCGGGAGTCCGGCCCGATACGTCGCCAACCCGGACGGCGACATACCCGTGTCGAGGCGGCGCCTGGCCTCCACCGCGGCGCGGTACGCTGCCGCCGCCTGAACAATCGGAGCGACGGCCAGCACGTAGCGAGCGAGGGCGTCGGCCCATACGGACAGTGCCACGGCGCCCCAGTCGGTCACCGATGCCTCGATGTCGTCGGCGGTGATGGTGGACAGATCGGTCGCCCACTGTCGGATGATCTCTCGGTACACATCGAGATCGTCCTCAGCGCCGAAAATGAGCGCCCGCGCCACAGCCGACGCCTGCTCCGGCGTCAACGCGACGTGGCCGTCGGCGTCGCGGGTGAGTGTGTCAGTGGTCATCGTCAGCCTCCTCTGCCGTGTCCACCCCGGCGTCCAGGGCGCGGATGCGGGCGGCGGCGGCCGACAGCTCGTGCCATAGCCGCGAGTCGGGGGCAACGGTGCTCACAAGCAGCGTTGCGCTTTCCAGCACGCCCGCGGCCGGCATCGCCTCCCGCAACCGGGCGACCTCGGCCTCATACCGCTCCACCGTGGTCGCCGCACCATCCAGCGCCGCCTGCTGAAGGCCGATGGTCTGCCGCGCCGCGTCCAGGGCGTCGGCCAGGGCGGCCAGCATCCGGCCCGCGTCCGCAAACAATGCCGCATCCTCCCGCGTTAGACGCGGGAGCGTGGCGAACCAGTCGCACTGACCGGCCAGCCACCGCGCCGACGCCGTGTCGACGGGCGCGGTCACGGGCGCACCGCCGCCCCGTACCGCGCCAGCAGCTCCGCCGGCTCGGGCCGCATCGACTCCGGCAGCGACCACCACCACCGGCACGCCAGCGTCAGCGTTGCCCGATCCGTCGGCGACAGTCCGCCGATGCGGGCGGCCTCGGCTGTGTAGCCCGCGTCGTCCATCTCCTGATGGATCAGCGCGGCGTCGATCGCCTCCACCGCCCATCCGTTCGTGACGTCCAGCGCCGCCCGGATGTCCGACTCCGGCAGCTGCCGGGCGAGCTTGCGGCACGACTGTTGCCTCAGTGCGAGCCACGTCTCGGCCTCGACGCGGGCCTGGCCGTCGACGCCGCCGGCAGCCGCCAGCCGCTCCACGGCAGTGCGGACCATCTGTGACATGCCGCCGCGCCTGGCGGCGATGGCATGCCAGCGTGCGCGTTCGTCGGGCGTTAGGCGAATGCCGACGAACGCGGTGCGGTCGGTGGCGGTCATGACTGTCCCTCATCCTCGAACACGCGCACCGGATGGCGTGACGGTTGCGCCACCGGCAACGCCGCTTCGGCGTCCCGGACGATATCGTCCATGACAGTGACGAGCCTGTAGTCGGCATCCGAGCGGTGTCGCACCGCGTCGATTGCCTCTCGAATGCGGCGCGCGGCGGCATCGATGTAGGCCGGGTCGTCGCCATCCGCCCCGCGCCGGAAGGCTATGGCCGCGACGTAGGTGTTGCCGGCGCGCGCCATCTCGCGGGCGTAGCCGTAGAGGTCGTCACGCGTGACGCGGTCATGGGCGGCGGTGTCGGCGGTCATGACTCACCGTCCAACAGCGCAGTCATCGCAGGGTCGTTGACGATGAATCGGCCGTAGTGCCGCGCGGTGATTTCATCAATGTGCCGAACGAGCGTGTTGACCCGTGCATATGTGGATCGATTGACGGTCCACCCGCATGCCGCGAGTCCGTCGATCAGGCTGACAACGGCATCCGAGACGGACTCCCCCTTGCCGATGTACCAGCCATCGGCGTCCGGATTCTGGCGCGGCGGGCACGCCTTCACGACGATCAGCTCCCCGTCCTCATCGGCCAGCACGGTCCAGCCCGTGCCGACCATCGACAGTACGTCCTCGAAATCCATCATCGTCATCATGTCCCTGCTCCCTCTCATCATCCGCCGGCTGAACCCCGCCGGCTCGGGTATTGTGGGCGCCGGCCGATGCGCGGCGCCCCGTGGTGGCGGCTTAAAAATCGCAGTGCCAACGGTGCGTGATCACGATGTCGGCCCACGCGTCCAGCGTCGCGTCGTCGGGCATGTCGACGTCGGAGCCGAACATGGCCGCGATGTTTTCGGCCGTGAAATACTCCCGCACCTGCTCCTCGCTGGCGAACAGCTCGCCATGATCGAACGCCGTTACGCGGCTGATCGTGTCCCGGAGTACGTCCGTCGTCGCCCTCGTGTTCATGTCCCCTATCTCCCTCGTCAGGCCAGCCCGGTTTGCTGGCGACGGTGCGGGTGTCCGGCCCGCGCCGTTTCGGGTGCTGTTGTCTGTCACGCGTACCGCGTCGTGCCGATCCAATCCTCCTTCTCGGCCTCTTCCCACATCGTCAGCTCCGGTTCGACCGCCATCGCCAGCGCCCGCGCCGCCGCCGCCTTGATCGCCGCGAACGTCCCGCTGTCCCGGTGATAGCTCAGGCTGGCGTTGTGCGCGCCGCCCTTCGTGAACACGGCGCCGGTTGCATCGACCCAACCCTCAACACCGACCTGACCGGCGATCAGTTCGTGGCTCACCCCGTTGTAGCGGGTCAGGCCGAAATACACACGCTCGCGCCCGACCACCCGCGTCCACTCGCTGACACTCGCCACACCGTCGACCGCCTGGATTGCCTGCGCTACCGTCGTCGTGTTCATGTCCCTGCTCCCCTGTCGCTCACCCGTCTCGGTTATCTGCCATCATTGTACCACACGCGTAGCACG
>CAZBOT010000180.1:0-2753 GCA_964493575.1 uncultured Candidatus Saccharibacteria bacterium | reverse complement strand
CAAGGAGAAACGAAACGATGAGCGAACCCACCCACCTACCCGCCCTCGCCGCCGCCTGGCTGCAGGCCAAGGCCGACGAGGACGCCGCGAAGACGCGCCGGTACGAGATCGAGAAGGAAATCGTCGCCGCCGTGCCGGTGAAGGACGAAGGCACCGCAAAAACCGAGGTCGGCGCGCTGCGCGTCTCGGTCACGACGAAGCTCACCCGCTCGGTCGATACCGAAGCACTGCAGACCGCCTGGGCCTCGTTGCAGCCGACCGTCCAGAAGGCTTTCAACTGGAAAGCGGACCTCTCCATTTCCGCCCTCAAGCGCCTGGACGAACAGGAGGCCGCGCAGGCGCTGCGCTACGTCACCACCAAGCCCGCCAAGCCGGCGGTCAAGGTGGAAGCAATTACCAACTGACCTACCCACCGAAGGAGCCTGCAATGGCATTCGACCTTTCCGCGATCCGCAAGGGTCGCAACACCAAGAAGCCTCGCGTCGTGGTCTACGGCCCGGCCGGCGTCGGAAAGACGACGTTCGCCACATCGGCCCCCGCGCCGATCGTGCTGCAAACCGAAGACGGCCTCGGCCAGATCGACGTGCCGCACTTCCCGCTGGCAACGACGTTCGACGATGTGCTCTCGGCCATCGGCGCGCTGTTTCAGGAGGCGCACGAATTCAAGACGCTGGTCGTCGATTCGCTCGATTGGCTCGAACCCCTGATCTGGCAGGACGTGTGCCAGGCGCACAAGGTCGAGTCGATCGAAAGCCTAGGCTACGGCAAGGGCTACGTCGAGGCGCTCACCCGTTGGCGCATGTTCTGCGACGGCATCACCGCGCTGCGCGATCAAAAGGACATGTGGATCGTGATGATCGCCCACAGCCAGGTAACGCACGTGGAAGACCCCACGCAGCCGGCCTACGACTCGCACGGCCTGAAGATGCACAAGAAGGCCGCCGCGGTGATCGAGGAGTTCAGCGACGTGATCGGCTTCGCCAATCTCAAGACGATGACCATTAGCGAGGACGCCGGCTTCAACAACAAGCGCACTCGCGCGAAGACGACCGGCGAGCGCGTGCTGAACGTCGCACCGAACCCGGCCTACACCGCAAAGAACCGCTACAGCCTCCCGCCGACCCTGCCGCTCGACTGGCCGGCGTTCCAGCAATCGATCGAGCAACCCACCCAGTAACGGAGATACCCAAATGGCAACGCTGAACTTCAACGCGGCTTCGGTCGCCCCCGCCACCGCCTTCGAGGCGATCCCCGCCGGCACCTACCCCGCCATCATCACTGAGTCGGAGATGAAGCCGACCAGGCGCGGCGACGGCGAGTACCTGCAGCTCACCCTGCAGATCATCGACGGCGAGCACTCGGGCCGCAAGCTGTGGGACCGGCTGAACCTCAACAACCCCAACCAGACCGCGGTCGAGATCGCGCAGCGAACGCTGTCGGCGATCTGCCACGCGGTCGGCGTGATGGCGCCGCAGGACAGCGCCGAGCTGCACGACATCCCGATGCAGGTGAAGGTGGGCGTCGAGAAGAACGCGACGGACGGCACGAACAGCAACGTCATCAAGGGCTACGCCACCGCAGGCAACGGCAAGCCCGCCCCGCGCGCCGCCGCACCCGCGCACGCGATGCCGCCCCCGCAGCCCGCCACACCGGCCCGCGCCGCCGCGCCCTGGGCACGCTGAACGCAGTAACCAGCGTCCTGCGCCTTCAGAGCAACGAGGACGCAGGCCGAAGGAGACCGACACCATGGCACAGCTACCCATCCAGCAATCCGAGACTGTGCGCCGCATCTATGCGATGCACGAAGCGAAGCGCAACGAGCCCCCTCGCCCTTACCTGGGGGCGTCGATCATCGGCAAAGCGTGCGAGCGCGCGCTCTGGTACGACTTCCGCTGGTGCAGCCCGCGCGGATTCGAGGGCCGCATGCTGCGACTCTTCGAGACCGGGCACTTGGCCGAGGCTCGCATGATCGGCGAGCTGCGCGCGATCGGCGTCGAGGTGCACGAGCGCGATCCGCGCACAGGGCAGCAATTCGGCTTCACCGCCCCTGAGATCGGCCACCACCTGCGCGGACACCTGGATGGCCTCGCGCGCCGCGTGCCCGAGGCCGAGAAAGCCGGGCACGTGGTCGAGTGCAAGACGCACAACGCGAAGAGCTTCGCCGCGCTGGAGAAAGAGGGCGTCGAGCGATCGAAGCCACTGCACGCGGCGCAGATGCAGCTCTACATGCACTGGACGCGCGAGGCATGGGGCAAGGACGGATGCGACCGCGCGCTCTACATCGCCGAGAACAAGGACACGTCCGCGCTCTACGTCGAGCGCCTGCGCTACGACGCGGACCAAGCCGGCGCTCTGATCGCAAAAGCGCAGCGCGTGATCTTCGCGCAGACGCCGCCGCCGAGGCTCTCGGACGACCCGAGTTGGTACGAGTGCAAGCTTTGCGATCACCATGCCGTCTGCCACGGCGGCGCGGTGCCGGCGGTGTCGTGCCGAACCTGCGCACATGCCACGCCCGAGCGCGATGGCGATGCGCGGTGGACGTGCGCGCTAAACGGAAACAACGACATCCCGACCGCGCACCAGCGCGAGGCGCACGCCTGCCATCGGTTCATCCCGCCGCTGGTCGAGGCGCACTTCGAGCTTTTCGACTGGCAGGCGCCAAACCATGTGACGTGGATCAACAAGGCCACCGGCAAGCAATTCACGCAGCCCGATTGGAGCAGCGCCGAAATGCACGCGGCGCAGGACAAGCG
>CAZBOT010000179.1:0-2763 GCA_964493575.1 uncultured Candidatus Saccharibacteria bacterium | reverse complement strand
ATGCGGATAAAATTGAGCGCAAAATAGTTATAGGCTCAAAACTAAAAAAACCATTTCCGATTTCCTAAAATGTATGAGAATATCAGAAAATATTTTGCAGTTGAAAAAGTTAGAATTGAAAAACATTCTGACGAAATTGCAACAAGGGAATACATTAAGCCTCTCGGAACAGCGCCGTTTAGACGAGTTACAGATATTTTTTGAAAAAAACGATGGGCAAGACAAGAAAATAAAATGGGGATACTTAACAGAAGATTATGATATTATGGTTAATTCACAGGCCATTGCGGAAATTTTAGGGTACACTCCCCGGCATGTAAACAATTTTAAAAAGGCCGGCTGTCCGCAGGAGCGCCGGGGCTGGTGGAGCCTTAAAACAGTGCTCCAATGGCTCCGGGAAAATAACCAGGGCCACCAGGTGCATGATAGCCGCAAAATCCGCCAACTTTTAGAAGAAGCGGAATTGCGATGGAGAAACGCTAAAGCTGACAATGAAGAAATACAGGTATCTCGCCAGCGGCGGGAACTTCTATCAATCGAAGAATTGAAAATAATTAACCAGCGAATCATTAAAAATAGCCAAAACCGGCTCCGCTCAATAGCCACCAAAGCCGCGCCCCTGGTAATGGCTTTGCAATCCGAAAGTGAAATTCAAGAATTTTTGCTTCGAGAAATTGATCAGGTTTTAGCGGAGTTGGCAAACCTCAACGAGATAAATTAATGACCCCGGCAACCCAAATATACCGGGAAACAATGTCAATGTGGGCGCCACCGCCCCGATTGTCAATTTCCCAATGGGCCGACCACTACCGGGTACTTTCCCCGGAAAGCGCCGCGGAGCCGGGAAAATGGCATACCAGCCGCGCCGAATACCAGCGCGACATCATGGATGCCATGAATAATCCCGCCATAGAGACGGTGGTGATCATGTCATCCGCCCAGGTGGGGAAGACGGAAATGATTAACAATATCGCGGGATATTTCATTTCGCAGGATCCCGCGCCAATATTAATCATCCAACCGACATTAGAGATGGCGCAGACCTGGTCCAAAGACCGCTTTGCTCCAATGGTCAGGGATACGGCAATTCTGACCGACCTCATCAGAAATCCCCGAAGCCGGGACAGTAATAATACTATTCTGCATAAAGTGTTCCCCGGCGGCCATATTACCGTGGCCGGAGCCAATAGCGCCGCAGGGCTGGCCTCCCGCCCGATCCGGGTAGTGTTATGCGACGAAATCGACCGCTACCCGGCCAGCGCCGGCAGCGAGGGCGACCCGGTGAGTCTGGCCGTGAAAAGGGCGAAAAATTTCTGGAACCGGAAAATCGTTCTGGTTTCAACCCCTACCATAAAGGGGTTGAGCCGGATCGAAGCGGCATTCAACGAGAGTGACCGGCGGTATTATTTCGTTTCTTGCCCCGCCTGTCAAAAAGATCAAGTGATGGTATGGGGAAACGTGAGATGGGAGAAAGCCGCGGATGGCGGCCACCTACCGGAAACCGCCCGATACTATTGCGAATATTGCCAGGCGGCATGGAGCGAAGCCCAACGCCTGCAGGCGGTGCGCAAGGGTCGCTGGGTGGCGGAGAAACCCGGGGGTAAGATTGCCGGTTTTCACATCTCGGAATTGTATTCACCCTGGGGAAAGCTGCCCAATATCGTGGATGACTTTTTGAAATCCAAAGCCAACCGCGAACGCCTTATGGTTTGGGTCAATACGGTTTTGGGAGAGCCGTTTGAGGATGACGGAGACCGCCTGGCCTGGCAAGTCATCTATAATCGCCGGGAACATTACCCGGCAGAAGTGCCGGCAGGCGCGCTGGTGTTAGTCGCCTCCACCGACGTGCAAGATAACCGCCTGGAAACGTCGGTTTGGGCGTTCGGCAAGGGGGATGAGTCATGGCTCATAGAGCACCACATCATTTTCGGGAACCTCGCCCGCCCGGAACCTTGGGCGGCGCTGGATGAATTCCTAAAAAAAATATACCACCACGAAAGCGGTTTGCAATTGCGCATCAGCGCGGCGACGGTGGATTCCGGCGGCCATTTCACCGCCCAGGTTTATAAGTTTTGCCGGGGCAAGGAAGACCGGCGCATATACGCCACCAAGGGCGGCAATACCGCCGGGTTGCCGCTTATCAGCCGCCCGCGTACCAGCAACATGGGCAAAGTGCCCCTGGTAACGCTGGGAACCGATACCGCCAAGCAGATTATTCATTCCCGACTACGGATCGACGAACCTGGCCCCGGTTACGTGCATCTACCGGTAAAGCAGTTTGTTGATGAAGAGTACGTGCAGCAGCTAACCGCCGAGAAATCCGTCCCCAAATACCATAACGGTTTTCCGTACCGGGTATGGGTGAAAACCCGCCAGCGTAACGAGGCGTTAGACTGCTTCGTGGGGGCGCTGGCGGCGGTCGCAATGCTGAACCCCAACTATGACCGACTCGCCGCTCATCTCCTGGCGGAGAAACCGGAGGCGCCGGCGCAAGAAGCGCCGCGCCGGAAGAAGAAAAACGATTGGATAAGAAAATGGCAAAGATGACCAACAAGGGTGGGAGGCCCCCGGTAGAGGATCCCAAAATTGGAATAAAAATAACCATTTTGCGGAGCAGCTATTGGCAAATGGAAGAGATTGCCCGGCGGCAGCCGGGGATACCGAAAAGCTATTTTTACCAAATCGCTATAAATGAATTTATTGCGCGTTGTAAAAGATCGGAAGGCATGGTAAAATTATAATAAATAACGACCAGGCACTCAA
>CAZBOT010000178.1:0-2786 GCA_964493575.1 uncultured Candidatus Saccharibacteria bacterium | reverse complement strand
GAGCGCTTCGTTTACACCGAAGATGTCACAGGTTCGAATCCTGTATCGCCCACCATCAAAATAACAACGCGCCCTGGTAGCTCAGTGGTAGAGCAGACGCCTGAAGAGCGTCGTGTCGTCAGTTCGATTCTGACCCGGGGCACCAGTAACATATTTATTTTCCAAATTTTGCTTGGGCCGACACTGAGCTTGCCGAAGTAGAGGTTAAGCGAAAATTTGAGAGGAGTAGTTTGCGGAGAGCGTTAAAAATTAGCTTTAGCTGATTCCGTAAGCTCGAAGAAAACTACGACGAGCGGCTATGGTTCAATGGTAGAATTCCTCCTTGCCAAGGAGGGGATAGGGGTTCGATTCCCCTTAGCCGCTCCATAATAAAAACCTGAACTTGTTTCGGGTTTTTATTATGGACTGAAATGTGGAATCGAACGGGTGGCAGCGAACTACGACGGCTCAGTAGAGCCGGCGGCAGTGAGCGATCGAAAGATTGCTGGGGGCAATCTTTCGCCACCCAGGGCAACGAAGCCAGCCTGCGGGCTGGCGAGGCGAAATTCCCCTTAGCCGCTCCAAAAAAAACATCTCACTCCGAGATGTTTTTTTGTTTGGATGATTTTAACGATTGAATAAACTACTTAGTAGCTGCTGAATATTATTATCTAAGAGCCTCGCAATAGGAGCTGGATCAACAATGAAAATAATTCCAAGGGCGAAACCGATGACAAACAAGACAATCGTAGAGCTGAGCCAGAAATGCGCCCGACTTTTAGCAATATAGGAAAATCTGGAAGTCATATCTTCCTTAACATAACCAAGTTCTGTATCGACTGGGCGTTTGTGAACTGCTGTATCAATCATTGGCGGTGAGGTTGAACCTGCCACTGAAGATAAAATCGCAGCAGTATCAATAGCGCCAATAAACTTATTATCTTGATCTACCACCGGAACTAAAACCTGTTTACCGGTTGCTAAAGCAGCGGCGATAACTTCAACAGCAGTATCAGTTCGGGCAAAAAACATAGCTTGGTTCATTACATCCTCAGCTGTAGCATTAAGAAGCTGCTTAGCAACATATGGCAGTTCTTTTTTACTGTCCTTAGCAAAACGAGCTTCTCCTAAAATTTGTAAATAGGTTGGGATGTGAACGTCTAAACCAGCGGTAAAAAGATCGTCTTTACTGACCACTCCCATAACCACATTACTTTCATTTACTACCGGAAAAGCATTTGCAGCCCTTTCACGGAACATCTGCATAATCGCCAAAACCGGCGTTCCCGGCTGTAAAGTAACCGGGTTTGGAATCATTATTTCATTAGCTATCATAAGTTTGGATTATTAATCTAATGATACACTAAGCGACCCCATTTAACCCATTTTTTAGGGGATAAAGGTTGTCGCGTTCTAGGCCAAGGCGCAAGCCCACACACCAACAATTTGGTGTGTGGCCAAGCCCAAAAAAAGGTCATTTGGCTTAAATAAGCCATAATTTAGCAAAATAGCCTTGAAAAAATAAGCCATCTTTGGTATCATATCTCTCGTACGGTACTGCTATTGGCAGGCTTTTTTATTTGCTGAATTCCCCAAAGGACAGCGCTACTAGTCTAAAAAAGCACCACCCTCAGTAACCGGATTTGGTCTTTTAAACAATTAAATCTCAATTATAAAATAAGGACTGAGAGTTCTGAGTTGAACCCTTTGCTTATATCCTGAGATCAAGGAGTTGCCCCTGAAATAATGAAAGCTCCTTTGAACTTGAGTTCTGCAATTGAGAAAGCAATAGTATTAATTGCCTTTCTTCCAGTAGTTACCGTGGTTTACCCACATACTGCTGCCGCAGCATTTTCTGCACAGAATTTAAGCGAAAAAGCTCTAGTGTTTCAAGTCAACTCAAAACAAACAACCAACTCACAACCAATCGACACTATAGTAGAAGAAAATCCTACTTTAAAAAATCCTTGTTATCCAGCTCCGATTGAATCATGTAACCCTGAAGCTAATCTATTGCACCCTGCTAATGTCAGCGCGAAGGCTAGTCTCCCAGTAACTACAAGTTCTGATTATGCTGGTAAGCATTACACCAAGGAAGAAGTTGAAGCCATGATTGTTGCATACTCTGCTCAATATGGAATCGACCCACAAACCCCAAAGTGTATCGCCTTCCATGAAAGTGGTTACAACCAATTTAGTAAGAACAAACGTTCTACTGCAAGTGGTGTATATCAATATTTAACCTCTACATGGAAATATACAGACGAAGGTAAGGCTGGCATGAGCGTCTTTGACGCCGAAGCCAATGTGAAAGCCGCTGTTAAATACATGGCGATTCACAAAAGTACTAAACCTTGGACTGTAAGAGGAAAGTGTCCTGCATTGGCCTTTACTAAATAAAAAACCAATAAATAATTGACTTAGCCCCGCCCAATTTGGGCGGGGCTTTGTCTTGATGAAAGTATCTGAATCAGTTAAAATTAGTTAGTATTTTTAATTCACATCGGAGCTGGCCGGGTAGCCAAGTGGTAAGGCAGAGGTCTGCAAAACCTTTATTCACGGGTTCGATTCCCGTTCCGGCCTCCACAAATATTTTCTGCCCACATTCACACTTGGGCCCTGAGCGAGCATAGCGAGCCGAAGGGTTAAGCGTGAATGTGAAAGGAGTAATTCTGAAGCTAGCGAACATTTAGACGAAGTCTAAATTGAGCAGGCGGAAGAAATTACGACGCGCCTGGGTGGCGGAACTGGTATACGCACAGGACTTAAAATCCTGGGCCCGCAAGGGATTGAGGGTTCGATTCCCT
>CAZBOT010000177.1:0-2864 GCA_964493575.1 uncultured Candidatus Saccharibacteria bacterium | reverse complement strand
TCCATACGGCAATCAGCCGTCCGCTTATCGTCGCGGCACGTAGGGACGAAAAAAAAGCCGCTTGCGCGGCTTCGGTTGAACTTGTAATGCGTGATCGTGGCTACACTTCCCACCCCGCAAAGTGGTGTACATGTGGTTCAGCCATAGGCACGGCTTTAGGCACCAATTGGCCGTCCACATCCTCCATAACCACTGCACTGGAGTCGTAATGGATCACTCCGTATGTGTCCCAGTCGTCTTCCACCAGCACGTCGAACACAGGACCGGCGATGGGCAGTTCGTAATACACCGCACCATCTGGGATGATCTCGTCGATGGCCGGGGCAAAGATCACTCGTTTCATGGTTTCTTACCTCCACCAATTACAGGCTTACCTCCGCCGATTGGGTCTGGGTCCACGGGCTTTTCCTTGACCTTCAGGTCTTTGCTGATGGGCTTGCCTTCCTTCTTGAGTTCCTCGGCGGTCTTGGTCTTTTCGCCGTGTTTGGCGAACTCCACCGTGCCTTTGTCGTTGACTTCCTTCAGCTTTTCCTTGACCACGGCAGGGCCGGGGATGGCGTCCGCCTTGAAGTCGATCTTGCCGCTGCCACGATGAATAGAGCCGGGAGGGACATGCGCCCAGTTGGCTAGGGTTACGAGATAGTTCTTCATGAAGTTACCTGTGCGAGCTGGGTTTCGGTCAATGCTGTCTGTCCGATGTACACGTCCTTGATGTACACATTGCCTTGACTGGCGCCGATACCAATAGAGGCAAGACCCCACGCACCATCGTAACTACCAGCCGTCCCGGCAACCCCACCTGATGCTGCCTGTAGCGCACCACTACCCCAAGACATAGCCAGCTTCTCAGACCAACTTGGCGAACCCGCAGGCCCATTCACCGTGTTGGTGCCGTCATAGGCCACAATACCGCTATTGGATGCGGAGAGTTTCAGGCCATTGGTGCCGTCGCCTATTGCAGTTCCGGTCGCATTGGTCCAGCTTTCGCCCCGCACCGTTGCCAAGGCCCATCCAGCCGTATCACTCCAATTGCTGGCAGTCTGGAACGTGACAGCATCCGCATTCCGCGTCACCGCTGCCGAGGTGGTAATGATCGGAGAAGATGCAAACGCACCCGCCTCGTCCTGGCAGACATCCACGTCGATCTCATCGCCGGAAGTCGCAATTTTGAAGCCAACACTCGGGTTGAGTACGGATGTATTCTCGATCTTCACGCGAGACCAGGTTGTACCGTTGATGTCCGCCGTTACGTCCGTCCAGCTTGTACCACCGTCACGGGTGATATAGATGTTGCCGGTACCCGTCCGGCGCTTGACGTAGGCGCTGAAGCTCCTGGCCGCAGCAGCAAGGGTGAGCGTTTGCAGGATGGTTGCATCTGCCGCGCCTGCGGTGAGGGTGCTGGCTGAGTTGGCAGCGTTGTCAATGCCGGTACAAGTATTTGTGGCGGTTATGTTGGTTTTTACCCAGGCCGCATTCGTCAAATCCCGCGAATACAGTAGGTTATTGGTCCGCGCCCCCTCAGCGTGGTAGCCGAGCAGGGTTGAGGTGCTTATTGCAGAGCCAGCATTATCCGTGGTGCTCCACTGATACCCTTTGTTGCCCGTGGTATTTGCAAGAGTTGCTGCATACTGGCCTTGCCAGAGAGCCAGCATGGCCAGGCCCGCGAACTGATACCTCATCATCGGGAAGAACTGAGTGCCACGTGTTTTGGCGGCAGCAAAACAACCGCCGTAATTGGCGGCGGGGCTGCCAGTCAGGGCGCTGATGGTGTTGTGGTCTGTGTCGTGGGTGGATAGCGGGCTGCCATACTTCAGGCTGCTGGCCGTGCCGGAGTTATTGCTGCACAGGTATTTATCAACAAAGAGACCTGGTTGCACCGCTCCATCGTCGTAGAACATACGATGAATCGTGTAGCCGCTTGCCTGGGCGGTCGCTAGATCAGCAAAATAGCTGTAGGGGCGAATATCGACCGTGTTGTCGGCGTTGTACTTGTAATAGTGGATGCTGATCCACACCATCACGGAACCGTCGGAGTAGGTGTAGTTGCCATAGTTATCAGACCCCAGGACGTTGTAGCCGGTTACGCCAGTAAACCCAGCAGGCAGCTCCGGGCAAACTCCTACACCACCGGAATGCCGGACATTCTCATCGCCTGTTACGGAGGTAAAGCTGGGCAGATACGAGGCGGCACGGAAGCCCACACGATCGTACGAGTTCGTCCGCGCGTGGCTCCAGTTCGCGGCCCAGACCCCGGCAGCCGAGCCGCTGCCCCAGGGCGAGCCCGAGAGCAGACAAAGCTCATTGCAGATGTACTGGTACATATAGTCATTGCCGAACAGGTTCGTGCCGGTAGTGCCGTCCGAAATGCCCGAGGAGAGCGGCACACCCAGGCCCGTCAGCGCCCAGCCATCGCCACTGGTGGCGGCGCTGAGCGTCTGGTTGGTGGATTTTCCGTACCGCTTGTCGAAACCGTTTTGCGGGTAGTCAACGCGGAACGTCGGCGCGATGGCCGTGCTGTGAGCCGCCACGCCGGTTGCACCCCACTGGTCCGTGGCCAAAGTGTTGCCTCCGGTCAAATTCTTGGCCGCATAGCTGGTATTGAGCGCGTAGAACGTGCCGTAGGTGATCGTGCCGCCCGTGGTGTAAGCGCTGAACGCCGTGCCGTCCGTGCCCTGTAGCGTGATGGTGTTGGCGTCCACCACAGTGATCGCAAACAGCTTGTCGTTGATCTGGGTCATGCCGCCGACCGAAGTGATCATCGCGATGGCCCCGGTGCTAAGGCCGTGGCCCGTCACCGTCAGCGCCACGGGGTTTGCCTGGGTGGCCCCGGTGATGGCCTTGGTGCCGGCTACACACGTGATGCC
>CAZBOT010000176.1:0-2887 GCA_964493575.1 uncultured Candidatus Saccharibacteria bacterium | reverse complement strand
GCCCGAGCTATCAGCAGATGCTCGACTACAGCCAGCAGCAGGCGAATCTGTTCGATGCAGACGAAGAAGGCATCGGCTGCTTCTGCGGCGACTGATTCCCAATTCCCCCACCCCTTGGCCGGTAGCCCTGCGCTCGCAGCGCGCCGGCTATTTTTTGGAGACACGTCATGAACGCACGACTACCGGATGGCCCCTGCCTCTGCGGAGCGACGGATTGCCCGTCATGCGGCCCAGCTCAGGGCTACACGATCCTCGATAGCGACGCGCTCGAAGGATTCGTCCAGTCCGAGATAGCAGAGATGCGGCGCCAGCCGGAGATGGTATCCAGCGCGCTCGGCAGTCTCAGCGAGGACGAATACGCAACGACGGATCGGCTGGTATTCGATGCCATCGACGGCGAGCGCATCACCGGCTTCGATCCGAAGCAATTGCAGGCTATTGGCGAGCACATTGTTATGAGCGTGCTCAGGGAATTCGACAGACAAGCGAGGGCGCTATGAGCAAGCACACGCCGGGGCAGCTTTCGGTTTCGGTTGGCACAAAGTGGCCGTTTGAAATCTTGATCATCAACGAGTCTGGATCTGTTGTTTATCGAGATACGCTGCCTTGCTATAGCAGCAAAGACAAGACCTTTGAAGAGGCGTTGAATTGCTGGAACTTCAAGGCTAGCGAGCAAGAGGAATACGCAGCGATCAATAAGAGGGCCGTTGCGGATGCTTACCTGAGAGCCGCCGCGCCTGATCTGCTTGATGCACTCCGGTTGATTGCAACAGCGCAAGAACGGGGGTTCGGCATTGATTACGCAAAAGGATGTGCGCTTGCAGCAATTCGCCGCGCCACCGGAGAGCATCCATGAACATGAACAACTTCCCGAGCGGCTTCGAGGATTCGACCGAGCGCAGGCCTCTGCCTCGCTGGGTCAATTGGCTCGCGGCCATCCTGATCATCGGCGGGTACGCAGTCCTTGAGTATCAGGACGCGCAGACCGAACAAACGATCCAGCAGGCGCGTAAATGAACAGCGTGCAAAGCGGATTCGAATACGCGGAGATCACTGCGCGCAAGGCCGCTCAGGCCGGCGACATTCACGGCATGGGGCGCCGGCTCGCAGCGGCGCATGCGCTGGCCGTATGGGCAGACACTTTGCTGCTTGATCGGTATCAGGCACTGGAGGCCGAGTGCTGGCAGGAGTACAAAGCATGGAAGACGACGAAGGCGGGCTGATGTGGTTCGCGCAACAAGGACAGGAGGAAGAATATGAAGCAGATCGCATCGGCCTTCGTGAAGGCCAAGCGGGAGTTTTCCCCGGCGCTGAAGACGAGCGCCAATCCGCACTTCAAGAGCCGCTATGCGGACCTTGGAACGTGCCTGGATGCCGTCAATGAGGCGCTGCTGAATCACGGCATCGCGGTCTATCAAGAGACCAGCGAGGACGCATCCGGCGTGACCGTTGAGACCGTATTCCTTCATGAATCCGGCGAGTCGCTGCGCGGCGGGAAGCTGCACGTTCCGGCAAGCAAGCAAGACCCGCAAGGGTATGGCTCTGCGCTCACCTATTGCCGGCGCTATAGCCTCATGGCTGCGTGCGGGATTGCGGCCGAAGACGACGACGGTAACGCAGCAAGCAAAGCGCCGCAGAAGCCGCAGCAAGCTGCTGAGAAGCCTTTTGATCTGATGGCTGCGCTCGATTGGATCGGCAAGGGCGCGAACGTCGAGCAGGTCAAGCAGCGCGGCCGGCAGGCATACGCCAAGTCCACGAATGAGGAAGAGCGCGCGCGCATCGCCGCGCTTGTGGAAGAACTGGAACAGGCCGCACTGGCCTCCGCATAAGGAATCAACATGAACGTATGGAACTTCGTCGGCAATCTCGGGAAGGACGCCGAGACCCGCTATCTGCAATCGGGCGACCCTGTTGTTTCGTTCTCGGTCGGCGTGAAGTCTGGCTATGGCGACAAAGCTACGACCACATGGGCGCGCTGCTCAATGTTCGGCAAGCGCGGCGAGTCTGTTTCGCAGTATCTCACCAAGGGGCAACTCGTCGGCATCAGCGGCGAAGTGAGGCTCCGCGAGTGGAATGACGAGCAAGGGCAGAAGCGCAGCAGCCTGGAGGTGCGCGTCAATGACCTGACGCTGCTTGGCAAGAAGGACGGCCAGCAAGCCGCGCAGCCTCGCCAGCAAGCGCCGGCCCCGCAGCAGTCGGCGGGCGACTGGGACGATTCGGACGTACCTTTCTGAGGCTTGCTATGAACCTAGCACTGTACGAACTCGCCGCCGAGTTCCGCCAGACGGCGGAATTGCTGGCGGACATGGATCTGGACGAAGACACGATCCGCGACACGCTCGAGTCCGCCGCCTTTCCGGTCGAGCAGAAGGCCGTCCAAGTCGCGGCATTCGTGCGAAACCTCGAAGCGACCGCCGAGCAGATCAAGCAGGCCGAAAAGCAGATGGCCGATCGGCGCAAGGCGATGGAGGCACGAGCGGCGAACGTGCGCGATTACCTGATGCACAACATGCGGGCGTGCGGCTTCACGAAGATCGAGCACCCAATGTTCAAGATCGCAATCAAGCAGAACCCGGAAAGCGTCGTGATCGAGGACGAGCGCCAGATTCCGGCCGACTACTTGCGCCAGCCAGAGACCCCGCCTCCTGTGCCAGACAAAGCCATGATGAAGAAGGCCATGCAGGACGGCTACGAAATCCCCGGCGCAAAGCTCACGCGAACGCTGCGGCTTGAGATCAAGTGACCGCCATCCACCGATAACCACAGCCCGCAATCGCGGGCTTTTTTACGCCAGGAGATGACATGGGAGCGTATGAGGCGTTCATCGCTGCGAAGCGGCATTCATCCTCAGACCATGGGTTCGACCCGATCTTCATGCCCGATTGCG
>CAZBOT010000175.1:0-2957 GCA_964493575.1 uncultured Candidatus Saccharibacteria bacterium | reverse complement strand
ACGTCCAGGTGCGCCACCCAGTACCACGCCTGCCCGTCGCTGAACTGGCCGGCCCACCCTTTGAATCCGGTGTGTTTCCAGTAGGTATTGGTCGCCTCGCCCGGCGTCGAGTGGTCGTGCACATACATGGGCATGTAGCCGGCATCTGTGACCCACTGCGGCACGGGGTCGCCGTGTTCGTGGGCAGGACGGTCGCCGTGCGCTCCGGGGGCGTGCCACATCATGTCTGTCATGTCGCCGGTAACTGGCGTGCTGGTCGGCACAGGCGTCGCCGTCGGCTCTGGGAGGGGCGTCGCGGTCGCGGCCGGGGTTGCGGTTGGTTCAGGCGTCGGCTGCGCAGGGGTGCAATCCAGAATCAGATGCCCCGCGTCAATCGTGATGTTGCACGTGTAGAGGCCGCTCTGAGCCGCCGCCGTGCCAAAGAGTGTGGCCAGCAACAGAAGCGCAAGCGCCGCGGCCAGTGTGGTGCGTTTCATCTTGTCTGCCCTTCCGCCGCCTCTTCGGGCGGCTCCTCTTCCTTCGCCAATTCGTCAAGCATGAGGATTGCGCCCTCGAAGCGGAGAATCTGCGCGGTCAGGTTGTCGCGCTGTGCAGTCATCTGCTTGATGGCTTCGGCCAGTTCGGCGCGCCGTTTGGCAATGTCCATAGTCCCCCTATGCAAGCCGGTTGTTTGCCTTTGCATCTTCGATCATCTGCGTTTGCTGCCCTACCACCTCCTGAGAGGTGGCTCCTGCCTGAATCTGGGCGACGCACCAATCCACGATAGCCTGAAGCTTCTGGGCGTTCGTGCCGGTGGCGTCAATGTTGGCCGCAAAGCGCAAGAGAATCGCCTGCGCCGCTGCATCGTTCTGGTAGGTGCGAGAGGCGGAGAGTGCGCCCGTGCTGATAGAAATCGTGGTCGCCATTGCGCCCCCTAGAAGCTGCTCGAAAGACCAAACATGAATAGGTGAATCGTCTTGGTTGCGGCGTAGGTGTTTTGGATCGTGTAGCCGGTTGTGCCGCTGTCATAGTAGATGTTGATCTGGTTGTCGGTGTCCTTCGTGATGGAAAACGCCGCGCTCGGGTCGCTCACTTCCACCGCTGCGTTTGCGCCACCTCGAATCCAGTACAGGGCGCTTGTGCCGTCGCTCGAGTTGTGGGCGATGATCAGCGCCATCGTGTCGGGCAGGCTTGCGGTGGCATCGGCGGCCAGTGTGAAGGAGCCGGGCCGAAACTTGGCAATGTTGTTGTCGGCGGTGTCCGTCACCTGCACGTAGGTTGCAGCGAACTTGGCAATGTTGATGCCGCCCGCCGCTACGCCGATCACGTTGTCCGTCGTGTTGTAGAAGCCCGTGTTGCTGTCGGTGTTGAAACTGTAGGACGGAGCCGACACGGAGCCGTAGGGAACGGAAATGGTGTAGCCTGTGGCGAGTGATACGTTGCCGGTAAGCGACAAGCTATCAGCCGCAAGGTAGATTTTCGCCGTTCCGCTGCCAACCTTACCGGCCTTGATTGCAAGGTGGCCTGTCCAGTCGGAGCCGGAGTTGATGCTCTCGAAGGAGATCATCCCGCCCACGTCCTCAACCGAGACGCCAATCCCCGGAAGCGACAAGTCCGAGTTGAGCATGTAGGAACCAATGCGCGAGACATAGGAATCGTCGTGCGGCGAATTCGTGACCATCTGAGAATAGACTTGCAGTACGCTTTCGCCGGAGCCGTTCTTCCAGAGGACTGAGGGCGACACGCCGGTGTCTACTGCGCTGAACGTCAAGCCCACGGCGTCAATCGTCGCCGTGTCCGCGCCGAACTTGAACTTCCCGTTCGTGTCGCCGCCCCACTGGAGTACGCCACCGTTGTAGCCTGCGATGCGCCCGACGCCTGAGTCGCGCCAAATCTTCAGGCCTGTCGTCGGGCTGGCAAACGTGCCCGTGCCCTGGTAGATGCCGCCGCCTGTGCCGAGCGTCATCGGCCCGGCGAAGTAACTTGTGCCGTCGCTGTCCAGCGCAATCACGTTTGCACCGGTTGAATCGTTGATTTTCAGATTGCCCGTGCTGTTGAGTTGCAAGCGCGTCGTGCTGCCGTTCATGATGCGCAGCCCGTTGGACGCGTCCGCGGCAATCCACGTCGTCGCCGGGTTGCCCGCCGCGAATCCGTAGCGGGTCGTCACGTAGTCATACAGCCCGTTGAGATTGCCAATTGCCCAACGGGGCGCCCAGTCGTTGTAGGTGTCGCTGAGCCGGATGTTGCCCACGATGGCGGGACCGTACTCCGTCGCCGCCTTGACGCCGCGCACGCTGTAGATGTCGATGAAGCCGTCGCTTGTCGTGCCCGTGTTGAATACGGCGTCACCCGCGTACCAAACGTTGGCCCCTGTGCCGTCAAGGTTGCGCGTCACGCTGTAGCGGTAGCCGCCTGTGATGGCAGATGCGCCGCTCGTCACGGCCATGAATTCGACCTTGCCGGATGCCTCCATGTACACGCGGTCGCCGGACGCGATCTCGTTGTGTTTGACATCTATCGTCGTGTCGCCCGTGCCCACGTCGGCAATCAGGCTGGTCGTCGGCCCCACGAGAATGCGCCCGCCGATGGTGGCGATGGTCTCCTGTGCGACCAGCGTCTCGACCCACAACTCGGCGGCGTGCAGCGTGAGCCACTTTTTATTGAGCGTGCCCAGGTTCACGTCGTAGTTGTTTTGCGGCTGTACGTTGTTCCCGCTCGGGTCAAATACCAGTGTGGCCGGGTCAAGGATCAGCGAGCCGGACGGCGTGACGTTGATCGTGCTTCCGTTGATCAGGGGCGTCGTAAGGCTGGTCGTCGTCGTGAGGCCAACGAGGGTGAGCAGTCCGCCGCTGGTGCTTTGCAGGATGGACGCCGCCGCGCCGGGGTTACTGCTCGATGTGATGGCGTGCGTGTGGTTTGTGGTGCTGCTGTTGGTCGTCGCCGCGGTCAGTGTGCCCGGCGTGTTCAGTGTGATGGCC
>CAZBOT010000174.1:0-2962 GCA_964493575.1 uncultured Candidatus Saccharibacteria bacterium | reverse complement strand
CGAATCCTCCCCTGGCGCGCTGCGCCGACCGCTGCGCCCGCCGTGCAACATGGGCCGGTGCAGACCGATAGCCGGCTGGGGTATGCGCTGCGCTATGCGGCGCTGGGGTGGCATGTGATGCCGCTGTGGTGGGCGACGAAGGACGGTTGCGCATGCGGTGATGCCGCGTGCAAGAACCCTGGCAAGCACCCGATCTCGTACCTGGTGCCGCGCGGGCAGGACAACGCGACGACCGACGAGGCGCGGCTGCGGTACTGGTTCGAAAGCGAGCCAGACGCGAACATCGGTATATTCCTGCGCCCCTCGGGCCTGATGGCGATCGACATCGATCCGCGTAACGGCGGCGTCGAGACCATCGAGGCAATCGAGGCGAGAAACGGCCGGCTGGAATCCGACGTGCTGGCGATCACCGGGGGCGGGGGCGAGCATCGCGTGTTCCTCGCGCCGGCCAATGGCACGCTGCCGGGCAAGCTCGGTGACGGCGTGGACGTGAAGCTGAACGGCTACATCGTGGTCGAGCCCTCGAATCACGCCAGCGGTCAGCGCTACCAGTGGGAGGGCAGCAGCGACCCGCTGGAAGGCGCGGTGCCGTCACCGTTGCCGGATTGGCTGCGCGACCTCGTGGGTGCGCGCATGGCGTTCGAGCATCAGCCCGTCGTCGGCGAGCGGTTCGTGACCGAGCAGCAGGTCGAAGAACTGCAATCGGCGCTTGCCTGCATCAGCGCGGACGACTACCACCAATGGATCAACGTCGGCCAGGCGCTGCGCTCGATCGGCGCGCGTGGCTTCGGCCTATGGGACGCGTGGTCGCAGTCCTCGGGCAAGTACGACGCGCAGGCACAGGGCAAGAAGTGGCGCAGCTTCAAGCCGGGCGCGTTCAACATCGAATCCATCTTTCACATGGCGCAGCAGGCCGGGTGGCGCAACCCGCTCGCGGCCGGAGCGCTGCTCGAGCAGGCTGCCAGTGAGGCGCCGGTCGTGGTGATCGAGGACGAGGCAGAAGAGATCGAAGCGCTGCCAGTGGTCGACGTGCTACTGGAATCACCGGGCGTGCCGCCCGAGCTGCTGACGCCGCCGGGCATCCTCGGCGACATCGCGCGGCACATCCTCGCCACCGCGCAGCGCCCGCAGCCGGTGCTCGCCGTCACGGCGGCGCTGTCGCTCGCCGGCACGGTGCTCGGGCGCAAGGTGGCAACCGAGACCGGCCTGCGCTCGAACCTGTACCTGGTCGGCGTTGCCGGCACCGCGGCAGGCAAGGAGCACCCGCGCAACGTGATCAAGAACACCCTGGCCGGCGCGAACCTCGGCGACTTCATCGGCGGCGAGGACATCGGGTCGGGGCAGGGGTTGGTTTCGCGCGTGGCGGTGTCGCCGAACGTCCTGTTTCAGATCGACGAGTTCGGTCTCTTCATGCAGGACGTGCAGAACCCGAAGGCGGGATCGCACCGGGCTTCCATCCTCACCAACTTCATCAAGCTCTTCTCCAGCGCCGGCACGGTCTACCACGGCACCGAGTACGCGAACCAGAAGGACCGGCCGCGCCAGGACATCGAATATCCGTGCGTGCATCTGCATGCGACCACGACGCCGGAGACGCTCTTCGATGCGCTCGGCTCGCAGCACGTCACCTCGGGCTACCTTAACAGGATGCTGGTCACCTTCGCCGGCAGCGAGCGCCCGCGCAGGCAGCGCGCGAGGCCCGCGCCGACGCCCGCGGCGGTCAAGGAGTGGATCGAGGCGGCGCGCAACATGAGCAACGGGCTTGCCGGCCTGAACCCGGCAACGCCGATCATCGTCGGCATGGAAGGCGCCGCCGCGGCGCTGTTCGATGCGTTCGACGACGAGCTCGAGCAGCGCATCGCCGAGGGCGAGAAGAAGGGCACCGCGCCGCTGTGGGGGCGCGCATGGGAGCACGCCGCGAAGGTGGCGCTCGTGTGCGCCTGCGCGCAGCGGATCGCGGCGCCCGTGATCGATCGGGCTGCGGCCGAGTGGGCGATTCACTTCGTGCGCTTCCATGTTGAAGCGATCGAGCGCGAGGTGTCGGCGCGCATGGCGGATTCGCCGTTCATGAAGGTGGTGCTAGCCGCGGCGCGTGCCATCCAGAAGGCCGGGAAGATGGGCATGACCGAACGCGACCTGTCGCGCGCGTGCAGCCCGTTCAAGGCGCTGAAGCCGCAGGAGCGCAACCAGGTGCTTGAGGCGCTGATCCGGGACGAGGAAGCGCAGATGGTGAAGTTCAAGACGGCCAGCGGCAAGGGGCGCCCGCGCCAGGCGTTCGTGGCGGTCGAGTTGTTGGCATTGTTGGCAATTGATGGCGAAGGCTTCTCGACGGCTGAAAGCCAGTAACGGCGCGGGATTCAGAATTGTTGGCATTGTTGGCAATACCCACAAGCGACAGAGGAAAGCCGGTTTGTATGCCCCCTTGGTGTCGACCCCATTGCCAACAATGCCAACAATTCTAGAAGCCTTGTAAACACTGGCGTTTAACCGTCTAAGTACACCTGACAACAATGAAAAAGAATTGACGACAAATAGAACCATGGAAGTCGAACCCCTCTACCTCGAACTGAAGACGATCAGCGAACCGAACGCCCGCGGGCACTGGGCCAAACGGGCCGCCAGGGCGAAAGCGCAGCGCCGGAAGGCTCAGGCACTGGCTGCCCCTCGCGCGGCGGCTGTGGGGCTTCCTGTAGCCGTCACGCTCACGCGGATTGCGCCGAGCAACGGACTGGACGATGACAACCTGCGCGGGGCGCTGAAGGCGGTGCGCGATGGCGTGGCCGATGCGTTCGGCCTGGACGATCGGGACGGGCGCATCCGGTGGCAGTACGGTCAGGCGCACGGCAAGGACTACGGGGTGCGGATCGACATGGAGGCCACGGCATGAGCGGATTCAACTTCTTCGCCGACGAGGTGGCGTACCGGGCGCAGACCGGGCGGCAGGCGGCGATGCCCGGCGTGA
>CAZBOT010000173.1:0-2994 GCA_964493575.1 uncultured Candidatus Saccharibacteria bacterium | reverse complement strand
CCCGACATGCGGCAGGCAATCGCTACGATGGCGGTTCAGCAGCGCCGGTCGTTTCATGCTCAGATGTTGGTGCTACTGGATACTGCGTTAGCGCAGACCGTAGCATCACGAGGAGTTGAGCATGGAGAGACCGGTACTCCTGAGCCGCTATTTGTTCCAGCCGCACGCGCATGTCGGCAGGTATCCGCAGGCTGAACGGGCCTGGATCGTCTTTGGTTCTGGGCTTGGACATGTAGTTATCATAACACCAAACCGGTGATAGGTGCAAGAATGACGCGACGGATGATAGATAGCGCAATCTGGCATAATGAGAAATTCGGCACGCTGCCGCCAATGGCTAGATTGCTTGCTATCGGGATAATCAATCATGCCGACGACCAAGGGCGCGGCAAAGCAAATCCCGTATATCTGCGGTCTCAGATTTTCCCTTACGACGATGTGACAGCCGGGGACGTCAGGCAGTGGCTTGACATGGTAGCAGGAAACGAGACGATCACTGTTTATCAATCGGGCGGAAAGGACTATTACCAGATACTCAATTGGTGGATGTATCAGTCGCACCAGTACGCCATGCCGTCGCAGTACCCAAAGCCGGATGGCTGGAATGACCGTATCCGCAAGACTCTCACCAAAGGGGTGATTGTTACCTGCAATTGGGTTACAAACGACGGCAAACCATCACCTGATACTTGCGACGAGCAAGGGCGACCCATTCACCTGAATGATCAGGTGAATGATCAGGTGAACATACAAGATGAAGTTAAAGATAAAGGTGAAAGTAAAGACAAAGGTAAAGGTAAAGATGAACGAGGTGCGCCAGCGTCAGCAGCGTCACCCACCTACCCGTCCGGCTTCACCGACTTTGAGCGCAATTTTGTTGTGAACCTGATCAATGCCATTCAAGAACGGGAGCCTGGGCAACGGTTCCAGTCCGGGCTTGGATTGTCTGACACGTCACGGGCGGCGCTGTTGCAGGTGATGAACGGCGGGCCGTTGCTGTCAGCGAAGGCGATTGATTGGGCGCTTGATCAATGGGAGCAAGCCAAACCGAACGAACGGTTTGACGCCACCAAGACGGGCTGCGTCAATTGGATGCTGGCGACGATCAATAACAGCTACAAGCCGGGCAGTAATGGCAATGGCAATCATAACGGTTTTCGCCCGAAGGCCAAGACGACATCAGCCGAATTGGATGCGATTTTCGGAGTAGACATACATGGCAACCCCGTCTAGTATCTCGAAGGAACTACGCCGCATGTTGGCGGCATACCCGCAACACGCTGCCAAGCTCGACGCAACGCAGATCGCGGCCATGCTGGAAGTGTGGCAAGAGGATCTGATCGACCTGCCCGACGATCTGCTGATTGCATCCTGCCGCAACCATCGCGAGCGCAGCCAGTGGTTGCCGTCCATTGCGGAAATCCGGGCTTCCGCCGTGTCATTGATGCGGCAGGCGTCGCCGGCCAACCAGATCGCCGGTGAGGCATGGGGCGATGTGAAGCAGGCCATTGCCAGCGTGGGGTACTACAGCCTGCCGCAATTCGACAATCCGGCGACGGCGGCGGCAGTGCGGCGCATGGGGTGGCGTGAAATCTGTCTTGACGATGGGCCAGAGGGCGTGATCCGTGCGCAGTTCGAGCGCATGTACAACGCCGAGATCGAGCGCATGGAGGGCAAGGTACAGCAGTCTGCTACCGTGCGTGAGTTTGTGGCGGCGATGACAGCGCCGACCAATGGGCAACTGCCATCGCCAGAAGCGCAAGCCGTCATCAAGAAGTTAGCGGAGGTGAAGCGTGTTTCATAGGCTTGTCGCTCCAGACCCGATGATCTGCCCCGTGTGTCATGGCATGGATTGGTACTATGTCGAAACGCCAGGGCGCAACCTGCCAATCGAGGCAGAGTTGAAGCGGTGCCAGCGACCGCACGCAGACAGGGTAATGCGGCAGAACGGCGCAGATACACCGATGTACCCGCAGCAGCAAACCGCAGCGACGCGGCGATAGGAGGCAATCATGCGCAAGACGTTTGAGCTATTGCTTGTCGGTGGTAAGACGGTCGAATGGGACGGCGACGACGGCGTGAGCGCGTCACAGAGCTACGCCAACGCGCATCCAGGCGCACAGGTGTTCGCGTTTCGCGAGCGGCGGCGCGGCATGTATCCCATGCTGGCGACAATTGCGGAACCAGGCGACGAGGTGTAATCATGGCGCGACACAACCCCACCCCCGAAGAAATAGCCGCACTGGTCGCGGCCGGCTGGCGTCATGCGCCAGAGCAGGGCCGTGACTGGTTCTGGCCACCGAATGAACTCGGATACGGCTACACCTACACCGAGGCCGTGCGCGAACAGCGGCGGCGCGAGAAGGCGCAGGAGGCGACCCGATGAATGAAACGCCGACATGCCCTGAGTGCGGCAGTAACAAGACGCAGACGGCTTTGGCGTCCTTGTGGGTAGGGCCAGGCTGGCAACTCAGCGTTGACATTCACTATTGCCAAGCGTGCGGTTGGGTGATAGTGACCGATTGGTTTTGGTCGAAAAGGCCGGACACACAGGCGGTGAGCGATGAAGGACAACTTTGAGCCGTGCGCATCTTGTGGCAAACCAGCATACAACAGCAATGCATGGTTGATTACGCCGCAGTTTTGCGAGTGCAACAACATTCCGTACATGGCTGGCCGGTTGTGCCTGAATTGCCATGCAGACCTGCAATTATCGGGCCAATGGACTGGCAAAGCATGGCGATGGCTGGCAAGGCAACAGGCAGCACAGGCGGTGAGCGATGCAAACTAACTGGCTGCGCGTCGTTGTCTGGACACCCCTGCTGCTGTTCGGCGCTGTGCTCACCTGCGGCGCGTTGGCAGTCGTCGGTTTCGTTGGCCCACGCATCCTGAGCGCGGCGCTGCAATTCGCCGGCGCCCATCCCTGGGTGCTGGTGCTCATTGTGCTGGCGCTGGTGGCGTGGATTGCGCGTCAAGCCAGCAAGCACCCGTCAT
>CAZBOT010000172.1:0-3005 GCA_964493575.1 uncultured Candidatus Saccharibacteria bacterium | reverse complement strand
TTGTTGTCTTCTTGGTCGTACCGCCCGCGCCTTGCGAGGTGTCCGAAACGTCTACTATCGCCAGCAGGTCGCTAGTAGAGTGGCCACTGGTCAGCGCAGGCAGCGCACTAATCTTATTTCCGGCCATACGTCAGCAAAGCCTCCAACTCATCTTCGTTCAATCCCAGCTTATTCATAGTCTCGGCGCGCAACCTGTCCCTGGCCTCGCGCTCACTCGCGGCCGCCAACTCGGCCTCTTCAAACTCCGCGATGTCCTTTTCGCGCTGCGCAATCTCTTCCGGCGTAGGGTCGCGCAAAACGATCGCGTCTTCCTCAATCATCCAGTTGTCCAATTCGTACTCCATGACAGAGATGAGCGCGCTGTACTCTGCGGCCATCTTTTCCCGCTCCGCGCCTTGTGGCAACTTTGCCAGACGCGCTTCTGTCTCGGTGATGCCAAGCTGTTTGCGCAGCACGCGCTCGCGAGCGGCACGCTCCTCACTCGTTGGGCGGCGCGTAATCTTTCCCTGATGTTCTTGTATTTTCCAGTCCATGATTATGTACTCTGCATTGCGAAGATTGCACACTCGCTGCCGGTTGCCCAGTTGCCCGAAGATGGATACACGTCAATCCGATTGATGGCATTTGTGCTTGACCAGCGCGAAAACGCCGATACGACCTCTTGGTCACCGGCACTGTTTACGCCACCGCCGCGTATTGACATTGTCTTGTGAAAGTTCGTGCGTCTGTAGCCTGGTATCCACGCAGTGTACACCCCGCTCATCCCAGACGTGGCAGACGCGGCGGGAATTCCACCAACGTTGATCGATGTGCTGCCGCTGTCAGCGGCAGCAGTTGTCGTAGACGCAGCCGAATATACGCGCTGCGTAGAATAGTTAGTCCCCGTGTCGTTGTTCAACCGAATATTTAGGACAGTTGAAACAACAGCCGCCGTGCCGCGCAACACCATGACAACTAGCAGGCCGTCATACAGTTGCGGCAGGCCGGTGAAGCTAAAAGTGCCGCTGCTCGCAAGAAGCGAATAGGCGACCTTAGAGTCCAAGATGCCCAAGTTGTCGTACAGATACTGCGCGTTAGCAACGACGTCTTGATTCCAAATCGCGGCGGTAATAAGCTCGCCTTGCGACCGATTGGATGGTGTTACCCAAGCCATTGATTACACTCCTGACACATAAGTCGTGTCTTCTAGTTCGCTTCGACCGTCTACGCCGAGCAGCCAAAAGTTCTCGTTAGAACTGGACCGCTCTATGGTGTAGGTCACATCAATAAGCCCGTTCCCGTGAATTCTGCCAGCGATGGCGTTCACAAACCCAGGCTGAGTAACGCCAGTCTGCGGCTCGGATACAACACCGCGGGTTCCAGGCTCAACTTCCAAGAAGTACGCCCAATGCTCTGCGTCAATATTCGCCAGGTATGACACGGCGTTGATGCGCGTAAATTGCACATCGTTTATTTGCTTCCCAAGCTCGGCAATGTTTCTGCCGGCGATCGCGTCATCTTCGTACGACAAGTCGAGGCGAAGCTCAATATCTCCTATGGGGTTGTCCACCTCAACGGGTATCTCGATGGGGTCAAACTGGCGAATAGCAATGCCTTGCAACCTAAACTGATTCATGTACATCACAGAGCCGCTGCTGTTGGTGATGCGCACCCGCGCCGATGTCGCGCCAGGCTCAACCACAACAACGGAGCTTCCGTTCAGGTTTTGGCTGTTGTCCCCGTTGCCCGTGCCGAGTTTGTAATCAGTGCCTGCGACAGGCGGCGTGATGCTCAGAGCGGCAATGCGAGTGGCCGTCTGGTTGGGGTCGCGGTAGTCCACCGTGAACTCCATCGTTTCACCAGCTGCAATGGACTGCGCCTTGCCAGCGGACACGCTCGCGGAGTACAAAATCTCGTCAGATACACCGATTTCGCGCGGGTAGACAACGGCGACACATCGGTCTATCTTGTCGCTGCGCGAAATTTCCATCGTTCGGATGAAGTCGCCATCCAGCACAAACTCGTTCACCAAGTTTGTAAATCGGTCGGCATAGGTCTGAGATGTCAGCCTGCCGCCCTCGTAGGTGTCGCCAGCAGAGAACACATAGTCCATCGTGCTTATGGCAATCTTGTTCATCTCGTTGCGAGCGGTAGACCGCTTGCGTATCGCCGTGTCGAAGCCAAAGGTCAGCGTGTTGCTGTTGGGCGAGAAGCTCGTAGACGGGAACTTGCGGCTCACGCGGTCTGCGATATACGCGTATAGGTAGTCGCTGGTAACATTTTCCTGCAAGCCTAGGAGATTTACATCGGCCATATCATCCAGCAAAGACATCATGTCGTCGCACTCAACATCGGTGTGGCGTAGCCCGTACAAGCCCATTTCGGGAACAATGTCGCGCACAATGCCGCGCCACTTGACGCGCCTAATGCCGCCGCTCTCTATGGTCAGCTTCACCATAGTCTCGCGGTCAAAGCCGCCACAGAAATTGACGTGATCGGGAGAGTAATACCCGGCCAGCCCAGCCGAGTTGGTGTCCCCGTTGTTCAGCCGAAAGCTCATAGAGCCAATGCCCGCAACGCGGTCATGCATGGTGTTGCCGAAAATACCGTACGAGAATTCGATGTCGCGGCTCTTCACAACATCAGGCCACACATCCACAAAGCCAGGCTGCTCCAACATGATTTCGACGCCATCTTCGCAGAGCAACGAGTCTCCGTACTCATCACTAAGAACGGCATCGTCTCGCGTAATCTCAACGAAAATGCGGTCTGCGTATACGACCATTTACTTCGCCCCCGCGAGTGCGTCGGCAAATTCGCGCCGAAGGTCTTGGCGGCGCAGCATATTGCGCGACAGCTCGTCAAGTTTGCTAATGAGCGCGTCAGACTGCCTGCCAGACATGCGCGTGAATTCTGCGATGGCTTGCGTGCTGGCTTGGCTTTGCTGCGCGGCCACGCTTGTGCCAACGCCCACAGCCGCAGCAGTGGCCGCCTGTGCCGCTGCGGTAGCGGCAGACTGAGCAGCC
>CAZBOT010000171.1:0-3051 GCA_964493575.1 uncultured Candidatus Saccharibacteria bacterium | reverse complement strand
ATCGCCCACCACGGCAGCATGGGCAGCCTGCCGTGGACAAAAGCCAACGCCGCCAACAAACTGGCGGCGCTGACGGTGTTCGACTATGCCGGGCATGGTGGCAAACTGCCGCACGTGGTGATCCGCAGCCATCGCCACGAGTACGCCGACAGCGGCGGTAATTTCCCGGTTTTGGCAATCCAATCACCCGCCTGGCAACTCCCCACCGAATACACCCGCCGCTTGGCGCCCGCCGCCCTGGGCGATATTGGCGGGCTTGTGTTCATCTGCCACGAAGGACGGTACACATGGCGAGCGATCCGATACCGACCGCAGAGACGACGATTCCTGAGGCCGTAACAGACGCCGAACTGATTGCGGCGTTGCTGGCAGCGGCGACGGATGACGGCGCCGCCGCTGGCGGGATGACGACGGCGGAATTGGTGATAGCCACGGGCCGCAGCGACAAATGGGTGAGGCGGCGCCTGTGGCAATTGCGGCGGGATGGCCGCCTGTGTCGGCGCTATGGGTTGCGTGAAAGCCTCAGCGGGTCGCTGATATTGGTTCCGGTCTATTCGATTGCGGAGCCGCCCGCCGCAGAGGGAGAGTAGGGGTAGGGCCGGGGGAAGGGGGGAAGCGGGCACAGCATGACGGCGTGCCCGCTGTATGCGGGGTCAGCATCCAAAGTTATTACTCGCCATCCCCGCTCGCGCATGGCCGCCGACGCGCCGCCGAGACCGGCGCACAAGTCAAGCATCAGGTAGTCAAGCATTGCTGTTATACCACCAATCCACGAACGCTTTTGCAACCCTGGTATAGTTGTAGTCGTCGGTAATGTCGCCGCTCCACACCTGAGCGACGAAATGCTCCATAGCAGTCGATTCCGCATCAACCGACATGGTGGTCAGCACAAACAGACACAGCATCTCCTTGTTAGGGTTCTTCCCAAACTGGAACGGTTTCTGCGCGTTGCCATGCGGCAACAGCATCCTCTTTCAGATCGCAGAGTGCGGTTTTCTTGTTCTCGTCGCCCACGAGCCATTTCCAGCGTTTTCCGCGCCAGAAACCGGTGTCTACCAGACACAAGTAGACATCACGCTTTACTAGCCAGATCATATCTTCAACCATTTTCGTCTCCTTGCTCTTGCGGGGCATCGAGAATAATCGTATACCAATGGGGATGGTCAGTCACACGCGTAGGCATAATGATAGCCTGATAGGTTTCATCAGTGATTACGATGGGGCGATCATCTCCGGTGATAGAAATGCGGATTAAGTGCGGCTTGTTTCGGCTTTTCATCGGCTCGATGGCATCCCGCAGCAGCCGGGCATCGACGTACAGAGTAACCAATGGCTTGCGTGCCACACTCTCCAGTATGTTGGCTACACGGACGCCATTGTTCGTGTAATCCTCTGGCAATTCCAGGCCATCGGCGCTGGTCAGGTGCAGCCTCGACCCGCTGAGGCCGTAAGCCGTCTCACCACTGATGCCGAGGATTCCTGCCTTTTTCAACCAGTCATACGTTTTCTTCAACATGGTTCATCCTTGCCAGCATCCTCTCTGCCCGCTGGCGGGGCGTGAGCGTCATGATGATCGCCAGTTCCTCCGGCGATGCATCGATATCGATACGGGGATTGCGGCGGCGGATGGGGCCGAGGCCGAGCGCCCGCCGGATTCGGTTTTCGGTGCGCCCGCTGATGTGGCGATTTTTGCGGGCGATATGGGAGAGCGTGACGGCATCGGTCTCAGGCAGGCCAATATCGGCGGCCAACTGTCGCCACGTACCAGAAGCGCTGTACGCCTCTGAAATGGCCTGCGTGGTAGATTCCTTGGGTTTCGGCATAGAATTGAATCCAGGTACTGTGGATTGAAGCTACAAGGCTGCTACGCCCCACCCTGCCGGGCGGGTGTCAATCCTTGTGGCGTAACTCTCTGGCGGGAAGTACATCAGATACAGGAAATACATACGGGGGAGGGGGCACGACCACGGGGAAACGATGGCAAGCGGCGGGTGGGTAGTGGTCATTTTTTCGTGTCAAACCGGGTTGTTGAAGCGCGCGCACTTTGGAAACGGCGCTTATCCTCTGCCTGCCGCCTGATGGAATGGCAGCACCCGCCGACATACGGGTATCGCTGCGAAAAAGTGATTGGTGAGAGCTTGCCATCGTTTCGCCGGGGTCGTGTTATGCGGTCTGTTGAATGGTCTGCGAACCGCTCGCCGACCAGACTAGGGTTTTGCCGGTGGGGGCGTCCTGCCAGTACGCCAGGCCAGCTTCGGCGGCCATCTGTCGCAATTCCTGCCAGGCGTCCTGACCGATGCCGAATTGCTCGGCGGTGGGGCGGTAGGCCGTGGGATTGCCCGCCGCCCACCACAGCGCCACCTGCCGGAATTGGCGCTGGCGTTCGCCTATCGCCGTTTGCTGGCGGCGGTCGATGTCGGCCACGATAGCCAGGCGCTCGGCGTGGTGCCGGGCCTGTACGGCAGCGGCGGCGCTGCGGTGCATGTCGTAGCCGATGATGAACATGGACACGACGCCGCCGAACACCGGCAGCAACAAAAGGACGCCATAGCCGACGCCGACGCGCGCCAGCGCCCAGCCGGTCAGGAGCAGGGGGACAGCCACCAACAGGCTGACGAGCATTTGGCCCCTCGAATAGGTGAGGGTGGCGCGCTCGGCGGCGGTCATGAATAAATCTCCATCAGTTCTTCCAATTTGTGATCGCTATGATCAGGATTGCTGAGATAATGCAGACCCATATCATTGGCTCAATGCAGCCCCGGTCAATGTCTTGGACATGCGCCGGGGCGTCCTTGCGCTCCTGGGCCGTCAGCATCATCAGGACGAACATGCCGCCGAAAACGATGATGATGAAAATCCAGGCGCTTGTGCCTGACAAATCCAATGCTCTCATGATTCTGCCTCCGTGATGCGTATTTCAACGCGGGGGTTTTTGCGGTCGATGCGGCTGGACGTGGTGACGCTGCGCACATAATCTGGCGTATCGTCTTGGATCAACCACGGCTTCAGCCCGTCGATGTACAGTTTGGCGGCGATGTTGTCGGCGTCCAT
>CAZBOT010000170.1:0-3078 GCA_964493575.1 uncultured Candidatus Saccharibacteria bacterium | reverse complement strand
AGCGGGTGCAGTCGCTGCTCGAGCAGCTGCCCGGCCTGCTGGATGCGGCGGGCGTTAAGTCGTCTGGAAAGGGGAAGCGGGGGTCGCGCCATGCGTGACGACACGCTGCGCCCGGAAGAGATGGCGGTGACCCGCCTGGCGCGCCGCAAGCGGCCCGATCTGCTGCCGCAGCGCCCGCAAGGTGTTGAGGGGTTGGTGTGGGATGCGCTGGTGCTCGAGGCGCGCCCGCTGCAGGTCAAGGAAATCGAGACGCTCACCGAGCTCGGCAAGGTGCAGGTGTGCAAGGCGATCGGGCGCTTGAAGAAGCGTGGCGTGGTCGATGGCTACCGCGTGCCGGGTTATCCCACGGGCTACCGCATGGCCTATCACCTGGTGGCGGCGTGAACGGGATCTACCTCACCCCCGAAGAGCTCGATGTGCTGTCGCGCTGCTCGGGCGTGGCGGTGAAGGCTTATCTGCGAATCCGCGCGCGCATGGATATCGCCACCGGTCAGGTGGGCGTGAAGTCGGGCCTGAGCTACCAGGCCCTGCGCGAATGGACCGAGGAGGCGGTGGAGAAGGGCGCGGGCGAGCAGGTCGTCCAGCCCACGCTGCGCGGCATCCGCACGGCCGTGGATCAGCTGGTGCGGCGCGGGCTGCTGCGCCGTGCCAAGTGCGAGCGGCTCGTTTTCAAGTGCGTTCTGGCGGCTGTCGCGAACGCACGTCCAAATCAAACCCGGCATGAACCCGGCAGGGCAAAAACGGCCGAACCCGGCACCGAACCCGACACCGAACCCGACACCGAACCCGACACGAACCCGGCAGGGCTTGCACCCAATAACGGCGCGGGTTCTGGCGCATCTGAGTGGTTCGGACCCGGCACGGAACCCGACACCGAACCCGACACCGAACCCGACACGAACCCGGCAGGGCAGAAACAGCCGAACCCGGCACACATCAGAGGTCGGAGTAAACCGTCTACTCCCCAAGCGGCGTCTACAGCTGAACCGGGATTGGAGCCCGAAGCGGGCGTCGCAGGTGCCATCGCCGCTTTCTGGTCTGCAAAGAAGGTCGGCAGCGACCAGCCGGAAGAGCAGCTCTCACGCCGGGCCACGTCGATGGCGGTGCTGCTGCGCCAGGAGCAGATCCCGGCGCAGGCGCTGAACCCGACGCTGCTCGGTTGGGCAGAGCAAGGCATCCGTGACGAGCAGCTGCGCGCGGCGGTTGTGCTGGCACGCCAGCGGCGCGAGGCCGAAGGCAGCCTGCAGCCGATCAACGTGGGGTATCTCAACGCCTGCCTGCAGTCCGTCCTGAAGCCGCCGAAGCCCAAGGCGGATGCGTGGTGGCTGTCGGTGGGCGCGATGGAAGCCAAGGCGCGCGAGCTTGGCATTGCGGGTGCGCGGCCGGGCGAGGAGATGGATGCGTTCAAGGCGCGCATCACGGACGCCCTGCGGCGGCAGCAGGCCGGAGCGGCAGCATGAAGACGCGCGACCTGGTCGAGACGTTTGCACAGCGCTGGCTGGCCGATCGTGGCGTGTGGCGGCCGGGGGCGACGCTTGCCGAGAACATGCAGCGGTGCGCCGAGGCTCGCCAGCGGTGGCAGACCATGGGGGCGGCGCCGGGTAAGGACTGGGCGCACGCGATCGTCGCCGACCACCGCGAAGGCGTAGCGATGCCGCCGTATGTGGTGCGCGTGGCGTATGAGGCCCTCGGCCTCGAGCCGGAAGCGCAAGTGCTGCGCAAGCCGCGCTGGCCAGTGCCGCGCCCCGATGCGCGAGAGCGCCAGGCGGGTGACGTCGAGGTCGAGTTTTGATCATGTCGATCGCGCTCGCCATCCCCGCCGACCTCGAGCAGGCCTTCCGCCAGTTCTCGCGTGACTTCGCGCGGGTAAGTGCGCGCTGGGTCGAGCAGGGCGAGGAGACGCCGGACACGATCGCCGCGGCCCGAGAAGGGCTGCGGGAATACCTGAGCATCACCGACGACCCGGACGCCTATGGCGTGAGCCGTGCGCAGCGCCTGGGCGATGTGTTTGCGTTCTGGCGAGCGCTATCGACGGCAATGCCGGCTGCGGTCGTGCTGCGCGGTGCAGTGCCGGTGCTGTCGTTCGAGGTAGAGCAGCGACTCGCTGATCGCCATTGGAGAAGGGAGAACGGGAAGTGATCACCATCGCCGTGTCTGACAACCTCAAGGCCGTGATGGCGGGCCTCGATGACGTTGCGCGGCGGCAAGTGCCGTTCGCGACGAGTCGGGCGATCAATGAGACCGCCAAGATCATCGCAAAGGACGGCAATAAGCTCGTCGCCTCTGTGTTCGAGCGCCCACTGCCGCGCACTGCTTCAGCAGTGAAGGTATTCCAGGGTGCGACCAAGGAACGGCTGTCTGCCGTGGTGAATGTGTACGACGGCCAGCGCGGCTTTGCTCCTGACGACCCCCGCGCTCTATCGGCAGGCAAGGGCAGTGTCTTCCCCAATCGATACCTGTCGGCGCAGATCGAGGGCGGCCGGCGCGCCAACAAGCGATTCGAGAACGCGCTCATCAAGGCGGGCGTGATGCCGCAGGGCATGCAGGCTGTGTTCGCAAAGCGATCGGGCTATCTCGACCAGTACGGCAACCTGTCTGGCGCACGGATCAATCAGATCCTCTCGTGGTTCAAGGCGTTCCCGGAGGTGGGCTTCCGGGCAAACATGACAGACCGAAGCCGCACGAATGCCATGCTCGGCCGCAAGAACAAGCGCACGGGCGAGACCTCTTTCGGCAAGGGGCGGCGCTATGGCTTCAGCTACTTCGTGTCGCGTGGCGAGCGCTCGGGCGGACTGCAGATGCGCCTGCCCGAAGGGGTGTGGGAGCGCAACTACCCGAACGGCCCCGCAGGCAAGTCATTCATCAAGCCCGTGCTGCTGTTCGTCAAGCCGGGCAACTACGCCAAGCGCTTCGACTTCTACCGCGCGATGCAGCGGTCGATCGACGCGAACCTGCCCGAGCAGTGGCAAAAAGCCATGACCCAAGCGATGGGGACCGCCCGATGAAAGCCGGTACATCGAGCTTCTTCCAGCCGATCGCGGGTCCTTCCAAGGGGTCTAGCCTACGGGTGATTAGTGC
>CAZBOT010000169.1:0-3161 GCA_964493575.1 uncultured Candidatus Saccharibacteria bacterium | reverse complement strand
ATGCGCCGGTAGTCGAAGTGGAGCCTGAGCCGGTACAGGGAGGATTGTTCTGATGACAGAGGTAAAACAGCGCAACCCCTGGCGCCTGTCAGCCAGAGAGTATGAGGTCGTCAAGCTCATCTGCGCAGGGTTGAGCAGCGCAGAGATAGCGTTGCGACTGCGCATCGGCAATCGCACGTTGCAGACGCACGTAGCGCATGTAATGCAGAAGTTGGACGCCTACGACCGCATCTGTATCGTTTTGGCCGTTTTGCACCATCCAGAAGCGCGCCGGGCCTGTTTCCCGGCGTTGGAGATAAAAGACAAATAGATGGGGTGCGTCATCACCCCATCTATCGTGAACCCTTTGGGTAAGAAAGGATTCGTGACTCATGGTAACAAAGCACTTAGATCTCGTCAACATCGCTATCATCGTACTCACCATCATCCTACTGAGCCTGTGGGCAACGGACGTTGGGGCGCAAGTCGGCCCCGTGCCCACGGCGACATCGACGCCTTTTGCACCACCGGCCGGACCGCAGGCGACGCTCACCCCCTTTGAACCGACGCCGACCAACACGTTTGTACCGACCCCCACCAACACACGGCGGCCCACCGCTACGCCGGTCATTTTGCCGCTACGCCGTTTTGTCTATTTACCCATTGTCAGAAAGTGAGGATTTATGCTCGCAGGTGAAAAACAAATTGCCTATGAGTTGACTGTAGATCACTCAGCTGCCTTTTTGCGCATACTGGCCGATGTGTATCAACAATATGACCTCCGCCCATTTTTGTGCCGTCTGTCCTGCGTCGAGTTTGAAGAGTCGAAATATCTCTGTGCGACTGATGGCATGATTGCGCTCTTTCTACCCGCACCGGTCACGCTAGACTGTGGCGACTATGAAGGAGTTCCGTACCTGGTACGCTGCCATGAAAACAGGCTATACCATAATATCAAGCGCCTGTTGGCTGACACGAAAGACTACATTGAGTCTGATCTCTATGAAATGGACAATGTGCAGGAAAGCCGCGCTGCCATTATCGAAACGTACAGCGATGGCACAGAACTTGTGAGCACTGATGTTCTGCTGGCGCATATCGCTGACGGACGGTTCGTTTTTGACTTGGGCAAACCACACAAGCACATTGTCAGCCGCGAATTGTACGAATACGCATTTGATGCTGTAGGCTATTTTGATAAAGTGCGGCATCGAGAGCAGCGCAATTCGCTCATATTCCTGAATACAAATGGGCGCGGGTTCGCCTTGATCATGCCCATAAACCCTGATGTCAAAGTCAAGGTCATTAAAGGAGGATGACAATGCTAGACGAACTAAACCGCATCCTTGCGCAAATGCCGGCTCATGGCGGATATGCGACGCTTTCACAAAAGTTTCTGAGCCGGGTACGGGCGGCTTTAGATGAGCAGGGCATGAATGCAAGTCGTTATCAATCCCTGGCAGCGCGCACCTTGATTGACAGGCCGGATGCGCAATACAGCGACAATGACATTATGGTTGTCTGGAACGCTATCGGTTTGGCCGGCGAAGCTGGTGAAGTAGCAGAGCTTGTCAAGAAAGGGATCTTCCATCAACATGGCCTAGATAAGCGAAAGATGTACAAAGAACTGGGCGATGTGCTTTGGTACGTTGCAGCGCTCTGTACCAAGCTCGATTTCGATATGGGCGATATTATGCAGGCGAACATTGACAAGCTGCGAGAGCGTTACCCCGATGGATATAGCAGCACTGCTAGCCAAGAGCGAACGGATGTCAGGGAGACGACTGATGCGTCTGAGCGTAACGACCGAAGTGCATAAGGAGAGCGCCCAACGCAGCAGCGCTGCCCGTTGGCAGAGCGAATGGGCAAATGAGCAGTGGGCCATCGACCCGATGGACATGATGACCGCTGAACAGTTCGAGCAGTGGCTAATCGAGCGCCACGGCGCGGAGTATCTAGAGCCGGTGCCGTATCGCTGGCAGTCTGGACAATTCGCACCTGACCGGTCGCCCAAGACGCTCATAGGTCAACTGTTTAAAGCGCATGGCCAGTTAACCCGGCTGGAAGTGAAACAGTTGACCGGCTACACGATCGGCAGTATCACCGGCATTGTGCGCCCCCCGACCTATGTCGAATGCGCAGTTGTCAAAGTACCGCATGGCTACGCAACAAAGTGGAGATTGACCGATGCACCTCTTCACCGTTGAACAGACCGAATCATGGCAGCGTGATATTTTGGTTAACGCAGAGAAACAGAATGCGCTAGATGAGCTAGCCTGGTTTATCCAGATGATTCTGCCGCCGCCGCCCAAGAGCATGGCGCGCAAGATGACACAGAAGCAGCGCGAGGATTATCGATTTCGCACCGCCTGCGCTCCACGGGACTGGATACCCTATATCCCTGTCGGCTGCGATCCCATCAGCAGCCGACAGGCCGCCGAAGTGTTAGCGGCTATCTTCGCAGCGCACAATGCGCCAGATCTGAAGTTTGCCCCGGCGCTGTGCCTGTCGGCTGACCTGGCCAAACAGAAGAGCTATGAGTTTGGCCGGGAATGGGATCATGTATGTAGCCGGTGCGGAGGCGTGTTTGCCTCAACCGTGCCGAATGAGGTGCCGGTGTGCGCCGGCTGTGCAACCGTGTTGTATAGGATGGCGATGTACTAAAAAGGGGGGGATGACGGAATAACCGTCATCCCCCCTTTCTATTCACACGCGGCGATAAAAATCGCCCACACCCACCCGAAGCGCCCTCCGGCTGCCACAGATACGCCCATGTGCGACTGCTGACGGTAGAAGTTGTTTTCCCCGAACAGATGCACCCGATGCCTTGGGCTATTCGCCAGAGCGTTGAAGATGACCGCCGCTTCAAATGTGCCTGCTGCCAAGCTCTCACACCCGTTCCAATCGTTGCCATACGCTACAGGCAGATTGCACCCGAACCGGCGCGCTGTGGCGTTTGGCCATTCGCCGGTAGACGCCTGATGTGACCAGTAGTCATTGGCCACGATGTCGGCAGCTTTCCACTCCGCCGCTTGCTCTAGTTGTGCGCAGGTGCCGAGCGACGAACGCTGCTGACGCTGGTCACTGGTCAGCAGCCGGTAGAAGGCGGCCACCTGATTGACCGGCTCCGTGGCGATGATGGGCAGGTAGATGTCACGCCCACCGACAAAGCCAGGGGGATC
>CAZBOT010000168.1:0-3171 GCA_964493575.1 uncultured Candidatus Saccharibacteria bacterium | reverse complement strand
AGATTGGTAAGATTGGTAAGATTCATAACAGGGACGTTAAAAAATGGACATAATGGAAGAAACAGTTTGGAGTGATGCCGTTGAGCGGTTTATCAAAGAAAAGCAGTTAAAAAACCGTTTAGGCGAAACATCGGCGCAGACATACCGGGATATACTCGCCACAAGGAAAGCCAAACCCCGGAGTTACCGGAATTATGCTAAAAGGCTCTATAACTGGCTTATTGAGCAGAATATCGAAACCCCAACCCTGGAAAATGTAGATGCCTATTTCCAATACCTGCACCGGCGGAAAGTTAGAATTTCGACCATTAATCAACGATTAAGAATCACCCGCCAGTTTTTCACCTTCCTGGACACAAGCGGGATATTTCCCAACAACGTCAAAACGATCACGGATTTTAAAGAGCGCAAATCCGACCGGGAAGCATACAGTCGGGCAGCCGTCACGCCTGAAATTTTTCGGGCGCTTATCGCACTTACTCGAAACGATTTACCGGGCAGCCGTGACCGGGCAATGTTTTACTTGGCATTTTGCAACGGCTTACGGTCATCGGAGATAATCACCCTTAAGCGCGGGGACGTCCTCACCCGCAGCGGCGGAACCTTTTTGAAATTGGAAATGGAAAAGGGAAATATACCCGGAACAGTCAAGTTGACAAGCGCAGCAGAAACGGCGCTACATCAGTATCTGGAGATACTTAAGGCATATAATTTTAGGCAGTCAAAGCGGGATTATCTTTTTCCATCCTTCTCAGCCAATAGCAAAGATGGAAGATTGCGAAAGGAAACCGTTTCCAGTATAGCGAAAAAGTATTTTCGGGCGCTGTCCGCCAGCGGGGAGATTGACGCAGAGACCGCGGAAAGCCTTTCCTTTCATTCATTGCGACACGGGTATATCACGCAGCTGGAAGAAAGCGGAATGGACGTGAGAAAGGTTAGCAAGCTGGCGCGGCATAGTGCTATCACTACAACACAGCGATATAGCCACATCCGCTTGAACCAGGCAGATCACGAGCAGGCGAATAGGATATTTGGAAGAATAACCCAGGGGAGGCCGGGAGTAAAAAAAACCGTTTCACTATGAAGCCGCTTAAAAGCGTTATGTGATAAGGGATTGAGGGAAAATTAAGTTCTGTATATTTGTTCAATTGCTAAAAAAAGAGAGAATAAAAAATGGCACAGAAAATCACAATTTCAGGCGATGAAATCCGGGCGCTATATGATTTAGCAGTGACGGAATACCAAAACTATTGCGACCGGAAGGGCTATAGGTATATCGAACCCTCTCCCCATTATTCCACGGTGAACAAGACGCAAGTCGTTTTGATGTACCCGGGCGGACACCTGGCGGTTTACGACATCCAATCCCGGGAGATTACCGAATAAATTTACGGGTCCTTCCCAAAGGGCGGGATGCGGATACGCTTGAGCGCATTCTTTTCTTAGGCGCAGGAAAAAAATAAGGGCTGACAAAATCAAAAAATGGCAGCGAATCAGGGCAAGAAACGAACCAGAAAGGGCGATAAATCCCTTGTTACTCAAGCCACTTTTGCCAGATTGATCGGCATTTCCCGGCAAACTTTATCGAAACTTGTGGAAAGGGGAGATATACCCCTCATCGGCGGGAAAATTGAACCGATAACGGCGCGAGAAATAATCGAATCGGGGAGACTTTTAAACAAAAACGGCAACGGCGATGAAAGCCTTGCTGATGCCCGAAGGCGGGCGCTTATTGCCAAAGCCAATTTACTTGAACTCGAATATAGCCTGAGAAAAGGTGATACCTTAGAAAAAGATGCTGTGCTCGAAGCAAACCAGCGGATAATTAAAAATACTCAACGATTGTTAAGGGGGATTCCTGTAAAAATTGCATCTCTTTTGTTGCCATTGACAACGGAAGCAGAGATTCAGGAATTATTGCTTAGTGAAATTGATAGGGCTTTACTTGAACTTTCCAATTTAGGGAAAAAAAATGATCGAAAATTATGACTTTGCAATTCGGACGATGATTCACGAAAGCGCACATGCTACGCTTTTACTTATTTCCGGTTTGCCTTTTTCTTATCTGACGATCATTCCTGAAAGCGGAATTTTGGGGAAAATTCAACTGTCAAAAGATGACACCCCACCCCCCCCAAAAGAGACTGAATTTCCCGGCGCTGTGGACATGAATATTTTGTGCTTTATTATCGCAGGCGTTCAGGCGGAGTTGATTTTTTTGGGCGATCAAAACGGCGGCGGCATCAATGACTATTGTGCTGCTTACGAGTATATCAAAAAAAATCTTCGAGCCGATTCACTTTTTCACCCTCTCCCAGATGACGAATTAACGGGCGCGGCTTGGGACTTTATTCACGGTGCTGAAACCCTTTGCCGTTCAGTTTTGAAACGGCATGGAGACCTTGTTTTTGCCATCGCCAAAAAACTCAATGAAGAGAAAACGATTCAATATCCCGATTTGCGCAAATTAGCGGATGAATATTTAACCAAAAAGGACGGTGCAAAATGATTATTACTGATTTTATTGCAAAGGTAAAAAAGCGGGATAAAGATTCCCCCCCGGAAATCAGGCGGCAGAAGTTAATCGCACGAAACGCGGCAGCGGATCGGGCGCGGGGAATGTTTCCCGGCGGTTGGCGGCCAATTAACTCTACAATTCAATGTTCGCAGGCGCTTCTGGTTCAATTTCCCCACCAACACCGGGACATTGTTGTTGCCATTGCGGGGAGAATTGAGCAGTATTTACACGGTAATTTGAACGCACCGGAAAGTGTTTTTTGGCGCTTCTGTCCCTTGGATGATCGGCCAAATATAGCGGCGCTGCAGGCCACTTCTGAGAACGGCGAAACGCTTTTTCTCAAAGAAATCCGGATCTCCCCCGAATTGGCGGAAATCCTTACAGAGTCTGTTTTTTTCGTCACTATCGCCGGCGCAGTCGCAGTGACCACCGATGAATTTGAACGCGCGGACGGCTTCAAATAAAAATACCTTCCATGATGAACTCTCCAAAAACGCCTTGATTTTTGAGGCGTTTTTTTTATTTGTCCCTTGGCCAATAGGCCGACATTCCACCGGCGCTGGCCAGGGAACCAGGTTGACGGCGCTATAGCTGCTCAGGATCGGCGATCCCTTCCCGGATCGGCATCTACCCCGGCAACCTTTCCCGGCGCT
>CAZBOT010000167.1:0-3196 GCA_964493575.1 uncultured Candidatus Saccharibacteria bacterium | reverse complement strand
TTACTCAAGATAGTGAGAAGAGATGTAAAACAATGCAACTCGGTGGTACGAGGGGATAAAATAAAAAATTAGCAATTTAAATACAATCAAACAGGCAAGGGTTATAAGACTAAAGGGGAGACAGAGGTTTGAGAGTGATATCGCGTCGCACAATGTATCTTATGCGACATATATGGTATGTCGCATCAAGATATCCACATTTAACGACTCATGAGTCGTTAAATGTGTTTGGACGACAAGAATAAAAAGTTCTTCTACTCTCTACGTCTATATCGGTTAACATCTATGTACCGAAACTCAGATTGCTAATTTGTAAATTTGGTATTATTACCTAACTCTCCCCTACAACCAAGTAGGGAAGTCGTAATTTCAAAAACCACCCTAAGGCGGTTTTGATTTTAGAGCACTACTCTCCCCTATTCTAAAGAAAAATTATCGACCAGTTAAATTTACATGAAGGTGTGCCCCGGTCCAATATTTTGTCTTCACAAATTTCCCACAGTTAGGATAACTCGAACCTGATTCGTTTAGAAATCCTAACCCACCAACTTCTTTAATAGCCTGGCACAAAGCATTCCAATCGCCAGAGTTTGAGACAATATCCGCACAGGCTCCGCTCTTTGTTGTGTTAGTCATATGACATTGTGACACCGTTCCTGAACCTCTTATTGTTGAAGTCACTGTGATCTTATGTTTCGCGTGTAGTGCAATGAGTTTTTGCATGAATGCTTTACAAATCTGGGCAGACGTCGCACTAAGTCTTGCAGGAACCGAGGGATCATATTTAATCAATCCATCCGGACACGGGATTGCTGAACCACCACCAGATCTTGCGATCACTAAGTCTTCATCTTCGTCGGTAATACAATCATCACTAAACCCAATCTCTCCACAGTCTGGTAATGAGGTTTCAAAGATCGGCGGCTGAATTGGTTTAAATGTAGTTAAATCAGGATTAATAAAATATAACAAGGCATAACTGCCAATCAGGATTCCCATCCCAACCACGCTGTTCATCAGTATACCTTTAGCTTTCCCCTTTCCGCTTTCTCCAGACGTGATATAAATGTAACCTGCCACGATTAACATCAAAACCAAAACCAAAGCCCCTGCGGTAATTCCAAAACGATATATTTTGTTAATACACCGAACCAAATCTTGTCCATCAGGTGGATCACTTGGCGTACAAAGATAGCTGCTAATACTTTGCTCAACACCTGAATACTCAGGCAAAGGTGTATTAGTAGATTGCGCAAATGCTAAGGTTGGGTTTAATAACCACAAACTAAAAATTAAAATTGTAAATAACTTTTTGAACATTAATTTTGGTTTAATTCGGAATCAATCATAGCTTTATAAGTCGCCCACGGCATAATTCCCTCAACTTTAGTTCCGTTTATAAATACCGACGGGGTCGCAGTCACACCATAACTTGTTCCCAGCTGAAGTGATTCAGTTACCTCTTGGTTATAGTTATTAATTGCTAAACAGTTAGAGAATTTTTCTGTATCTAAATTTAATTCCTGAGCAAACTTAGTTAACTTACCATCAGAGAAAGCTCCCAAGTTCTCCCCATCTTGATTGGCAAATAATTTATCATGATAGTCCCAATAACGATCTTGGTCCTTTGCACACAAAGTAGCCTCAGCTGCGCGTGTTGATTCAGGCCCTAGAAAAGCAAAATCCCAAAACACAAATTTAATCTTTCCTGTCTCGATATACTCTGACTTTAGATTCTGAAAAATTGTTTTTTGCCATTCACCGCAATATGGGCATTGATAATCAGCGAACTCCACCACAATAACTTTGGCCTCAGGATTACCTAAAAATGGTTTATTATCAGGAATAGTAATCTCTATCGATCCTGTTTGATTTCCATATTGACTTTGATCAATACCTTGGCGTGCAATTTCTCTAGAGATTAGCCAGCCAGCTCCCAGAATGCTTACTCCAATCATCCAAGCACCAATAATAATCGCTACTAACAGCGGTGCAGAAACTCTCTCTCTTATCGGTGTGGGTAAATTTGATTCTTCTATTTTCGGACTATCTTCATTCATTAATTTCTATTGCTCCTTCGCAACCGTCCAAACCATAGTTAATCTGATCACCTGGTCTAAACAAATCTGCATCAGCTGATTTGGAATATACCTCAATCGGAAGTTTACAAATCTCAGTAGTTACACCTAGTAATTGACTAAGTCGTTGATGTGCTTCTAATCTACTCTGTTTTAATGGTTCAGAAATCAAAACTTCAATAAAGTCTCCTTCGGACTTATAAACTATCGAATAAGAATCCGTTTGTGCTAAAACTAACTCGCCTGTGCTAGTTAAAGTTTTGTCCTTAAAAATATTATTGATCCGGACATTTCCTGAAGCGGTTTCCCAAATAAGTCCGTCGTCAGATTGAACTTTTCTATCTGCTCCTTCAAAATTAACTCGCTCTAAAATCTGTGAAGCACTTGGGGATGGTTGCTGTCGGAAAACAAAGTAGGATAACAAAATTACGATTGCAACACTCGCAACCACAGAAGCTATCACCAAAATTTTTTTCATTGTGTCGGTCATGAGCAACTTCTAAATTCATTATACCAGCGAGAAACAGTCACAACGTAATCTCGGGTTTGCAAATAACTATTAATATTGGTTTGGCAAGCAGTTTTAGAAGCATTAGTAAAAGGACATTCCCAAACTCTCAGGCCACTACATATACTACTCGGACCCTGGCTCTTCTGCCCGGGACCGGCATTATATGCTGAAATAATATATTTCAGTGAAGTATTCACGGCCGAATTAGCTTTCAGTCTTGCTAAGTATTTTGTACCGCAATCAATATTCTTAACTCCATCGGTCTGCCAACCTGACTGGCAACCAATCGCAGAAGCTGTATCAGTACTAACTTGCATTAGTCCATGACAACATCCCGTCCAACTAGTTATGACTTCTTTCCAATTACTTTCTTTTTGAATAATTGCTTTTATCAAAGCTTCTTCCACTCCGTAACGCTGTGATGAAGAAGTAATAGCAGATTGAAATCGAGATTCGATATTACATCTTGCTCTAGTGCTTGCTAATTTATCATCACCTAAACTACAACTAATACCATTGCCTTGAATTTGTTGCCCCGAAGCCACAGTCCCCCCTCCAGGATTACTGATTTGACCATCACTGGTGATACACTTGGTACCAAAGCCCA
>CAZBOT010000166.1:0-3205 GCA_964493575.1 uncultured Candidatus Saccharibacteria bacterium | reverse complement strand
CGGCCGGATCTCTATGACTAGCGCGGTACCCTATGGCGAGTTCTTGGAGCGCAAAACTCAGCTCGGGACGTTCGACGGTTTCGAGCCCGTGTTTCTGCCGGAGTTCCTATTCGACTTCCAAAAGGCGATCGTTGAATGGGCAGTCCGCAAAGGCAAGGCGGCCATCTTCGCGGACTGCGGGCTCGGTAAGACACCGATGCAGCTTGTTTGGGCCGAGAACATCGTCCGCAAGACGAACGGGCGCGTTCTGATCCTCACCCCGTTGGCTGTATCTCATCAGACGGTTGCGGAGGCCGAGAAGTTCGGGATAGAGGCGTCCCGCAATCACGGCAAGATTGTCGTCACCAATTACGAGCGGCTGCACTACTACGACCCGTCCTCGTTTGTCGGGTGCGTATGCGACGAATCCTCAATCCTAAAGAGCTACGATGGCAAGCGGCGCGGCGAGATCACCGAGTTCATGCGGAAGATGCCTTATCGGCTGCTGGCGACGGCCACCGCTGCGCCCAATGATTACGTCGAGCTCGGGACGAGCAGCGAAGCTCTTGGCGAACTCGGCCATTTGGACATGCTGCAACGGTTTTTCCGCCACGTTGACAACATTAGCGTATCAGGCGGGGCAACGAGCGGGCATCAATTCAGGTTCAAGCACAAAGAGCGCGCCGAGGCATTCCACGGCGGGAAATCTCTTTGGCGGTTCAAAGGCCATGCGGAACAGGAGTTTTGGCGATGGGTGTGTTCCTGGGCTCGCGCCTTGCGCCGTCCCTCGGACATGGGGTTTGACGACGGCCGATTCATCCTCCCGCCTCTCGTGGAAAAGGAATACGAGGTCCACTCGACTACGCTGGCCGATGGGATGCTGTTCGCTCTCCCCGCCGTTGGCCTCAAGGAGCAGCGCGAGGAGCGCCGCAGGACGATCGAGGAGCGGTGCGAAAAGGTCGCAGAACTGTGCGGCACGCAGGCTGATGGTCAGTCCCTTGTATGGTGCCACCTGAACGACGAAGGCGATCGGCTAGAGGAGTTGATCCCGGATGCGGTCCAGGTCAGCGGAGATGATGCGGATGAGGCGAAAGAGGAGAAGTTTCTAGCGTTCGCGCGGGGCGAAACTCGGGTGCTCGTGACCAAGCCGAAGATCGGCGCATGGGGACTCAACTTCCAGAACTGCGCGCACGTTACCTTCTTTCCCTCCCACTCGTTCGAGCAGTATTACCAAGGCGTGCGGCGCTGCTGGCGCTTCGGTCAGAAGCGGCCGGTCAAGGTGGACATCGTGACAACCGAGGGCGAGAAGTCCGTCCTCAAAAACTTGCAGCGCAAGGCAGAGGCGGCGGATCGGATGTTCTCCAATCTCGTCGGAGAGATGAACAACGCGCTGCAGGTCGAACGTGGGCGCGCATTCAATGAAAGGGAGAAGGTGCCGGCATGGCTGTGATGGACCAGAAGATTACCGACCGTTTCGCCATTTACAACGGTGATTGCGTGGAAGTTATGCAATCGCTTCCTGCGGAGAAGGTTCACCTTTCGATCTACTCGCCCCCGTTCGGCGGGCTGTACCACTACAGTTCCAGCGAGCGCGACCTGTCGAACTGCAAGGACTACACGCAATTCTTCGAGCACTACGCCTTTGTGGTGCGCGAACTCTTCCGGCTCACGGTTCCCGGCCGCATGACGGCCGTTCATTGCATGGACGTACCGAGCGGCAACAGCGGGACGGACTACCTGATCGACTTCCCGGGCGACATCATCCGCCTTCACGAGAAAGAGGGCTGGCGCTACATCGCTCGGTACGCGATCTGGAAGGAGCCGCTTGCGGTCCGCAACCGCACGATGGCGAAGAACCTCGCGCACAAGACAATCGTTGATGACTCGTCGCGGTGCTCGGTTGCTTCGGCGGACTACCTGCTGGTGTTTCGCAAGAAGGGGCAGAACCCCATTCCGATCGCGCATCCGCACGGCCTGATGGAGTATGCCGGCGAGCGCAAGATGCCTGCGGAACTTCTCCCGTACCGCGGGTGGACCGGCAACCAGATCGAGAATCGTTACTCGCACTGGATTTGGCGGCAGTACGCCTCGGCCTTTTGGGATGACATTCGGCTTGGACGCGTCCTGCCATTCAAGCCGGCGCGAGATCAGGAGGACGAGAAGCACGTCCATCCTCTTCAACTCGACGTGATCGACCGAGTAATGGTGCTCTGGTCGAATCCTGGCGAGACCGTCCTGACGCCGTTCATGGGCGTCGGCTCGGAGGTCTACGGGGCCTTGTGTGCGGGCCGCAAGGCGATCGGAGTTGAGCTGAAGCCGTCCTATTACCGGCAGGCGGAAAAGAATGTAGCGGCTGCTAAGGAAGGCAAGGGCGACGATTCGCAGCAAGCAATCGAATTCGGAGCGGAAGATGCAGACGCGCTTGCAGAGCTTGATTGAGTCGGTTGTCAACGTGGTCATCGGATACATGGTCGCGCTCGCCGGTCAGCTCGCTGTCTTCCCGCTCTACGACTTGGACGTAAGCCTCGCGGTCAACTTGCAGATCGGAATGTGGTTTACCGCTATCAGCATCGCGCGATCCTATTGCGTCAGGCGCGGCTTCAACTGGCTCCACCATCGAGCATCCGCATCATGAGTCAGATGGCGTTGTTCGCGGAACCCGCAGTTCCGATCGGCGATCAATGGGAAACGCCGACATGCAAAACATGGCAGGTTGTAAGGTGCCGGAATTGTTCGGGCGAGATGCAGCCTCTTTCCTGGAGCGCGGTGCGCTGCTTGGGCTGGTGCAGCGAAGAATGCATGGTTCTTCAACTCGACGGAGAAGACCGTAGAGACCTCACGGAGGAGGACGAATGAGCCAAGCGGACGCTTTACTCGCCATCCTCCTGCGCGGCGAGCCCGTGACCCCGGCAATCGCGTTCCAGGTCGTCGGCTCGCTTGCCTGCCACTCTCGCATGGCCGAGCTGCGCGAGCGGGGCTATCCCGTTGAATGCACGATCAAGACGGACGGGAAAAGGCGGTGGGGCGAATACCGGCTGGCGATGCCTCTGCAAAAAGAACTTTTCGCGTCGCCCGATTTGGGTTTAGGATTGCCCCCGCAGAAAGACGAAAGCCCGCGTGTAGCGGGCTCTCTGTCCGGGGATTGGGCCCCTTGATCTCGCAGTGGTGGCTGCGGAACGGCGCGAATTATAGCGCCTTCGCTCCCTCCCCGCTAGACCCTGGAACC
>CAZBOT010000165.1:0-3225 GCA_964493575.1 uncultured Candidatus Saccharibacteria bacterium | reverse complement strand
GGTGGGGGTCACTGCCCACGAATGGAGGGCCACCGTGAGCACCACGCATCGCACCACGATGCACGAGACCCGCGAGTGGGAAACCCAACAAGGGGGGGAAGCCTAGTGGACCTGCCAACGTGGGGAACCGCCCTCATCGCCGCCCTGCTCGGCGCAGGCGGCGGCGGAGGCATCGTCGTCGCCATCATCGCCAACCGCCCCGGCCTCCTCAAAGCCCGCAGCGACGCCGAAGGCGCCACCGTCGAGCAATGGCGGCAACTGTACAAGGAAGCCCGAGCCGAGTTCGAACGACTCCGCGCCGAAGCCGAACGCATCCAAAGCAGCTACTACGGCCTCCTGGGGTTGTTCGTGCAGTTCCGGAACGACGTGCGCACCGGCGTCAGCGACGTGATCGTCGCGCTCGACAAGAAGGACATGGACGAAGCGCAAGCGCACGCGGAGACCCTAGGGCGACTCGTCGCGGGTGTGCGGCTCCCGACCGAGGGCAAACCGTGAAACTCGTTGGTGTGGTCGAGAACGTCCTCGCGGACGGCACCCTCGCGTGGCAGGCCGTCATGGACGACGACACCAGGTTCGACCTCGACCTGGACGGCGTCGCCGTGGGGAACACGCTCCTGCAATGGGACGAGCTGCACGCCGTCCTCACCGAGGACGAACCAAGGATGCAAGCCTAGTGGCTACCCTCATCGCCGTCACCGGCGACCTGCACACCGGCTCCAGCGTCGCCCTAGCGCCACCCAAGTGGGTCACGGACGACGGGCAGACCATCACCCCATCGAAGATCCAGAAGTGGGTGAACGCGCGCTGGGCCGACTACTGGAAGGCCGCCGCCACCGCCAAGGAGGAACGCGGCATCGAGTGCGTCGTCATCCTCAACGGCGAGCTCGCGGACGACAACTACCACGCCACGTACCAACGCATGAGCGAGAACCCAGGCGAGATCCTCACCGCCGCCCTGGACGTGCTGCAACCCGCCGTGAACGTGGCGGACCGCATCTACGTCACGCGAGGCAGCTCCGCGCACGTGGGCCTGGCCGGGGGGCTGGACGAGGCGCTCGCCAGAGCCATCGGCGCCGTCCCCGAAGCCGGTAGGTACGCACGGTACGTGTTCCGAGGCGAGATCGACGGGTACCGCCTCGACGTCGCGCACCACCCAGGCACCAAGACCGGCGCAAGGCACCTGCAGGGCAACGCCGCGAACCGACTCGCCAGGAACACGCAGGGTGGGTACACGGACGACGGCCTGCCGTTCCCGCACATGGTCATCCGCGGGCACAACCACCGCCCGGAGGACAGCAGCGACAACCACCCCATCAGGGCCGTCATCCTGCCCGCGTGGCAGTTGTCCATCACAGACTTCGGGTACCGCATCTCATCCGGTAGTGAGCCGTTCCCTATCGGCGGGATGCTCCTGGTCGTGGACGGCGGCGAGCTCGTGTGGGAGCGGAAGATGTACTGGCGGTGGCCGATGTTGAGGGACCGGAAGTGGAGGAAGGCATGAGCATGAGGTTCACGCAGGCGGAGTTGGCCGCGGCGATTGCCGGCGCGGCTCGGAACCCCGAGGAGACACCGAACTCGATCACGACGAGCGAACTGGCGCGGGCGTTGCCGTGCAGTCAGTTGAAGGCCAGGAACATGCTGCGGGACGCGTTGGAGGCGGGCGTGGTGCGACCGGAGTGGGTGACGCGCATCACGCCGCACGGCATCGCGCGGAAGTTCGAGGGGTACGTGCTGGTGGATAGGGGCGAGGCGTCGTGACCGTAACAGTGGGCGTGTGATAGTCCCGGTGGGGTGTTACGAAAGAACCCCCGACCGAAGCCGGGGGCTGCAATCAGTCCGCAGCTGATGAGGCTAGTCTACCGCACTAGTCCCCATCCCAAACGCCGTCAGGCCGCAACCTAGCGAACGCCAGTAGACCGTGCAGCGCCGCCTTCGCATTACCCTCCGTCGGCTCCCAGTAGTCCTCGCTCACGTCATCCCCGAGTTGCGCGATGGCCGCCTCGAGGAGGGGGATGGTCTCGGCGCCGGACTTGCCGTAGAGAGTCTTGACGCCACCTTCGCCCAGCACGCGCCACAGGTGCGCACCGTAGTTGTACGTAACGTTTAGGTGCAGCGCGTTCGCGCCGCCGAGCGCGTACGTTCCTCCGGCCACTTGGTGCGGTTGCTCGGCGTGAAGCACTTGCCGGGTGACTGGGTGCAGCAGGTAGATGTCGTGGCTCACGCTTCCTCCTTCTCGCCGCCCAGGGCGGCACGCAAACGGTCACGACGGGCACGGATGTCCGCCACAACCTCGTCCGCGGGCACGCCACCAAAATCTGGTCCCTGCTCTTCAATCAACTGCGCGACCTGTTCGACGTTGACGATGGTGTAGTCCATGTCCTCGTCGGTGAGGTCCGAGAGGACAGGAATCTCAGCCCACAGGTCACCCGCCGATGCCGTCACGCGCAGTTCCTCGGCGGAACACGAGACGGGACGCCCGAGGTACGCAAAGTAGGCGAGCACGCCACCGCCGCCTTTCGGCGGGTCGTCCCGCGCGTCCCGCCAGACGATGATGCTCACTGGCCTAGGCATCGGCTTCACCCAGCGCCTTCGCAAGCGCAGCGCGAGCGTCCTCGATGGCGTAAGAGAGGTTCCGTTCCCACGATTCCGGGCGTTCTGGCTGCCCGTAGTTGTCGAACGCCGCAACAACATCCTCCAGCGCCTCCACCGCGCTCATGAGCGCGTCCACGACCTCGCCTAGGGGTTTGGTAGGCAGGCTCACCATCGACTCGCCGCGTTGTTCCGCGAGGCGAACGGCCACGAGCAACGTATCCACGAGGTTGCTCACTTCTCCTCACCCCGCGCCTTCGCAAGCGCAGCACGCGCAGCGTCCCACGCCTTCTCACGAACAGTGAGCGTGCTACCCCACCCGGAATCATCGTCCTTCAAGCGCACCAACTCCGCCAGCGCATCCCGCAACTCGTCCCGCTCGATCTCGGCCGGCCACTTCGCGGGCTCGCCCATGTTCGCGAATGGGCTCATCGTCCCGGAACGCAGAAGGTCCTCCATGACCATCCGGGCCTCATGCAGTTCGATGAGTGGCCCGTGGTCGATGTTGAACGCGGCGCACCTGGCGCGCAACTCGCCGCCCTCGTCCTGCGTGAGGAACCCGGCGCGCAACGCGTCGGCCACGAACGCCATGTAGTTGGCGGCGCGTAGCAACGTCATGCGCGCGGCGCGGTCAAC
>CAZBOT010000164.1:0-3270 GCA_964493575.1 uncultured Candidatus Saccharibacteria bacterium | reverse complement strand
CAAAAATCTTGTCACTGACTTCGATTTCGCCTACGCTTTCGGCGTTCTGATTGTATACTGCGATTTTCATCTGTTCTTAAATAAAATTAGTTGTCATCCTGAGGCGCCAGCCGAAGGATCTAAAGATTCTTCGCTTCGCTCAGAATGACGAATGACTATTTCTTCTTCTTGGTCTCTGCTACTTCTTTAAACAACGGCTTAGTTTCGCCAGTTGTAGAAATCTTGACCATACCATTGTTGTGTCCAGGAACCGCACCTTTGATAAGAATTAAACCTTTAGCTGTATCTACATCAACGATTTGCAAATTCTTTACAGTAACTTGAGAAGCACCCATGTGACCTGCCATGCGGCGGCCTTTGTTAACGTGCTGAGGGTAACGAGAACCAATAGAACCAACGCTACGAGGTTTGTCGTGACCATGACTTCCAGGAAAACCTGCGAAGTTATGTCGCTTCATTACACCTGCGAAACCGCGGCCTTTCATGATACCAGTAACATTTACCATTTCACCTACTTCGAACTGGGTAGTATCCATAGCTTGACCGACTTGGAATTCAGAGGAGTTATCCACACGGAATTCAACGAATTTACCGAAGTTACCTAAGTTCTTAGAGTGACCAGCTTTAGCTTTGTTTGCATGGCGGCTTCCAGCAATAGCGCTAGGAACACCAACTTGCACAGCATTATAGCCGTCTTTAGTGTCAGCAGTTTTAACTTGAGTAACAACTAAGTTAGCTGCTTTCACAACAGTGACCGGAATTACTTCGCCGTTTTCAGCAAAGTACTGGGTCATATTCAATTTCTTTCCAACAATGAATTTCATACAGTTTTGATTGGTCCCGAGCTTTAGCCGGGGACATCACTTTCTTAATAAATATTTTTCGTCATCCTGAGGCGTCAGCCGAAGGATCTTAAGATTCTTCGCTTCGCTCAGAATGACAGCGGAAATAAAAAAATGTGGCTACTCACCACATAAAAACAAATGACTGTACCCGAAGGCAATCCCTTGCTTATACTTGGCGAATAGTTATCTGAATCACGAAGCTTTTTGGGCTTTGGCGGTTCAGAACTGACTCACTCTATTATTTAACTCATTTTGATTTCTACATCCACTCCTGCGGGCAGCGAGAGATTGGTAAGAGAATCAATGGTTTTTGGCGTTGGCTCGAGAATATCGATCATGCGCTTATGTGTGCGCATTTCGAACTGCTCACGGCTATCTTTGTGCACGAAAGTTGAACGCAATACTGTGTATTTGCGCTTCGCGGTCGGCAAAGGCACAGGGCCCGAAATGGTTGCCCCAGTACGCTTCGCTGTTTCAACGATCTGCTTAGCACTTTGGTCGATCAACTTGTGATCGTAAGCGCGGATCTTGATGCGAATTTTCGGCTTGTGGTCGCCTTTTTCCATAAAATGAATTGACAATATGCCGTTTTCTGGCTTAATTATGTGCTTTTACAGCACTTAATAACGCTTGGCTATCTAGCCAGCAAACTATCACCAATTTTATCCTATTTTTATAGCAATGTCAAATGTTTTTAAGGATAAATTTAGCTTTTTTGCCAAGATTGACAAAAACACAGAAAAATGGTATATTATTGCCAAACAAATCTCATCGCAATTAGGAGGAAACCAAGTGTCTATTGAATTTGTACCAGCTCTATCGGCTCTCAAAAACGCACCATCAGATCAGGTAATCAGTAAACTGAATGATTTGTTTACAGAAATTACCAAAATGACTGCTGACTCCCTCGTGGCCAACTATCAAACAATTACTACAACCGCAGAATTAACGGGATTGAGCGAAGATAAGCTTATCCAGATTATCCTGAAGGCCATCAGAGAAAGAATGTCCTTTGTACTATCCCAAACTTCAATGTTAAACAGAGCTAAAACTGCTAAAATGTTTAGGTCAGTAACAAACTACGACTTTTTAGCTGAGTACGGCCCTGCAGACAGAGCAAAGATTGACCTGTTCGCACTTTAATGTCGCAATAACGTGTATAACCAAGAGAGCCTAACCAGCTCTCTTCTTTTATTTACAAAAGTGGTCAAACTAAAAGAGCTGCGAATTATCGCAGCTCTTATTATCTTTAAGATTAAGAACGTTGCTTCACTAAATGCGGTTGAGAATCTAGTGAGCCAATGAAATAAAAATTATAGCCTAATAAATTTGCCCACCTCTCCATCTCAGATAGTGCATCATATAATGCACTTCCTAGTTTATACTCATCGGTATTATATTTAATGGTCTTAGAACCAAAAATTGCCTCGGCTTCTGTTTTATCTATAACAAAACCATGGTCCTTATATCCATAAACAAGTTTCTTTGCTATGTCAGCAACATCAGATTCTAAGGTTGCCGAATGTGTCTGTAATAATCGTTCAGCATACTGTGTAGCAGATTCTGCAACTCTTTCGTAATACCCTATCTGTATTGGTTTGATTGACAAATTTAAATACTGAGCAAACATCTCTGCTGTTTCTGGCATCTTTTTCACTAATTCTGCAATATGTTCTATAGAGTTTTTTAAACCTAACGCCGGCATCTTATTAATCTGTGGATCAATAGGTCCTAACTCACTCATACTACCCATATGAATTTCATTCGCCGCACAAGCCAACAAAGTAGCTGCCGATTTTGCATGCCGTGGCACAACAACAACGAAATTACCATCAGAAGATTCTCTACACAACTTTCCAATTAAATAAGCAGATCCTGGCTCACCACCATTAGACAATAACACTAAAAGAAGTGGTTTATTTTTTTCTGACAGGTTAGAAGTTGCTTCATAAATATTGTCCGAATCACTCTTTAATAGTATTGAGTTATCGAACAGTACCATGATGTTATATTTTGAAAAAACTGGATGTTTCTTAACAACTTGTTTTAAATGATCCGATAATACTTTCGCAAATTTTTCTTTACCAACCTGCTTACCGTTTTTCCCGTAACCTTTTATTAATGCATCCAACAAGTCCTCAGATGAGACCTCGATTACAGAAGAACCTACATTCTCAAGCTCAGGAGATTCGGCAGGGTTGTTTAATTTTCCTTCTTCACTCATACTATTTCAGTTACTTAAAAGAATTATATGCCTTTTCGTAAGTTAGGCAAATAGATAAAAACTCCCCCATTTCTGGGGGAGTTTTCAGTTAGATCTACTTATTGATCTTTACAACTACACCTGCACCCACGGTGCGGCCGCCTTCGCGGATAGCGAACTTACCTTTTTCTTCCAAAGCGATCGGAGTGATCAGCTTTACGT
>CAZBOT010000163.1:0-3272 GCA_964493575.1 uncultured Candidatus Saccharibacteria bacterium | reverse complement strand
TAGGCAATTGTCTACAAGGTCAAATATTAGATCGGGAAGTCATGTACATGAAAAGGGGTGATACAATGAGTGGATTGTATTTTTCGGAGCAATTAACAAGAGGCGGGCACAGAATGGCAGTGATTGACACGATGGGAGGCCGGCTGATGTTGGCGCGCAAAGATGCGGGTCTGAATCAGCTGGAATTGTTGGAGCGATTGAAAGAGAAAGGCTACGACATTAATCAAAATAACGAATTTGTCTAAAAAGTACATTTTAGGGGTTGACAAGTGTCTTTTTACCTGCTATAATGACTTTATAGGTCAATAAGTTGACCTAGTAGATTACATCACCGCCCTTTAACAAACACCCATACCGCAACGCTTCAGTAGCTAGATGAGCAGTGTAATTGTCGGAAACGGCAATAAGCACGGGACAACGCTAAGTGCCAACGGGCGTAACGGTGACGGTTATCAGTAATGTGGCTATATGACCTACTGACCATATAACGGTGGCAAGCCCGTTGAACACAGAGCCGTTGAATAAAAAGGCCCGCATCGGTGACTGCAACACCTAGCGGGCATACCTGAAAGGATCACAACCATGTTAGCAAAAAAAGTGCATCTTGTCAACAGTGAAGTCAAGGCCAAAATCGACCCTGATAACAACACGGTGGTCATTGAACCAAATGACCGCATTCGTGGGTTTGGCGTCGCTTTGGAACTGGCAGAAGCGATTCAATTCGCCAAGATGATTTTGGAGATGGAAGCGCACCTGCAAGCCGAATTTGATGAGCGGTTTGTGGAGCATCGAGCGCTTGACGACATCGAGCGCTTGACGACATCGGGCGCGATGAGAGCGAACGCCCCTATTTGTACTAAACGAGTGGTCAGGTCAATCCCCCTAACCTGACCCATTTCATTTTACTGAAAGGATCACAATCATGTTAGCTATCACCTATTTTTGGAACGTCGGCAATGGCAGCCTCTTCGCAGCCATGCTAAAAGGTCTGATTCTGTTTGCCATTCTTGCCGGTTTGGTCTTACTGACCGCCTGGCTGGGCACGGCAGTCTTTGCCGCTTTTGGGGCAGCGTTGGGGAAAACGGCAGCTATCGGCGCAGGCGCATGGGCAATGGCTAAACTGCCTGCGCTGACAGGGATGCTTCTGTGAAAGTTGAGAGGCTAACTATGGACATAAAAGTAGGCGACAGGCTGACCATCCGCTGCGCATCTATCGCTTCATCTGTGGAAGTTACAGTGACGGACATACAGGTGATGCTAGATGACAGTGCGATGCGCTGCATTGTGTATATCAGCGACAGCGATATGAACGAATCATCTGTGGGGATTCATACCCTGTACCAGTGGACGGAAAACGCCACGAAAGGCTAACCAGTGAGCGAATTGTCAAAGCAGTTATACGAGCTATCCATCCAGTTCGAGCTTGCCGAAAAAGACGGCAAGCCGGTCATTGACTTGGCAAATCAGATTTCAGCGCTGCGTGACCGCATCGCAGCGCTGAAACGAGAGCAGGCGATCCTGCAACCGCCGACAGTCAACCGTGAGGCTGATGGCGATATTCTTTGGGCGTAATCAACTTGGCAGACTGGCTTATTAGCGACGCTGCTACCCTCCAACAGCAGTGCATAGGCGGTAAGTCGGTCTCCTTTCCGAAAGGCAAACCTTATGTACGAGACACGAAACCCTTATGCGGAAACCATCCGCAATGCTGAAAACCTGCAAGCCAGCTTGCACAACATCTGTACCGATTTTGAGCTTGCGATTGAGCAGCGGCAGTTGGCCATTCAAGCATACACCACAGCCCGTCAAGCCTATGAAGAGCAGGAAGCGGAGTTCCTCTTTGAGCTTTCCATGACAGACGAATACCAAAAGGGGAAAAATGCTGAGATTCGCAAAATGCTTCAGGATGTGGCGCTTATCAAGGCGCGCAACAATGGCCCGTTGCGCATGGCTTGGGGCGCCCTGAACCAGGCGACCAACGTGCGTGACAATGCGGAGTTGGCCTATTCGCAGATGGACGCACGCTTCAAGGCGGTGCGAGTTGCCGCCGAATTGCAGGCGAGCATGTTGCGCGCCGCTGCGTTGGGTTAGTTTATCTATCGGCTTATTTTCCCGAATCAGAAAGAGAATCTTTATGACCACAGCAATTACCAAGCTTCAAACCGGCGTGCAGTTGACCGAGTTGGAACTGATGATTATGGAAGAGGCGGAATCGGAAGAGAACGCCTTCGACATGATCCCGACTCGCATCACCATTGCGCCGGGGGGTATCAATCAATTTTCGAGCAGCGACGGTGAAACGATGAAAGAGATTACGGCCATCGTTGCAGTCAGCCAAAAGGCTCGTGCATACTGGCCGGGCAAGGGTTCAGATCAATCTCCGCTCTGTACCTCGCCCGATGGGGTGCATGGCAACTTCGCCCTGGCGCCGACCAAAGGCCAACTACAGGATGCGGTCAATCATCGGGCAGTGCATCCGGCCATCCGCCTCTATGATGAGCAGCGCGAGTTTCCTGATTTCTTCGACTGCGCATCCTGCCCACTGGCGCAGTGGGGCAGTGCCGACGCCGGCAATGGGCAGGCGTGCAAGTCGATGCGTCGCTTGGTCATCTTCGTGGACGGATGGGTTGCACCGGCGCTCCTGACCCTGCCGCCCACTTCTGTCAAAGCGTGGGACATCTACTGTTCAGCGCTGAAGAATAAGCGCTCCGGCTATTTCGCAGTGCGTAGCAAGCTCAGCTTGGAGAAATCCAAGTCAGCCGGCGGAGATCCCTACAGCATCATCTCCGTCCAGGTAGCCGGCGCGCTGACTGCTTCCGAAGTGCAAGCGGTCATGGAACTACGGCGCCAGTTTGCGGAGTATGTGCGAGAGTTGCCGATTGAAGCCGGCGACTATGTGACGGTTGATTCGACAGGCGCAACGCAGAATATCGACCCGGAGACGGGTGAAATTCTGCACAGCGATGCGTCGCAGATCCCATTCTGATAAATAGGGCAGAGTCCCCCGTCTCTGCCTGAAAGGAGTAATGCAGTGGCACGGACCAAAACATGGAAAAACACGGAGCGCAAAGCGGCGGAGATGCTCGGCGGTCAACGCGTCGGCAACCGGGGCACGAATACCGAGGACGTAGCGCATGACTGGCTATCCGTGGAATGTAAGCACCGCAAAGAGATTCCCGCCTGGCTCAAAATGGCCATGTGGCAGGCGTGCACGAATGCCGCCGCTGACAAGCTACCGGTGGTAATCTTGCACGAATCAGGCCAGCGTCATG
>CAZBOT010000162.1:0-3290 GCA_964493575.1 uncultured Candidatus Saccharibacteria bacterium | reverse complement strand
TGTCGCCGGCCGTGCACATGAACAACGTCATGGCCAACGTCATCCTCGCCGACCTGGCCGACATTCGCGTCACCGACATGGTCGAGGCGTTCCGGGTGCTGCGCGCGGCCAAGCAGGGCGACGCCGCGGCGAAGGCGTTCATCGCCCGCTACGAGGACTCCGGCGCCGAGCAGGGCTCCCTGGTGGCGCAGGAGTTGCGCCTCGAGGCGATCGAGCCGATGCTGGCCGATCTGCTGCAGGAGGCGGACCGCGACCTCGGGATGGTGAAGGTGTCGCAACTGCTGTCGATGGCAGCGCACGGTGACGTCGCGGCGGCGCTGCGGGGGTTGAAGTCGAAGCGCGCGGTCAAGGCCGCGGCGATCCCGTTCAAGAAGCTCGTCGACGCCTACCACATGGAGGACTCGGTCTTCCGGCTGGCGGCGTTCATCCGGCACACGAAGGACGGCATGTCCGACCTCAAGGCTGGCCAGGTCGCGCGCGACGCCTTCCTCAACTACGACATCAACGCCCCGTGGATCAACGCGCTGCGCCGCGGCCCGCTGCCGTTCATCGCGTTCAGCTACCGGGCGATCCCGATGCTGATGAAGGCGGCGATCGACAAGCCGTGGAAGATCGCCAAGTACGCCGGGATCGCGTCGGTGCTCAACTCGGCCGCCTACATGATGCTTGGGCTCGGTGGCGACGACGAGCGGCGCGAGCGCGCGCTGCTGCCGGAGGAAAAGTCCGGCCGGGTCTTCGGCATCTTCCCGCGCCTGATGCGGATGCCGTGGAATGACGAGCACGGCGCGCCGGTGTTCCTCGACGTGCGGCGCTGGCTGCCAGCCGGCGACGTGTTCGACGTGCAGCAGTCGCAGTCGACCGTCCCGCTGCCCGGTTGGCTGACGGCCAGCGGCCCGCTCGGGTTGTTCATGGAGATGATGCTCAACAAGAGCTCGTTCACCGGGAACCCGATCGTGCTCGAGACGGACACGACCGGCGAGGCGATGGCGAAGGTGGCCGACCACCTGTTCAAGTTCATGACGCCGAACCTGCCGGTGCCCAATCCGTTGGGCTGGGTGTCCGACAGCTCGCTGAACGTGCCCGGTCTATGGCAGACCTACTCGTGGACGTCGATCAGCAACGCCGGCAAGGGTGTCACGGATGCCTTCGGGCGCGAGCGTTCGGTCGGCCAGGCCGCTGCGGCGGCCGTAGGCGTGAAGCTCGGCTCGTATCCGAAGGACGTGATGCTGTTCAACTCGGGGATCGAGCACCGCCAGAACGTGGACGAGATCCGCAAGCAGGTTCGCCAGATCGGCCGGCAGCAGATGCGCGGTTCGATCACCCCGGATGAGGCGCAGCAGAAGATGGACGCCCAGCGCGAGAAGCTGCGCCGGATCAACGAACGACTGCGCGAGAAGATGGAAGCCGCACGATGATCACCATGCTTATCGACCTGTGGGCCTGGTGCGTGGCGCACATGGTCATCTGGGTGCTGGCCTGAGACGCTGCGCTCGCGCGGCCTGCGCGAGAACGGTGGACTTTGGGGTGGCACAATCCAGCCACGCCCGCAAACCCGCGCCAGTGCTACGTTTCCGAACGGGTACACGCCCTGCAAAGCCGTGTACGCCGGTTCGATTCCGACCTCCGCCTCCATAAAATCAAGCACTTGCGAGCGATTGGGCGCCGCCAGGCGGTCTGAAAGTCGGCTCGGATGGGTTCGTGCCACCTCGTTTGGGTGGCGACTGCCACCCGAAACGGCACGATTTTGCCGTGTACGCCAGGTGCCGCGGGTATCATCGGCGCGTTCCGACTGCCGGGAGTTGCCGATGCTCGTCCGACCACGCGGCGCGCGCTTCGAGCTGCGCGTCAAGCACCGGCTGCTGCCGCGGCCGTTCTACGCGAGCTTCGACACCGAGGCCGAGGCCCGCGACTACGGTGCGCGCCTCGAGGCGCTGCTGGCCCGAGGGATCGTCCCGGTCGATCTGATTCCCGCAGAGCGGCGTAATGACCCGCTGGTGGCGTCCGTGGTGCGCGAGGCTATCGACGGATCCCCGCCCGCGCGCGAGGCGATCCTGCGCCTGCTGGCGGCCGAGATGCGCGGCCTGCGGATGTCGGCCATCACCTACCGATGGGCCGAGGCGTGGGTGACGGGTATGAAGCGCGAGACGCGCCTTGCGCCCGGCACGATCAGGAAGCGGGTGAGCGCGCTCGCCATTGCGATCGACGCGCACCACCGGCGCACGGACTCTACGACGGCCAATCCGCTGCGCCTGTTGCCCAGGGGGTTCGCCACCTACACGAAGGAGGACGCTGCGGCGCTGGCGCGGGCGGGCGAGTGCCCGCGTGCGGACGTGCAGCGCGATCGCCGACTGGACGCTGCGGAGGTCGAGCGCATCCGGCGCGCCCTGGTTGGCGAGAAGCGTCCCGACCGCGAGCGGCCCCTCGATCTTCCGGAGGGCCCGGCCTTGCTGATGCTGTTCGATCTGATCGTGGACACCGGGCTGCGGCTGCGCGAGGCGTACACGCTGCGGGTCGAGCAGTTCGACATGGCGCACAGCACGATCAACGTCGCCGGGTCGAAGGCGCGCGCAGGCGAGAAGAAGCCCCGCCAGGTGCCGATCAAGCCGGCCTTGAAGTCGCGCCTCAAGGGCTACCTCAAGGGCCGCATCGGGCTGATGTTCCCTTTCTGGACAGGGAACCCAGACGATCTGGACCGCACCACGTCGCGGCTGTCGCGGGCCTTTGCGCGCGCGTTCGAGTACGCCGGCTGCGCGGACCTGACCGAGCATGATCTGAGGCACGAAGCGACGTGCCGATGGTTCGAGATGCGCAACGGTCGCGGCGTGTGGATGTTCGGCGACATCGAGATCGCACGGATCATGGGGTGGGCCGACCCGCGGATGACGCTGCGTTACGCGAGCCTGCGCGGGTCGGATCTGGCGAACCGCTTCCATCAATGACCGGCAGCGGCGGCGGGCTACGGCGCTTCGGACGCACGATCCTGGCCGGCGTCGTCGTCGGCGCGGGCTTCTCCTGCTCGATGCGCCGGCGTAGGAACTCGATGACGTAGCTGCGCAGCGTCACCCAACTTCGACCGATCTTCGTGGCCGGCAGTTCGCCCGAGCGCATCAGATCCTCGGCCGTCACCGGCTCGCAGCGCAGGATCGCGGCGGCCTGGTCGGCGTCGAGGGGGTCGTCGTGGAATTCGTGCGCGGACATTCGATTAGCGATCGTCAGCAGGTCAGGCACGCGGACCAGCGGGCATCGGCGCCCAGTGCGTCACTTCGCACGTCACCGGCATCAGAAGTCAC
>CAZBOT010000161.1:0-3347 GCA_964493575.1 uncultured Candidatus Saccharibacteria bacterium | reverse complement strand
ATGAGCACATCCGGGGCGGACAGGTCATTGCGAAGAACAGCCTCCCGATCCCGAATCAAATTATCAACGCCGGAGAAACGGCGCTGCGTGATTGTTTCGGTGGCACCGGCACCCCGACCTGTACCGCGGTGCAAAACTTTAAGTACCACGGCATCGGGACCTCTTCACAGGCCATTGCGGAGACGGATACCGGCTGCGTCACCGAACTGACTACGCAGTATAACCCAGACAACACACGGGCGACCGGATCACAAACCAACAATGGAGCCAACATCTACCGGACGGTCGGCACCAATACCGTAGACGCCGCCGTGACCATTCAAGAGTTTTGTCTGATGAGCCAAGCGGCCACGGGCGGGGGGACCATGTGGACGCGCATTTTGACGGGCGGGGTGTCGCTCTCATCCGGCGATTCGATTCAAACGACCTACGATCTCACGATTGAATAATGGCTGAACTGATCGCCTCGCGCAGCGTGACGTTGAATTCTCAGAACCCACGGCTACAATCGCCCACGGTCAATCTCGATAGGCTGACCTCGGCGATCACCGTCAAGCTTCGTCGGCCGACCACGGCCCAGCCGCTCAACTGGAATGCCAATAGCACGGTACGTGTGTCGTTGGTGTTTATCGTGGATGGTGTCGAGTATCGCTGTGTAGGTCATGTGACTGGCGGATTCAGGTATGCAGACCCCCCACTGAACACGATAGCCATTCCTGAGTACCGCCTCACCTACAACCCGACCGTGCTGTTAGGCGACAAGGCGCGAGAGTACATCAAGACAGCCACTCCAGATCAAGATGGATTCTACAATGATGTGCCACTCACGCGTTTAGGCGAAACAGGATCGACCATCCAGGGCTACCTCCTTCTTGAGCGGGTGCGCGGCACAATCAACACCGTCATCACGATTGCGGCGACGACAGAATCTCCAGCGCCCACGGTCAGAACCAAGAACTCGGTGGCGTTCGACGCCGCCTCGACGGTCTATGAGGGTGGCGGTGATGGCGTGGTCAGCGTCTCGCATACATCTGGCGGGAGCGATCGAGGCGTATTTGCAGCAACTGGCATAGTAGATTTCTTTGAAGACCCGCGGAACCCTGCAACGTCGAGCATTACGTATGGGGGTTCCGGGATGACTGAACAATGGGACCTTCAGATCGCTACGGTTTATGGTGTCAGCGGGTATACCTTGCTCAACCCAGCGACAGGAGCCCAAACAGTTACAGCCACTGCCGTATCTGGTGGACCCACAGATATGGCACTCGGGGTGATCTCCTTTACCGGAGTGGGCAGCGTTGGGACTGCTGCGACACAAACCGGAAATTCCTCTACGGCCAGTGTCACCGTGTCAGGCGTCGAGAGCGACGGGATGGTTGTCGATTCATTTATCAATGAATCGTTAGGTGTCTCTAGTGTTGGAGCAGACCAAACACAGCGGAACAACTTGGATGGGTCTTTTGCCACGGCTCGCAGTTCCACTCAACCGGGGACGGCAGGCGGGGTGATGAGCTGGAATTTCCCTTCCAGTGGAAATTGGGGGATTGGTGCGATTGAATTTAAGCCCGTGGCGAGCCAGCGCCCTCCGCTCACGCGATGGCATCGGCAGGCAGTCGTGCGAGCGGCCCATTACTGAGGAGGAGGTATGCCAGCACGGTACACAGTCGAAACCAACGGTGACATTGCCCTGTCGGCGGCGACGGCCAAGACCATTCTGAATTGGATCAGCGGGTCGAATGCCTTAAGCCGCATTGTGGAGTTGAGCGTGTCCTTCGATGGGACCTCGGCCACGGCGGAGCCGGTGACGGTGGAACTCTGCTCCTCAACCCAAGCGACGGCAGGCACGTCCACCTCGCACACGCCGGCCCAGACGGGCGGACCGACACGCACGGCACAAGGCACGGCCCAGCGGAATTATACGGCAGAGCCCACGGTGTTGACCGTGCTGAAGCGATGGCTGGTCCGGCCTGACGGCGGGATGCTCTTGGTGCAATTCCCGCTCGGGCGCGAGCCGGAGCAGATTACCACAGCAGACGGGCTCTGCCTGCGCTGTACCGCGCCGGCAGCCGTCAACGTGCAAGGGTACATGGAAGTCGAAGAAGGATAAGCCATGCCGGTTCATGGTCGGAGCACCGTCTTTCGCCAGCAGCCCGCTCGTATTCGGGCGGTCTCCACGACGCAGACCGTTTCGGTTAGCGATACCTTCACGCCGTCCGAAGCCTTCCTGAAGCGGGTCGATAAGCTCCTGGCCGATGCCGTCTCGCTGGTGGAAGCGCGGTTGCTCACAGTCGGCAAGCGCGTCTCGGACAGCGTGAGCCTCACGGAGAATTTGGCGGCTGTCAAGGTGGCCGTTAAAGCCGTGAATGATACGGTCGCGCTGACGGAATCGCTCGCGCTCCAGGTCGAGAAGCGATTCGCCGAAACCGTTTCATTAACAGAGGCGCGTGTTCTCTCGATCGGTAAATCACTTTCGGATTCGGTGGGCCTCACGGAAGGATTCTCGGCTCTGCGGGTGGTGGTGAAGCCCGTGGCCGATGCTGTGGCCTTGACAGAGGCGCGCCTGTTGTCGATTGGCAAGGTGCTGGCGGAGGCCGTGGGGCTCAGTGAATCGCTGGGCATCCAGACCACGGGTGCGGTGGTGGGCTGGGATGCGTATTTGTTCTGGCGTCGTCGCACACAGATGCGGCGAGCCTATATTCTGCGCTATCGCACGCGCTGTGGATTGAGGGTCTAAATGGCCTTACCGCCTGCCCCTACCATCACCACGATTCTGACGGAAGCCTATAAGCGGACGGGGCTCTTTTCGCCCACGACCGCCGATCTGCAACGGGCCGAAGATGAATGGTTGGAAGAGGTCAAGCGCGACATCGCGGGCCGGACGCGCTGGCGCATCCTGCAAGGAGTGGCCGTGGTGATTCCCACGGCTAGGGTGGGCGTCTACGCCATTCCCACGCCGCTCTTGGGGGTCAGTGAGATTTGGTTTTACGACGGCGAGACCAAGGGCACGGCGCAAGCGGGCACCGGCAACACGTTGACCTTGGCCTCCAGTACGAATACCGATTCGGCCAAGATCATCGGCTACAAAATCTTCCTGACGGGCGGCTTGGGCGGTGGACAATCCAACCGCGTGACGGCCTACAACCCCAGCACCAAAGTCGCCACGATGGAGTCCAATTGGACGACCACGCCGGACAGTACCACCACGTATATGATTGCCAACACGACAGAACGGCTCTTGGATGGCCCGAATCCGCATGTGAGCCGGGCCGGCTTCCGGCAATCGAACCGTCCGCTGCAATGGGAGGAATGGAACAATCAGATTCTCCTCGATCCGATTCCCGATCTGT
>CAZBOT010000160.1:0-3358 GCA_964493575.1 uncultured Candidatus Saccharibacteria bacterium | reverse complement strand
GCGGGTCCCCGTCAATTCCTTTGAGTTTTAGCCTTGCGGCCGTACTCCCCAGGCGGTACGTTTAACGCGTTAGCTTAGCTACTAAAGAGGGTCGATACTCTCTAGCAGCGAACGTACATCGTTTACAGCGTGGACTACTGGGGTATCTAATCCCATTCGCTCCCCACGCTTTCGTCCTAGCAGTGTCAGGTGGCACCCAGAAGCCTGCCTTCGCTATTGGTGTTCCGAACGATATCAACGCATTTCACTACTACACCGTTCGTTCCAGCTTCCTCTTTGCCCCTCTAGTTGTGCAGTTTCAAATGACAGATTCCGAGTTGAGCTCGGAGATTTCACATCTGACTTGCATAACCACCTATCGGTACGCTTTACGCCCAATGATTCCGGATAACGCTTGAGGTCTCTGTATTACCGCTGCTGCTGGCACAGAGTTAGCAACCTCTTATTCGTTAGGTACCGTCAAAATATTCTTCCCTAACAAAAGGACTTTACAATCCGAAGACCTTCATCGTCCACGCGGCGTCGCTGGATCAGGCTTTCGCCCATTGTCCAAAATTCCAAACTGCTGCCTCCCGTAGGAGTCTGGACCGTGTCTCAGTTCCAGTGTGGAGGTTTCCCCTCTCGGGGCCCCTAACCGTCATAGCCTTGGTAAGCCATTACCTTACCAACAAGCTGATGGTGCCCAGGCCACTTCCTTAGCGTCTTGCGACTTTAATCTTGCGATCACATTGAGTATTGCTCCACCTTTCGGTGGGTTATCCTCAACTAAGGGCATGTTCCTAGGTATTACTCACCCGTTTGCCGCGGGTCTAAACCCGCTCGACTTGCATGTCTTAGGCACGCCGCCAGCGTTCATCCTGAGCCAGGATCAAACTCTTAATTTAAAACCGTGTCCACTCTTGACGAGCGGACGCGAGAGTTTGTTCTCACACGTGCCACACCGTTGCGGCCGTGCTCGAGAGAACTTGGCCAAAGTTATATTATAGAGCAAACTTTGAATGCTCGGAGTATCATTGAACTCAAAAAACTTGACGTAATCAATTCCCATACAAACAGACGCAGTCCCGAAGGACTACTTCTCTTAAATTTGGTCGCGGATCAGGTAAACCTGACCGCTCCACGTTCGCGCTGGCAAAGCCAGACGCTCACTCACTAAGTTAAACTTAGTTGTATAGGCGACAATCTACAATCGCTGGATCCTTCGCTTGCGCTCAGGATGACCTGCGAAATAGTTTTGTACAACATTTCAATCACTATGCAGTTGTCAAAGGACAGGTTAACTTTCTATATCTAACCTCTCGGAATTTGATTGAATGACTGGATTCGTCGAGATTATTGCCAAGCCTTGGCTCGGCGTGAATAGTAGGTTGATTTGGAGTATAAAAAACACTCAAAGTTGCCTTTGTAGTGCTCGATTCCCTCGCTGGGCGAGGCCCTAGATAATCTCCGCCATCCGCCAACTGGCAGAGCCGGATACATCCAAGTGGAATTGAGGTCGTGTGTCTTTTAAATCTCCTTAAGGATTACTTATTAATCCTTCACTATATTAGTAACTTTTTGTGGCCTTGTCAAGAGTTTTTTAATAAATTATGATGAAAAAAATCAACCTTGGGCAAATGGAGGAAAGATATGGAATCTGAGTGGATTTTTGTCTATAATCGCCTGCCTTCTCTTCCTGATGCTGAGGAAGTGAAACAGATAATTCAGAGTCGGGACGGCAAGCCAGTAGGCTGGTATGAAATCGAAGCCATGTTCCTCTGTACTCCAGGGGTAAGAGCTTGTAATGCTCTTGATAGCATGGTTATTCAATCTAGCAATAATTTTGAGCTTCTCAATGCTAGCTTGTCTGGTCCAATAGAGATTTTTGGTCAGGATGATTTTCTGACTAAGATTATCAAAGCACTCACGATTGGCGGAGAGTTTGGGGTTTCCCACAGTGAACTGAGAGAAAATATCTCTGCCATCACTGATAAGCAATTCTGGCCAGAGTTACAAATCCGCTGGGACATAAACCGTTTTATCGGCCGAATGTTCCTTCTCAATCATAAGATGGAATCAGTTTATCTTGTGAGCTGAACCCGCTCTGAAAGCGGGTTCATTCATTATCCAAACTCTTCCATAAATACCGCGCCGCAGTAGTGCGATGCGGGGACCATTTCTTAGTGATACGCTCCAACTGTTTCTCAGTTGGGGCGCTCTTTAATTTGTAAAGTTTTTGAATGGCATTCCGCAAACCTAAATCGCCAAAACTAAACACATCTGGTCTTCGGAGAGTGAACATCAAAAACATCTCTGCAGTCCAACGCCCAATGCCTTTTACTGTTACTAACTCAGCGATGACTTCTTCGTTATCGAGACGATGCAGCGAGTTTAAATTTAACTGTCCTGAGACTACTCGCTTAGACAAGTCTTTGATGTAATTAGTCTTCTGACCAGAAATTCCCACGCTCCGATACTTAGCAATGGGCAGCTTAAGCAAAGCTTCCGGTTTTGGGAATTTTCCGCCTGGGAACAAGCCAACAAACCTCGCAAAGATTGTGTCGGAAGCTTTCACTGAAAGTTGCTGAGAAATAATAGCTTCCACGAGCGCTTCAAAATGTGTGCGCGGTAAGCGGCGCTGAGCTTTCAGTTGGTATTTGTCTATTACGCCAGCAAGTTTTTTATCAACAGAGCGTAAATGTTGTTCCCCCTTCGCAAAAGCCTCAGAGGACATGACCGGTTTCATCTTCATAAATAAGTTCTGATGGTGTTTGGCGGAGCTTAATAGTGCCGCGGGTTTTAGTAAGAGAATTTTGAATCGCCCGATTGATGATTGCTGGTTCATGCTCGGCTTGAATCAGTTGCATGAAGTCCCATAGCACTTTGGCATCATCAAAAGCGCGATGACGGTTATTGATCTGGAAACCATGCCGTTCAATCAAGGCTGTTAAGTTGTGATGCTTGTGCTGTTTGTATAAATTTCTGGATAGCCGAACCGTACAAAGCCGGTCAGTATTGAACACCCAACCTAAGCGGCGAAACTCTTCCTTTAAAAATCCATAATCAAAGTTTACATTGTGAGCTACAAAGGTTGAATCTTCAAACCGCGCTAGTAAATCTCCGGCAATATCAGCAAAGGTTGGTGCGCCTGTAACATCCTGCGCAGTAATTCCAGTCATCTTGGTAATAAATTCAGGAATCTCTTGGCCTGGGTTAAGTAAAGTTTGATATTCTTCTACGACTTCGCCTTTTTCTACTTTGAGTAAACCGACTTCAATAATGCGACTAAAAAACGGGCTCCCGCCAGTTGTTTCAATATCAACAATGGTGAAATTTTGTGTGTTCAGCATGCACCTCATTATAACAAAAAGCGCCCGAA
>CAZBOT010000159.1:0-3401 GCA_964493575.1 uncultured Candidatus Saccharibacteria bacterium | reverse complement strand
GCGGTGCGACGGCAGGCGACATTGCCGACGCGGTGTGGGATGAGGCCATCGCCGGGCACCTGAGCGCCGGCAGTACAGGCGCTGTGCTGAACGCGATAGACCCGGATGCCATCGTGGACGCGCTGGAGGCGGCGCTGGCGGCGGTGAGTAGCGTGACAGTGGTCAGCACAGTGGCAGGCGCAACGGCAACCGTCTACCAGTACGCGACCTGGGATGCGACATTTACCCTGAGTGGCACGCCGGGCCTGACGGCCTATGAAAACCTGCTGTTTGTGGTGAAACGATACCCGAGCGACCTGGATGCCGAGAGCGTGCTGTACGTCAATAGCGCGACCGGCCTGATTTACATCGGGCAGGCGGCGGCAACGGGGGCGAGCTACGGCAGCCTGACGGCGGACAGCGCGACGGAGTTTACCGTCTACGTAGACGCGGCTGAGGTGGTCGCCAAGATTGCCTCCAACTTCGGCGGCGCGCATACCTGGACGCTAAAGGGCATCGAAACAGACACGACGCCAGATGAGGCGATAGTGATAGCGACCGGCACGTGGCGCATCGAGCCGGGCTATGTGAGGAGCCTGACATGAGCGACTTACGCAACTATCTGGAGTTCGGCCTTGCACCGCACCAGGCGGACAACCGGCAGAATTGGGACGCGCTGGAGATGACGGCGGAGGACTATGGGCGTGTGTGGGGGCCGTGGACGCCGCCGAACATCCCCGGCAACTGGACGCGCAACCTGTGGGGACCGGGCTATATTGGGGCGGACAGGCTGGCTCTATATCCGCAGGGCGATACGGTGATATTTCTCAATGAGCCGAATCTGCCCTATGAGCCGCTCCAGGAATCGGCGCAACTGGAGCCGGAGTATGCGGCGGCGCTGTTTGTGTACATGCGCCAAATCCGGCCCGACCTGCGCTGGCTGGCTCCGGCGGTGAACGGCGTGGATGCCTGGGACACCAGCATTGATGGCCTGCCGTTCCCCTGGTTCCGGCAGTGGATAGCGGCGGTATTCAGCATGTTGAAGGTCGTGAACCGGTTCGACATGGCAAAGCCCTTCGAGGCGGTGGACGGCTGGATACTGAACTGGTACTCGCATCCGCCCGCGCCGATTCCTGAGGCATGGCGCTCGCCGGCATGGGCAGCGGAGACGTTGTTGGAAATGGCGGAGACGGCGGGAATCTCACGGGTGCGGCCGGTGATATTCGGGGAGATAAGCGCCCGGAACGACGCGGCGACAACAGAGCGCTGGCTAAATGAGATGTACGCCAGTCCGTACGTGCAACGGGCATACTGGTTCACGCCATTTGACGAAAGGAAGCCGCAGCTCTCCATGCTGACGGTGGATAGCCGGTTGAAGGCAACCGGCCGGGCATTTGTGGATGCCAAGAGGAGGCTTACATGAGCGAGATTGACCCGGTAGTATGGGCGGTGATCGCCTACGTGTTGGGCGCGATGTTGCGCGTCTTTTGGCCGTATCTGCTGGCCTACTTGCAGGAGGGTGTCGCGTTCGATTGGCGCTATGTCATTGGACAGGCGGTGACGGCGCTGATTGGCCTGATTCCGATTCTGGCGGCACAGGAGTTCCTTGAGCAACTAAGCGCCCTGGGCTGGCTGGCGGCTTTCGGCATGGGCTTTGGCTTTGCGGCGATGGGCCGGGAGGCGCAAAAAAGCGTCGGCATGGCCGGGCGAAAGGCGACGCCGCAATGAGCGACGGTTTGATAGGCGGCAGATGAGCAGCCCGCTTGAGCGCTATCGCTGGCTGTTCGCGGCGCTGGCGGTGCTGTTCGTGCTGGCAATCTGCGCGGTGCTGGTGAGCAGCTGCCGGCCGCGTCCAATGCCCACGCCTCCCACCATGACGCCTACCCAGACGCGGCCGGCCACAGCAACAGCGACGAGCACAAGGGTGACGCCGACCCTTGCGCCCACTTCGCACTCACCGACGCCTTCCCCGACGGCCTCCCCCTCCCCGTCAGCGTCGGTGAGTGCGACCTGGACGCCTACGGCAACGGAGGAGCCAACTGAGACACCGACGGCAACCACAACCAGTACAGCAACGCCAACCGCAACCGCCCAAAACACCCGAGTGGTCACATATCCAACGGCGACAACAGCGCCGCCAACGCGAGCGCCGTCCAACTTCACGCCGGGGCGGTTCCGGCCGTTAGGGGCAGGCTGCCGGGTGGAGGTGGTCCAGCTATACGGCTGGTTCTGGGTGAGGTGCGGCGATGGAAAATAACGCGCAGATCGTAGTCGGCGGCGTGACGGTGTTGCTGAACATCGCAACCTTTGTTTACGTGGTATGGCGCGGCGTGAAATGCAAGAACGTCGCCGGCATCGCGTACCTGGAGGCGGCCTGGCTGTTCTCCAGTTTGCTTGTGTGGACTAGCTGGATATTGCACGCGGTAGGGGTATACGACTTTCCAGACGATTTTCTAGGCTTGAGCGCTCATTTCGTATGGTTGATGGCCTTCCCGAAGTCAATAGCGCTGCTACACTGGCTCACGACAAACGGAGGCTGCGGTGGAAGCCATATTGAGTAACGCGGCGGGTATTGCTGCCCTCATCGTTGCGGTGTCCGGCTTTGCCGGGTTGTGGTGGCAGCGCAAGATAGACCAGCGCAAGATAGACCAGGAACGGATAGCGGCTGCGCAGGCGGCGGCAGATAAAGAAGAAGCGGCAGAGATTGAACGCATCCGCCTCATTAACCAGATTGAGAATGAGCGGCTCGCCAGCTTCAAGGCGGAGCTTGCCGACCTGCGGGCACAATTGAAAGCGGAGCGGGCCGCATCCGCCGACCTGCTGGCCCGGCTTGAAAAGCTGGAGCATGAAAACCGCGTACTCCGCATGTACGGGCGCAAGGAAGACCAGGAGCGCATCGCGGAGTTGGAGAAGCGGGTCGCACATCTGGAACAGGAAAACAACACGCTGAGAGGGGGCAAATGACGCTGTATCAAGGACTGATTTCTTTCCACTTTCAAGAGCCGGTTGCCGACTGGACGCGGGCGGTCGCGGCGTTGCCGGCGTATACCATCGTGAAGTCGGTAGACAATATCGGCTTGCTGGTTGAAGCGCAGCGGGTGAATACGGGCATCACGCCGTTCTTTCGCAAGTGGGCGGACCACTCGCCGGGGCAGCATTACGACGGCGCGGACATGACAACGAAGCGCCGGCGGGCGCGGGAGTATTTTGAGACGTTCGTGCACGACCCGGCTCTGGCTCAGCTCCGCCGGCTGATTATCGGCTTGTGGAATGAGGTCTACGCCGGCTCTCACACGCCGGCCGAGACAACGGACAGAATCGAGCAAGAACAGGCGTTCGCTGACGTGTGGCAGGCGGAATATGCGGCGCGCTTTCCGTTCGCCACGCTGGCATTGTCGAGCGCGCCTGTGGGGAATGACATT
>CAZBOT010000158.1:0-3421 GCA_964493575.1 uncultured Candidatus Saccharibacteria bacterium | reverse complement strand
ACTGATGCCCGGACCGTTACCGAAGGACCCGGCGCTGAGGCAACGGCGCAACAAAGAGGCAACACGCGCTTTACTGCCACCCGAGCATTCGCCGATTACCAGCACGCCACGCTTGCCGGCTAATCCACTTGGCGAGTGGCACAAGTTGACGCGCGTTTGGTGGAAGGATATTTGGGCATCACCGCAAGCGAGCGAGTTCTTGCGCTCTGACCTTGGTGCGCTGTTCCGGCTGGCGATGCTGGTGGATATGTTCTGGACATCGGGCAAGCTGAATATCGCTGCCGAGATACGCATGTTGGAACAGCAGTTCGGGTTGACGCCGATGGCGCGACGGCGGCTACAGTGGACCGTCACCCAGGCGGAGGATGCGGCGGATAAGCGGGAAGGCAAACGGGCGCGATTGGCGCGAGTGATTGAGAACGACCCGCGCGGGATTCTGAAATGACCGTGCTGATGGTGCCTGCCGACAAAGAGCCGTATCCGTCTCTGGGCGGGCAGGTAGTGGACTTCATTGAATCGTACCTGGTGCATGGGCCGGGCGATCTGCGGGGTGAGCCGGTCCGGTTGGACGCGGAGAAGCGGGCGCTGATATGGCGCATGTACGAGGTCTATCCAAAGCGGCACGAACAGGCCGGGCGGCGACGCTTTAAGCGAGTGGCTTTGTCGTTGCGGAAGGGAACGGCGAAGACGGAGCTGGCGGCGTTTATTGCGGCGGTGGAGCTGCACCCGGATGGGCCGGTGCGCTGCGACGGATTTGACGCGAAGGGGCAGCCGGTGGGGGTGGGGGTGACTGACCCGTATATTCCGATGGTGGCCTACACGGAGGAACAATCAGACGAGCTGGCCTATGGCGCGCTGCGAATTATCCTGATGTACTCTGAGGTGGCAGGCGACTTTGACATCGGTCTGGAGCGCATCATGCGGATTGGCGGGGATGGAAAGGCGGTGAGCCTATCTACCAGCCCGAACGCGCGAGATGGGGCGCGCACCACGTTTCAGGTATTTGATGAGACGCACCGGTTTAGCTTGCCGGCGCTGAAGCGGGCGCACCGGGTGATGTTGGCGAATATTCCCAAGCGCTATCTGTCCGATGCGTGGTCGTTTGAGATTACGACAGCTCCTGCTCCTGGGGAGGGAAGTGTGGCGGAGGATACGATGGACTACGCCCGGCAGGTGCGCGACGGCGCGATTAACGATAGCCGCTTGTTTTTCTTTCACCGGGAGGCTGGCGATAAGCACGACATGAGCACGCCGGAGGGAATACGGGCAGCGGTGATTGAGGCATCCGGCCCAGCGGCGGAATGGTCGGACATTGACGGCATTTGCGCGCAATGGCTGGACCCGACCGCGGATAAGACGTATCTGGAGCGGGTGTGGCTGAATCGGTTGGTGCGTTCGTCGGAGCGGGCTTTTGACGTGGAGCAATGGAACGGACTGACCAGGCCGGATTACGAGATACCGGCGGGGGCGCTGGTGGCTCTGGGCTTTGACGGCGCGCGTTGGCATGACAGCACGGCGCTGGTAGTGACGGAGATTGCGACCGGGTTCCAGCAGATCGCTGGATTGTGGGAACGGCCTCCGCTGGTAGAGAAGTGGGAAGTGCCGGCCGGCGAGGTAGACGACGCGGTTACGCTGGCTTTCGAGCGCTATGACGTTTGGCGGATGTACTGCGACCCGCCCTATTGGGAGACAACGGTAGCGGAGTGGGCGGGGAGGTATGGGGAGAAGCGGGTGTTGGAGTGGTGGACTAATCGGCCGAAGGCTATGTCCTACGCGATTAAATCATTCGCCAATGCCATCGCTGCCGGGGATTTACAGCATGACGGAGATGAGCGCTTGCGGCGGCACGTGGGGAACGCGGTGCGGAAGGTGCTGAACATCCGAGACGAGGAGGGTAACCATCTCTGGACGATTTACAAGGAGCGACCGGACAGTCCGCACAAGATTGACGCGGCGATGGCAGCGGTGCTGAGTTGGGAAGCGAAAAGCGATGCGATTGCGGCGGGGGCGTTACAGACAGGTATCAGCGTGTACGAAAGCCGGGGCCTGCGCGTGTTGTGAGTGACGATGACTGGCGGCTGCTGAAACGCGGGGAGGCTCATGAGCCGCCGGATGTAGGGGCGTTGGCGCTGGCGGATTGGCTGACGGCGCTGGAAGGGGAGCGGGATGTGGTGATTATGCGGCTGAGACAGATTGAGCGTATACTGGTGAAATATGGGCGGCTGCCGGAAGAATCGCTGCCGCGGAGGGTAAGATGATGTTGATTGTTACAACAAAAGACGGCCAGGTGGAGATTAAGCCGTCGTCGTGGTGGATGGGTAGGCGGGAAAGTGGCCGGGATGATGGTTGTGCGGCTGGCGGCTTATTGCAAGACTTCTCTTACCAAGTCAGTTATTGGCCGGCAGTCATTCCCAAGGTCAGATGGCAGTGGATATTGAGATTGAGATTGTCCCATGAAGAGGTGGGGATAGTCGTGTACGAAGAGCGTGATATTCCTGCTTACTTTGGGTTTGACAACCAGGCTCAATTGCTTGACTGGTTGGTGACGCTTGTCGGTAGCCACGTGGAGGTTGTTTCGCCAACTAATAATTGACAACGGGATAACCTGTTGATAAACTGTGCATAACTGACGCGGGATAACTGCGGCAGATTACAACTAAATATCGCTTAAGGATTACCTCGGGCGCGATTTCAACACTTCGGTGTTGGTCGCGCCCGTTTTGCGTTTATGCGCTTGCTGGAATATCTGGATGACGTGCTGGTGTTCGTGGGTACTACGCTGGTGGGCGTGGGTGTGTGGCTTATCTATCCGCCGGCGGCTCTGATTGTGGTAGGGGCGGTGCTGTTGGCTATCGGATTGTATGCGGCTAGGCGGTAGCAATGGGCTTTTTGCAACGAATGTTTGAGCGACGCATGGCCTTAAGCCTGACAGACGCGAAGGCATGGCGGGAGTTGGGCATTATTCAGCCTACGGCGGCGGGGGTGAGCGTATCCGGGGAAGGGGCGCTGAAATATACGGCGGTGTTGGCTGCGGTGCGCGTGCTGGCGGAAAGCGTGGCAACGTTGCCGCTGCTGGTGTACGAACGGTTGGCGGGCGAGCAGGGGAAACGCAGAGCACCGGATTTCTACCTGTACGAGCTGCTCCACAACGCGCCGAATCCATACCAGACATCATTTGAGTTCCGCGAGCTGATGCAGGCGCACCTGCTGCTGTGGGGCAACGCCTACGCGGAGATAGAAAGCGACAACCGCGGGCGCATCACGGCGCTATGGCCACTGGTGCCGGGCGCTATGGAAACGGTATCGAGGGGGGCGAGTGGGCTGGTATACGAATACCGGCTGCCGGACGGAACGCTCAAGAAGGTACCCGGCTTTGCGCTGCTGCATCTGCGCGGGTTGGGTACGAACGGATTAACCGGCC
>CAZBOT010000157.1:0-3432 GCA_964493575.1 uncultured Candidatus Saccharibacteria bacterium | reverse complement strand
ACGCCGAGCCGTTGTAATAACGCATCTTGTCAGCGCCGTTCACCGCCAGCAGGAAAGCCCCGCCCGAGGTCGAGAAGTTCACATACTGGAAGCGCGCATTAGTGAGGCCGGTCACAGACGATGCAGGCGGCGTGCCGTCGGTGTCGCTGTTGGTCACGTCCACAATCTCGGCTGTTGCGCCCACGTCAACCACGGCGAACAGCTTGGACGCGGTAGCTGACTGATAGCCCATCAAGGTTTCAACTGTGCTGCTTGTGAAGCCAGTCACCCAATTGATTGCGCCCAGCCGCAGCATCACGTCGGATGCGGTCGGGAAGTAGTTTTTGCAGATGACCGCGTCCGTATCGGACATATCCGCGATGTTGTCGCGCTTGTTCCAGCCTCCCGTAGGCGCGGGAATGCTGGCCGTCCTGGCGACGGGGCGGCGTTGCTTGACCAGCATCAGACGTTCCAGCTACCGGACGGCACAGCCACAGCCGGGAGAATGTCATAGCGGTTGTCGGCCAGATTGATCCAGTCCTTCGACCCATCGCGGGCAATGGCGTCGAGCACCCGGCGTTCGTACTTTTCCAGATCGGCGGTGTAGTCAAAGCCCTTCGCGGCTTTCCAGCGCCAGATAAGGCCAAGCGTCAGGATGCGCTCATCCAGCAGGCCCACGTCTGCATCATTGGCAAAGGCTGCGCGCTCGGTTGCGCCGGTCGAGTCGGTGCACCAATAGCGGCTGATGTACTCGAAATAACACGTCTGCCCCGCAGTAGGCTCGGGGATGAACAGGAGGTCATCGCCACGAATGCGGAACTGATTGAACGGGCCTTGAAACGCCATCGCCTTGCGCTGCTGCCAGCGTTGGCGGGTCAGCGGGCCATACACGGGCCGGCGCAAATCGCGGTTCCAGATGGTATCGTTGATGATGTAATCGAGGCCGGGCGCAATGGTCGTAATAGCCCCCTGCACCTCAGCGGCAACCGTGGTGAAGCTCGTTTCCTTGGTGATCGCCTGCCATACGTGCCGCGTTGCCAGCGCCTCGCCTTCCTCGTTCAGCAGCGCGACCATCTGGATGATTTGCGCATCCGTATTGCCGATGGCCGCGTTAGGCGAGGTCAGGCCGACCCGTTGGCAGGCGGTTTGAACGATGGTCAGGCAGGTCATTTAGGCGGCTTCCTTTTCTTCTCTGAAATGCGACTCAATGAAGCCAAGCAGCGTGTCTTCTGTGCTTTGGTAGTCGCGAGCAGCCGAGGCGAAACCCATATCCTGAAAAACCATCAGATCAAGAAGGCAGAAGCAATCGCCAGCCCCATAAAGCGGGCGCACCTGATAACCGTTTGCAACTCGCTCAATTACTACGGATGAGTTTTTGTTCATCAGGCGGCTTCCTGTAGTTTCGGCTTGCGGCCACGGCGCGGGGCGTCATCGCCCGCTTCAATGGCGTTCATGCGCTTTTCCAGCGCGGCAATCACGTCATCGCGCTTTTGCAGCTCGCGCTTGAGGTGCGCCACTTCCTCGGCCACCTTGCCGCCGTCCTGCGCGGCTTCCAGATAGGCGCGGCACTTGTCGCGGAACATGCGCGCACCCATGCCGGCAGCCTTGAGTGTGTCCTCGGTCATCGATGCGGCAGCTTCCACGCTGTAGATATGCAGTTGCGCGTAGTTCTCGGCCTCGGCAGGGGTCACAAACGGCACGTTGCGCAGCGCGGTTTCCCCTTCCGGCACGTTGCCGTCGATGCCGTTCTTCCAGTTTTCATAGGCGCGGTGGAAGCCGTCAACCCATTCAGCCGGGTAGGCGGTGCGGCGACCCTGGTACAAATCTTCCTTGATCTGAGCCAGCCACTTTTCGGCATTCTTCACCGTCCAGTCCTTGCCAGGCGGCTGGGCGATGTTGACGATGTTCACGTCGCGGAACATGGCGCGGCCTGCCTCAAGGCTGGCGGCCTGATCCTGAACCGATTGGCGTTCGAATCGAACGATGGGGGGGCGTGCTTCCTGAATGCCGATCATTTTTGCTTGCTCCTGTAAAGGGATTTGGGTCTTTGTTGGCAACTCTGTTTGGAGCGGCCAAAAAAAACCCCGCCGAAGCGGGGAACGTCCTACAGGGAGAATGTTTAGAGGGTACGTCCAACCTTCGGCCAGTTGATGAAGGCGGCTGCCGTGGCGGCGCCGCCTGCAGCGGCGTCCAGCACGATGCCGTCGATGACTTCCGAGCCTGCGGTGGCGTCGTCGTCCAGCTTGCCAGCGGTGGCGGTGGTGTTGAGGATGGTATAAGCGCCCGCAGCAGCAGCGGTTTGGATGGTGCCCGCGCCGAAGATTTGCAGCCAGCCATAGCCGGATGCGGCAATCGCAGCACGCGCAACGCCCGCCAGCTTGCCAGCGCCCGCACCCGGTGCGGAAGTGGTAGTCGAAGCCATGATTGCGGTAAACGCCGAGCCGTCAACAAGGGCGATATAACCATCGCCCGTAATCGCCGCGCCGGAGTCCTGCACGTAGATATAGCCCTTGGGGCCTTCGGAAGTCATGTTCCAGCCGATAGTGCCGGGGGTGAACTCCGGGCCTTGGCCGCTGGTGCGGACGTTAGTGGGGTCGATGCCAGAAATATACATTTTGTGTCCTTTCGTGAAAGTCAAAGAACCCCCGCCGAAGCGGGGAATTCATCAGGCATGCATCACACCCAAACGCGCCCTATTGCTACAAGTCAGGTTCGCTTGCGTTAAGATGGGTACCACGATTCCGTCTTGGTTGACCGACTTCAACTCCGGCATGATTTCCATCCACGCATCCTTGTGGGCGACCAGTTCAAGGAAGTCGGTGTTGATGAAGTAGGCGTGCGAGGCGGGCATGCCAGAATCGCTGGAGTCATAGACCACATCGGCGGTCTTGTACTTCAGCGAGACGATGCCGGCCTGCGCCGAATCAGCCGAGGCGTAACGCTTGATGCTGGTCTGCGAGTTCTCGAAGTACGAGAAGTACACCGAATCCATCACAATCAGGTCAGGCGTATCCATGCCACGGGTACAGGCCAGCCACAGCGGCAGCATCATCGAGTTTTCGATGGTGGTAGCCGAAGGGGTGACGCCGCCGACCGACGCATCAAACACTTGGTTGCGCCAGAAGGCGAAGGTCGAGGCGTTGATGCCGCCAACCGTGCCCACGCCGTACTGAACCGAACCGGAACCGTCAGCGATGATGTGCTGCAGGCCGCCCATCTGGTTGGTGGCGGTGCCAGCGGAATAGAGGTCTTCCGACAGGCCGTTCGCCATCGTGCGCTGGGCGTTTTTGATCTTCGCCTTGACGAAGTTGATGATGCGATTCTCGCCCGAGTTGGTGCGGATTTCGAGGCCCGAAGCGGCGACGTTGACCGCGACCTGACGCCAAGGGTACTCGGCAGCGCTCAGCACGTCCGAAGCCTGGATGTTCAGCACATCAAAACCAGAATCCTAAT
>CAZBOT010000156.1:0-3457 GCA_964493575.1 uncultured Candidatus Saccharibacteria bacterium | reverse complement strand
GTTGGCGGCGTCAATCGCCGTGATATCCATCGTGTACACCTGCCCGCCGTAGCGCCACGAGACGCCCGTAATGATGGCCTCCCGGCCGCTACTCATCACGCTGCTATCGTTCACCGTGATGCGGTCGCCCGGCCTGCGCGCTGCGTTGCCCGGCACGCCCGTCAAGCGGTAAGTGAGACGCGGGTACTCGTGGCGGTCCAGGATGAGTTGCGCCAACATGCCCGCCTGCGCTTTCGTCTGGATGTACACGTTTCCGCGCACGCTGCGGTCGCGGCTGCCGCGGGTGGTGAAGAATGCCGAGTTCGCGCCGTCGGCGGCGCTGGTGCGCGTCTCTTCGGCGGTCGGCCCCCCAGCCAGAGGGCGGGCGGTAATCTGAAACGGGTTGATCTTCGCCTGCAAGGTGGCGTGTGCGTTCGTGATCACCATCACGCTGCGCTGCGCATAGTGCGTGGTGCTGAAACTTACGGAGGCGGTCAGGTCGGCCCCGCCTACGGTGTGCGCCCGCCAGGTAATGGCTGGCTCCGTCCAGTTCGGCGCGCTGTAGGTTGCCGTGACCGTCTTGCTGCTGTTGGCCGGGACAATCACCTCTTCGTCGGGCTCCCAAATCACGGCTTCGGTGTCCGGCTCCCGCCCCGCATATTCCACGCTTACCGAGTCGTAAAGTTCGCGGTCGTTGTAGGTCGCCTCCATGCGTTCCCAGTCGGCGGCGGTGTAGGTGACCTGTGACGTGGCGTGCGGGCTGTTCAGCCAGTGCGCCATATTCTCGTAGGTGTACGTCCCGCTCACGTCGGCGTAAAAGCGCCCGCCCGCCGCAGCCGCAATCTGCCAGATGTCCTCGAGCGGGCTTTCGTTGTCGAGCCAGGTCCAGGGGATCGTGACCATGCCCGCATCTATGCTGGTCGGTGTGGCGCTGGCGGCGCTCAGGAAGGCCGTGATCACCGTGCCCTCTGTGTAGCCGCCCTGGAAACGCTCAATCACACCCGCGTAGGTGGTACTCATCCGCTTTTGCAGGAGCAGCTCTTCCCGCCCGCGGCACTCGAATTCCACCGTGCGAACGTCGTTCCACGTGCGGCCTGTCTCGCGTGGAATCTTGGCAACGCCTGTAAAGGTGCGCGTGTAGTCCGTTCCGTTGATGGTCGTTTCCACGTACACAGGTACGTGGTAGCCCTTGCCGTCCTGAATGTAGGTGTAGAGAGCGCCGGACGAATTGAGCGGGCTGTAGCGGCCTGCGTTGTTGTAAAGTTCGATGGTGCAACTGTCGATCATGCCCTGCGCGCTGGTAATGGATTCGCCGGGCGGCGCGATGCGCGTGTCGCCGCGCACCGTCACGAGGTTGCTCGTCTCCTCGGTGAAGGAGCCGTTGAAGTCCCAGTCAAACCAGACTTTGCAGCCGATGGTGCGCGCCATGCGCTACACCTCTTCCATGATTAGGGTTCCGCTGTAGCGGAAAGCCGAACCGCCTTGCACCGGCCTGACTTCCCACTCCGGTTCGCCATCCTCGGCCAGAACCACGGTGTAACTGATATTGCGCGGGCTGACGAACGTGCGACTTGTGCCATCCTTCAGATAGCCGAGCGCCGTCTCCACCTGCCCGCGCTCCGTTACCGTGAGATATTCGTAGCGCAACGTGAAACGCAGTTTGACGGAAGTCGTCACGAGGTCGCGCACAATAGAACCGTTCGCCATCCTGCGCGAACTGCCCTTCAGAAACGACTTCTCTGTATAGCCGTCGTTTTTTGGGTAAGGGATGTTTGCCCCGTTGAGCGTTGGCTGCGTTGCCGCTGGCATTAGTCAGCCCCCTTCCGGCTGGCATCGGCTGCGATGGCGGTTGCCACAGGCCCGACCAGCGCCGCGGCAAGGATGGCAAGCAAAGAACCGCCGATTCCGGCCTGCACCTGAGCGAGAAAGCCCGTAAGCCACGAGCTGCCCGCCGTGCCGCCGCTCGCCTGAATCTGCGCTTGCTTTGCGGCGATGGCCTTCGTCAGCCCATCCACTACGCCCGCCCCGGCCGCCGAACCGTCAATCACGGCTCCACCCGCACCAGGTGCGCCCGTGCCAAGCACCGCACCTGCCGCCGCCTGCGCTTGCCCGAGGCTCACGCCCATCTCGGTAGAGAGTTCCGCCGCAATCTCCTGCGCGAGTTGGGCCATGTTCGCGTCGCCCGTCAACATGCGCTTGACGCGCTCCTTCGCCGCCTCCTTGTCAATCAGGTCAGGCAAGAGCCCGTCCTGAAAGTCCTTGAGCATCTGGGCGGCGGTCGTCTTGGGGTCGCCGGAGTCTATGAGAGCCTGGTACACGTCGGGCACTTCGGCGGCGAATTCCGCCATCCAGTCCTGGCCCTTGAATCCGTTCACCGCAATGTCGGCAAGGCGGCGCGCGTTCTCGTTGATGGCGTCCTCTCTGGGCAGGAGGTTGTCCACGTTCACGCCGACGCCGGGATCGAGCTGCGATTCCAGCAGGCTTGCCACTGTGCCCTGTAGCTTCTGAAATTCGGCGTTGGCGTTGCCCGCCGCCTGCCCGATTCCGCTCACTCCCTGAGCCGCTGCCGGACTCATGTAGCGGATGAGTTCGATGGCAGCCCCGGCTTTGGCCCCGCTCTCGGCAAGCGTGATCATGGGGCGCACGTCAATTCCCTGCGCGCCGCCTCCCAGCCCGGCAATGGTGTCGCGCGCCTTGCCCAGGTTGTCGAGGCCGGCGAGGTCAGACTGCAAGCCGCGCAGGGTGCGCAAAGCGCCGCTCAGGTTGCCCGCGGCGTTGCTGGCCGTCTGGAATTGCGATGCGGCTGCGCCCGCCGCCACGCCTGCATTGGCAATGCCGCCCGCCGCTGCGTTGCCCTCGCGTGCCATGCTTGCCGCGTTGCGGGCAAGGATGTCCATCGCGTCGGCGGCGGTGTACATGGGGGCGGACGCGCCCGCCATCGTGGAGGTGAGCACGTCATACTGCGCTGCCAGTTGCCCGGCAATCGCCGCCGCACGGGTGGCGTCCCCGTTCGCAGCAGAGAGGGCAATCGCCCAGATTTGCTGCTTCGTCGCCACGTCCGCCATGCTCTGATTGAGCCGTTCCACGGCGGCGGCTTGGGCAGCGGTAGAGGCCGCAATCGCATCGGCTCCGCCCGCTACATTGATTCCCCCGCCGCCCATGAGTTCAGTCTGGCGCGTGGCGAACACTTCCATAATGGAATTGAGTTCGGCCTGAGCGCGCCCAATCTCCAGCACGACGGCGATATATTCCTCCGTCGCGCTTGTGTCCAGTTCCACGCCCCGCGCCCAGAGGGCTTCGGTTCGTTCCTTCATCACGTTCAGGTCGGCCAAAGACTGGCGGATCGCGTCCACGTCGGCCAGCATCGCCTCTGTGCCGTCAATCTTCACCAGCTCGACCGCACCCGTCACGGCGTTGGCGATGGTCTCGGCAACCTTCGCCACGGCGGGGCCGAAGAGTTCGCCCAGCGCCGCCTTCA
>CAZBOT010000155.1:0-3480 GCA_964493575.1 uncultured Candidatus Saccharibacteria bacterium | reverse complement strand
TAAACGGGTGTCAATATTTTGTCAACTGTGTCTAGAGTAACAACTTTTTGGGCGGGAAGGGGCTGCGGAGTGTGAGGGGCTATGCCCTCGCAAATGACATACCCCCGGAGGGGGTCCCCTCCCCCCTCCTTCATCCCCTGGACCCCCTCCCCTCTTCAGCTCGATCCCCCCAGGTCCAAGAGCGCGAAGCCCGCTGCAGCTCTGCCAGGCCGGGCACATATACCCATTTAGCAGATGCAACAAGCGCATTTTGGGATCGACAAAATTTAAATTTACCAGGCGGCGAATGTATCACCACGGCGCCGCAGCTAGTACGTTTAACAGATGACGCAACGTAATGATTTCAACAAGTTATAAATTATATATGAGCGGTTGCATATATGCAACTATCACGATTGAGGCAAAATTCGTAACAGGTGACACATTTAGTTGTGTACCAAGTAACAGGATTTAGTTATCAGGTGATAGTATGGCAGGTGATAACCAGCGGGGTGCAAGTGCGCGAAATACCACAGGTTTATTTATTTTAGTTTCTAAGTAATTAATTAATTAGGATCAGATTTAGTAAAAAAACACGAAAAAACTGGGGTATACCGGCTAGTTTTTTCTCGCTATTTGTCGCAGTGCAAAGTTTGCGTAGTTAATTTATCAGAGGTGCGACATCTAGCGCGAAAAAGTTGGCACCTTATACCCTTTTTTTCGTACTAAAGTTACTAGTAATTTCGCTTTCTTTAATGATTTCAATATCTTCCACGTTTTCCATTGTATCACTTGCTAATAAAAACAGGGGTTTTTCACCCTCCCGATTGTGTCACAAGATAATAAAAATCCGGAAAATCGTACTAGTAAACCTGTTTTTCTGTTGACAGACTGCGACATTTAACGTTAAATGTCGCACTAGGAGGATTTAACCATGAAAAATATCCCGCTCTTTTCCGCCCGCATTTTATCAGGTTTGACCGTTACAGAGTGCGCAAAACGATTCAATGTTTCCCGCCGGACCTGGCAGCGCTGGGAATCCGGGCAATCGGCGATCCCTGCGGGTCAGTGGTTTAAGCTCGTAGAAGCCGGTTTTATCGATGAGCATGTAACAAGTGAAATAACCCCTGCTCAAATTCGCCGTGTCATTCAAAAGTATCAGTTCCACTTCCACCCGTTGCACGAACGGCTGGGCGTCTCCCCTGGCACCGTCTATCGTTGGTCATCCGGCAAAGCCTTGCCCGCTCGCAGACACTGGCCGACCCTGAAAAAATTATTTTTATCACTTGACAATTGAATTATCGGATGATATATTCTAGGTAAATCAAATTCGGGAAGGATAAACCCATGATCAACCCTAAAAACATCCTCCTCGGCGTGGTCCTTGGTCTGCCGCTCATCGCGGCGCTGGCAATCATCTTCTAAAGAACAGCAGCTAAAAACCCTAGAGGGAGGCAAAAATGCGACTCTACAAACCGACAATCGATGATATGCTAAACAGCCGCGAATTCTATTCCTTCATCGGCGACCGCCTCGGCAACGACTTGTTTATTTCTGATCCGGACCGCGCCGACCGCCTGGCAGAGTATGCTGAAGACGGTTGCGATGGCTCGACCCATGACGAAGTCATCGAGGATTGGCGCGCTTTCCTGGACGACGCCTGCACCTTGCCCGAACGCTGTAAAGACCACTTGCGCAAACAGATTGACGACGTGGAAGAGTGGCACAACAAAAACGGTTCGCTTTTCGAGGTGATAGGTTGAGGTCTAAACCATGTTCCCGCGCCTCTTAGCTCAATTCGTCGCCTGCGTCCGTTGTGACCGCCGGACCCATAAAGCCCGGGCACTCTGTCCGCACTGCAAACAGAATCCTGACCACTAAAGGGGCTTGACCATGCCCAAAGTAAAAGCCCTCCTCGGTTTCCTCCTGGCCGCGCTGTTTTTCTGGGCTGTTCTGTTTTACTTCACGTTGCCGGCGCTTGACTACGAGCTGGCGAGAATGGAAAGGAGCATAGAGAAATGAAAACTCTGGAGCAGTTTATCACTGAACACCCGGTGAAGTTCTCCTGCAAGCGGGCGGACCGCAACCCGCATATGCCTGATTTTTCCGGAGACCACTACGCCTGCACTCTCACTGCGGCAGACGGCACCCGGCGCCGGGTCTATTTTTCCAAAGGGTACGGACACAACGGCACCCCTCCGACTGCTGATGAAGTGCTAGACTGCCTGGCGTCTGATTCCGCGTCAGTGGATCAGCCTTTCGAGCACTGGGCGGCGGATTATGGCTATGACCCTGACAGCCGGAAAGCGCTGAAGATTTACCAGGCATGCGAGCAGAACCGTGACAAGCTGCTCGCGCTGTTCGGCGCTGATGGTCTGGAAGAGCTGCTTTATGAAGTGGAAAGGAGCTGACATCATGAATCCCAAATTCTGCCCTTTCTGCGCCTGTTCGCTGAGTGTATTCAGCGAGCGCCGCGACTATTACAAATGTTTTGCTTGCGGCGAGGAATTCACCGTGCTTGATCCCGCATGGGTCGACGAATTGACCGCCGCAGAGTGTGAGCTGCACGAGTACGGCCGCGATAAAGACGAGAGACAGGAGGCTTTCGACCGGGCAACCTGGCTCGATGAATATGCCGGCGACGTAAAATCAGTATGCAAGCGGCTGAACGAGCTTGACGACGCGCTATATTACACTGACCTGGCCGACCGGCTGTTGACCTCTCTGAAAGGACACTGAATCATGAATATTTACAAGGAAACCCGGCAAGCTCTGGGCCGCACGCAGGCGCAGATGGCAAAAATCCTTGGTGTGTCACTGATCACCTGGCACCGCTGGGAAGCGGGGAAAACGATCCCGGCACAACGAGACATCGACGCCGTGACGAAGCTGCATGAGCGGTATGTTAAAGGAGGCAGCCATGCACAAGGATGATCTGCAAAAGGTTCTCGACCTGCATCGGCTCTGGCTGAACGACGACCCCGGAGGGGAAAGGGCAGACCTCCGGTGGGCAGACCTTCAGGGGGTAGACCTTCAGGGCGCAAATCTTCGGGGTGCAGACCTTCGGTGGGCAGACCTTCACGGGGCAGACCTTCGTGGTGCAGGACTTCGGGGTGCAGACCTTCGGTGGGCAGACCTTCGGTGGGCAGACCTTCGGGGGGCAAATCTTCGGGGGGTAGACCTTCGGTGGGTAGACCTTCGGTGGGCAGACCTTCGGGGTGCAGATCTGGATTTTTCCGCATGGCCTTTGAACTGCGGGCCTCTGAATGTAATAATTGACGAGCGGCTGGCCCGCCAGCTCGCGTACCATGTCTTCGCCGTTGCCTCTGCCTGGCTGCACCCGACACCAGAGCAGATTGACTTTGCGAACGGATTCCACCGCATCGGCGACGTTCCGCCCTTGGAAGGAGGCAGCCATGTTGATCCCACTTCGCTGGGAAAATAAGCTCTGGGCACTGAGTATCCCGGCGCTGCAGAAACGCGCCGCCAAGGGGAGGGAAT
>CAZBOT010000154.1:1837-3486 GCA_964493575.1 uncultured Candidatus Saccharibacteria bacterium | reverse complement strand
TTTGTTATAACACATAGTTTGCCTCAAAATTATATTGTGTTTGCTCCGCCGTTAATAAACAGATATGAGGGAAACTTTCTTGAATCTTTAACGCAATTAGCAACGTATTGTTATAAAAACTCTTTGCCATTAGTGTTGAAACTTCATCCTTTTGACTATGCCTCTATTCCACAATTGAAACAACTCAATAAATTTGGATTAAGAGTTTGGGAAGATAACTTTCTGAATTATGAGTTATTTCTATTTTCAAATGCTATTGTCTCGCAACACAGCACAACGGTTATTGAGGCAATTGCTTTTAATAAACCTGTTATTGAATTGGATTTGCAACAAATCGGCATTCTTGAATCAAAAGCAGAACAAGGCTTGGCTTATTCGATAAAAAATCAGAAAGATTTTGATTTATTGAAAAAAGCATTCAATGGCAATGTTGTTAATGAACAAGCTGTTGCTCAATTCAGAAAAGAAAATTATATGCTTTTTGATGGAATGGCATTGCAAAGAGTTGCATATTATTTAGAACAAAATAAATGAAAGTAAGCGTAATTATTCCTACATACAACAGAAAAGGTGTTTTACTCAAGACTTTAGATGCTTTTAACAGAGAATCTTTCAAAGATTTTGAGGTTATTGTTGTTAATGACGGCGGAAATGAAGTTGAATTAGATTTAACAAAATACAAATATCCGCTGCATTATTTAACGCAAGCAAATAACGGGCCGGCATCAGCAAGAAATAAGGGAGCAGACGAAGCAGAGGGAGATTATCTTATTTTTATTGGCGATGATTGCATTCCCGATGCTAATTTTATTCTGAATCATTATCTTGAATTATCGCAAAAAAGAAACACTGTAACGCAAGGTTACACAGTTTGGGATAGAGAAATTTACGATGATTTCACTTTCTTTCTTGATAAATACAATTTGCAAGTGAATTGGGCGTCCTGCAAAAATCAAGATGGAAGTTGGAAACGTGAAATAAATAAAGAATTTTGCATTACAACAAATTATGGAATTCCAAGAGAACTATTTGAATACGTTGGCGGATTTGACGAAAGTTTCAAGAAAGCAGCATGGGAAGATATTGAATTTGGTTTCAGATTGGCAGGCTATGAAATAAGTCAAGCCGTTTTTGTTCCAAACGCTGTCAATTTTCATCAACATTCTTACAATATTCAAAAATGGATAAATAGACAAAAAACAGAAGGATATTGGCGAATCAATCTTTGCATTGCTAAACCTGAATTATCTTTAGGAATTTTGAATTTTAATGAAATAGCAACTCTCAAACAATATATCAATCTGCCTGAATCCTATTTTGAGGAAGAAATAAACAGATTAAAACCAGCTATCTATTCTATTGAAAATAATTTTGTTGATTTGAAATTCAAAAAATATATGGAATTAAGCCAATTGGGTTCAATTGTTGGCATATTAAAAGGCATTCACGATACTTTTAGCAATTATGAAATATTGAATGTTAAAAATTCAGATGTTTTTGCCTATATCTTTTGGTGCTTGAATGCAATAAGAAGAAAAGATTTCGGTTATGCTGACCATTGCTTAGAATGGATTTTTCAGGGCGAAAATACAGAAGCAACAAGGATAATTATTGAGGGGTTGAAAGAAAAATATGACAGAGCAATGTGA
>CAZBOT010000154.1:0-1737 GCA_964493575.1 uncultured Candidatus Saccharibacteria bacterium | reverse complement strand
TGTTGCGAATCGTATAAAACACATTCATTTGGTTGGGAATGCCCAAGATGCCATATTATCAATTCGCCATACAAGTTAACCTGTTCCTGTTTGCCAAAGTTAGTCAATGCTTCTACAACAGGAACGGTAAAACTAACCGATATGGGCGAGTTTGGTAGTTATATTATCGAAATCAATAAATGAAAATTCTTCACATAATTTCTGATGGCTTTCAAGAAGCAAATTCTACAATATGGAGAGCGTCAAACTTTCTTTCTGCCTGTTACGAAACGCAAAAAGCGGAATGCAAACTTATTTATAGCACCGATTGGGTTAAACAAACAAAAAGAAACAATGAATTGTGTTCTTGGGCAGATTTTATTGTTGTTCATAGAATAGCAATCAGAGAAAGCATTAACGCTATACGAAAATGGAGAGAAAAAGGCAAAGTTGTAATTCTGGATTTTGATGACGGGTATAAACAGCTTAACGCAGATGACGGCAATCCAGCAGGAGAATTTTGGCTTTTAGGCAAAGCAAACGTTAAAATTGAAAGCCAAAAATATCAAATAAATTTAGAAGAACATCCTCTTAAATTGTTAGAAGAAGCAATTGGGGTTGTCAATGCCGTTACTGTTCCGTCATTGCAATTAGTTCAAGACTGGAAACATTTCGGCAACGTTTTCTATCTTGAAAATTATATCAAAACAGAAAGATATGTTCATCCAAAACATCAAAACGATGGAATTCATTTGGGTTGGGGAGGAAGTCTTGGGCATTTAATGAGTTTTCAGAACTCAGGAATTGTTGAAGCAATTAACAAAATAAATAATGAAAATCCAAAAGTCAAATTATTTCTTGTTGGCGACAAAAGAATAATTGACAAATGCAAAATTAAAAATGCGATTTATAAGCCATATGTTGTTTATTACGATTGGGTTAAAATGCTGTCACAATATGATATTGGTCTTGCGCCGTTGTCAGGAGAATTTGACATGCGCCGTTCGCCAATTAAGCTAACAGAATACACAACATATGGGTTGCCATTTGTGGCTACAAATTGCCACGTTTATCAAAATTACTTTGGTACTAATTCTGGAATATTTGTTGACAATAATGAAAAATCGTGGTACAATGGAATATTTGAGGTCGTTGAAAATCTTGATGTTTTTAGCGCAAGGGCAATAGAAAACATTCACATAGGACAGTCTTACGATATTGCAAAAAATATGGATAATGTTTTAGATTTATACAGAGAAATAAAGGCAAAAACACAATGACATTTGTTGTTACGTTAACTCCAACATACAATTCAATAGCATTAGCAGAAGCATTGCACGAAGAAAAAAGGCGAAACTTTCTTTATCTGACAAGTAGAAAAGATAGATATATGCACTGGTTAACGCCATCTCTTTTGATTGGCGAAAATCTTAAAGAATTACCAGATATTCTTAAAGCACCAAAGCATTTTTTTGTTTTATTTAATTCAGGCAATAATTCTTCAAGAGAAGTAATTGATAGAGCAAACTTAATTATTGATTATACAGTCAATATCAATTCTCCTAATTTTTCTTATCAATATTCTGATAAAGCTGGAAAACTGCTATTGGGGATTGAAAATTATCCTTTTGTTAAAACAAAACATCCGACTGACGATGAAATGATTCTTGTGTCGTGCCAAAACAATGCAGGGTTAATTTTCAATTGGGTTAAGCTAGAAGCACATTTGCACAATATGACAATCACAAATTTTGTCAA
>CAZBOT010000153.1:0-3530 GCA_964493575.1 uncultured Candidatus Saccharibacteria bacterium | reverse complement strand
AAGGTGTGCTGACCGATGTAGTGATAGAGGAGGCCACCGAGGTAGAGCGCAACGACATACGCCAGTTGCAGAGACGCATGCGCGGCAAGAGCGATGTGGTGAAGCGGCTGACTCTGCTGTTCAACCCTATCGTGCAAGACCACCACATCTACCTGGACTACTTTGCCGGCATTGGCTGGGCTGACGACCAGCGCGTGTACGAGAGCGATGACCTGCTCATCCTCAAGACTACGCATGTAGACAATCGCTTCCTGACGCAGCAAGACCGCGAGGTATTGGAGAGCGAAACTGACCCATACTGGCGCGATGTGTACACGCTGGGCAACTGGGGCGTGCTGGGTAACACGATATTCCGCAACTACGTTGTGGCCGACACGCTAGACCCAGAGAGCGAGTATTACCTGCCCGTAGAGCAGCGCACCAACAGACGGGCTGGCTTGGACTTTGGCTTCTCGGATGACCCCGCCGCCAGCACCGCCACGCACTACGACAAGCGGCGCAAGCGTATCTATATCTATGACGAGCTATACGAGCGCGGGCTGACCAACGACCTGCTGGCGCGCGAGATGAAGCGCATGCACGGGGCAGACGACATCCGCGCGGACTCGGCGGAGCCAAAGAGCATAGCCGAGTTGCGCCAATACGGGCTGAACGTAACCCCTGCGCGCAAGGGCAAGGATAGCGTGCTGCACGGCGTGCAATGGTTGCAGCAGCAGCAGATTGTGATTGACAAGCGGTGCGTGAACACCATCCGCGAATTCCAGCAGTACAAGTGGAAAGAGGACAAAGCGGGCAACGCCTTGCGCGTGCCTGTAGACAAGAACAACCACGCCATAGACCAGCTACGCTATGCTTACGAGGATGACATGCTGGAGTCTACGGTGGTGATGATGGATAACTTCCTGTACGACTAACGAGGATACACAATGGGCTTTCTTGACAATATCCGCACATGGCTAGTGCAACCCGTATTTGACCGCTGGGGCATGGTAGACGCAGAGATGCAGCGCAGACTGTTTGAGCTGGCACTGCAGCGCGAGTATGTGGCTGGCAACCAACGGCCACAGTTGCCCGTCAAGGCTGGCAAGCCAGACGATAACATCGCCGTAAACCTGATCGCCAAGGTGGTGGAGAAGTCCGTATCGCTGCTCGTGGGCGGCGAGGTGCGCTTTGACTTGGGCGAGGGCAACGAAGAGAAGCAGGAATGGCTGGATGAGCTGTGGGAGCGTAACCGCAAGCCCATTTTCCTGAAGAAGCTCGCCACGACCGCGGCCACCTACGGCACGGGCTACATCAAGATTGTTCCTGACGGCAGCGAGGACATGAACATTCGCCTCATCTCGTTGCCGCCCATTGCCATGCGTATCATCACGCCGCCGACTGACCCAGAGACGGTGCTAGAGTATCAGCAGTATTGGATGGCCGAGGATGAGCGCGGCAAGCAACGCGTGTACCGCGAGCGCACCGTCAAGAATGAGGCTGGCTGGACAATCATCAACGAGGTTGAGGGCAACGGCGCGAAGTGGGAGCAGTTGAGCAGCATTGAGTGGGATTATCCCTTTGCGCCGATCGTGCACGGCCAGAATCTCCCCGTAGACGGCTCACCCTATGGCGATAGTGATGTGTCCGGCGTAATCGGGCTGCAAGACCGTATCAACTACGTGGCCAGCAACATCAGCAAGATTATCCGCTACCATGCCCACCCGCGCACCATCGGCAAGGGCTTCCGTGTGGGCGGCGGGGATAGCAACGTAGTGGTGAATGGCGAGCCAGTAGGCGGCGGGGAGCCAGCGGAGATGGCAGGCGACCAGATGTTCATCCTGCCCAACGCCGAGGGCGATGTGTGGAATTTGGAGATGCAGTCTGACCTCGCCAGCAGCATGGCGTACCTGCAATTCCTCATCCAAAGCCTGTACGACATCACCGCCACCGTCAATATGAGCAACATCAAGGACAAGCTGGGGCAACTGACCAACTTCGCCATCCAGGTGCTGTACCAAGACGCGATGGAGAAGCTACAGGACAAGCGCGATCTGTTTGGCGAGATGCTACGCGAGGTCAATCGCCGCCTACTTGTGCTACAATATGGGGATGATGAGAGCGGCGGCAAGGTCATATGGCCGCCCGACGTAACCCCGCAGAATAGCCGCGAGGAAGCCGAGGAATTGACAATGGACTTGAACAACGGGCTTGTGAGCCACCAGACCGCGTCTCACCTGCGCGGCTATGACTGGGGTGTAGAGCAGGAGCGCATGGTAGACGAGCGCGCCCAGACCGATGGCGAGCTTGGCGCGCAACTGCTTGCGGCGTTCAATCGGGGAGCGTAGAGAAAGGATTGGAGATGTTCAAGAAGGTTGCGGATTGGTTTGCCCCGTTGCGCATCGGACATATTGACGGTGTTACGCGCGATATGTTTACTCTGAACGGGTGGACTCCTGTTGAGTGGAGTGAGCGCAGTCGGGCGCTGAACAGACACATGCTGCCCTCGTTCGCCGAGATAGAAAAAGAATTTGTGGATTTCTCCAAAGGCGCCGCCCAGGCTGGCTATGTCATTGAGAGAAAGGATTGAGTGAATGGCTAAGTACGGCCCGTTTGATTCTGAGGTAAATGTTTCCCCGCAAGACCTCCAGATGTTGCGCAAGCAGGCGGCAACTGTTGCTTCTTTGGAGTATCGGTATGGTGCTCCGATGGTTACGGGGCATGACAATATTTGGGATGCATTGCAACAAATGGCGGCTAACTGCGAGTATGGAAATGCGATGTATGTTGCCCTGAAAGTTTGCGACAGGGTGGTTAGTGGCGACAGACTGGGCAGGATGGTGTGGCGACAGGTTCGCAGGATGTTCCGGTAAATGCCAACTAACCCGCTCGCCCTCGCCCAGCGTTTCCGCAGCCAGCTCACGCAGATTGACGTTCTGCAAGGCCAGTCGCAATGCCTAATCCCCTCCAAGTAATCAACCGTTCACGCGCTGAGCTAGAACGGGTGGACACCGCCGCCCTCTATCAGCTAATCGCCGCATACGCCCCAATGAAAGGGCGCGTGGATGCGCGCATTGACGCGTTGCTGGCCGAGATTGAGGCGATGGAGAATCCCACCGTAGCCAGCGTAAGACGGCTATCCAGCTTCCGCACGTTGAGCAGCGATATAGACGATGGCATGAGTGGCTATGTGCAGTTCTTGATTATCGCGCTGGGGGCTGCGGCCACACAGGGGATTGACTTAGGCGTGCGGCATGGTGCTGACATTCTGGCCGCGTACGAAGCTGGCTCAGTCTACCGCGTATCGCCTGACGCGGTGCGGGTGGCGTTGCAATTCCTAGAGCCAACGGGTGCGCTGATGGACAGAATACGCATGCTCGCGCCATATACGGCAGAGCAAGTGCGGCGGTCAATCCTTGACGGGATAGCGCAGGGCTTGAACCCGCGCGCGATCGCAACCAACGTAACGCGCTCATTTGGCATTGGCCTCACCGACAGCATGCGTATGCTCAGAACAGCGCAGATATATAGCTATCGTTACGCCAACCATG
>CAZBOT010000152.1:0-3536 GCA_964493575.1 uncultured Candidatus Saccharibacteria bacterium | reverse complement strand
AGCGCGGCCGTCGGTTCAGCTTCGCATCAACATTGCCATAATCTCTTTGAACGTCGGCACGCCTGGCCGGCGAATGCCATGTTCTTCAGCATGGCACTCGTTGCACAAGACTTTTAGATCGCTCTTGCGCTCATTGCCTAGTCGCTCATAGGTCAAGTGGTGGGCGTGTAGCAGGTGCTCCGGCTTTAGCACGCCGCATTGTTCGCACCGATAATTGGCCCGATGTTTCGCCGCCTTCGCCTTTGCTTTCCATTCTTTCGACTGAATGTATTCCTGGTAGTTGATCGTCATGTTTTCACTCGTAAACCTAGACGTATACGGCTGACACACCTTTCTAAGGGTGTGTACAGCCGTACAGCTTATACGCTGAACGCGAAGCTGTATGAGGCTTGTAAAGGTCTCTCTTCTATATATAGCGGTGCAAGCTGTACAGACCTTTACAAGCTGTACATACAGGTCTACCAAAAACACCCCTTGTACAGCTTTTTGTACAGCTCTACGCCCCTGATTCGTGGTCATCGTTGCCCCCATTGCCGCGGCCGATAACGACCAGCTTGGCCCCCTGACGACCCTCGATAATGTCCAGTTCGCCGGTAACTTCGACAAGGTGCTCCATCTCGGCGCGGATTTTGCCGTGCGAGAATTCGCCGCCGAGGTCTTCGTAAACCAGTTCGCGCAGTCGGTTCTTCGGGATGCCGCGCGGGGAATTGCCCTCAGCGAATGACAGAAGGGCTTGCTTAAGCAGTAGGCTATTCTGGCGTACAGCGACGCTAGTAAAGTAAGCGTTACTTAGGTCATTCGTGCCGGGGACGTGTTCATAGCTGAATTCCATGACCGCATTGGGCACGTCTACGCCGCGTGTTTTGGTGCTACGCAATGACACCTGATTACTATTGGCTTCACGCACTGCATGGAGCGCAAGGTCAATAGCCGCCTCGATGCTGCTATGCCCGCGGAGAGCGTCGCCCGGCCGCGAACCGTTGGCCCCGCCTTTGCGCTGGTGGTGGAGGATAAGCAGGGCCGCGCCGGTATTCTCCGCTATCCAGCGAAAGTTTTTCATGACCTGAGCCATCTCGGCGCTGTTCTCTTCGACGGTTCCCGTCACTAGCCCCAGGTTGTCAATGACGACCAGCCGCGCCCCTAAGCGCAGAATCTCATCATGGAGTAGCCCCATACTTTCTATGTCAGTCGCCACAAGTGAAGGCGTCGGCATGGAGAGGTAATAGAACGGCGCATCATCCGGCAGGCGCATGGCCTTCGACATGGCGTCAACGCGCTCGTCTGTTCGGCGCTGGCCGTTGTCCATGTCGATCCAAATGACAGGCGACCGGATGACGGCCGCGCCCTGGTCGCCGCCGAACAATCCCGGCAGCCACGGCAGCCCGCCGGCCACGCACAAACCCAGACTCAGGGCGATCATGGACTTAAGCGACCCAGGCGCACCGTAGAGGATGTTAAGGGTGTGAGACGCCAGATACTTATCAACAATGTACTCCGTTGGCGGTCTAACAATACGGGCATGGGTAAGCGTTCTAAATGACCATTGGGGCACGGGCGGCGGCTCTTCATACGGCGTAGCCATTATTGCGCCTCCGTTGCGTTAGTGCGTCGGTGATGTCGGCTCCACGTCTGCCGGCGTTCGGCGCGGCCCTGGCACTTCGCGGCGGCTCATAGCCGTACTGCTTTGCCCGGTGGAACAGCGACGCGATGGTGATCCGGTTAGCCCGTTCGGCCGTCTCAAATGACCTCCACTTGCGGGCGACTTCCCCCTTGTAGCCCGGCGACCATCGCTCGATCAGGTCTATCCCGCGCTGGTCGGGAAAGGCGTCATGCACGGCCATGAGGATGGGCAGCCAGTCGGTGTTATAGTCGCCTTGCGGCGGCAATACGGCCAGCGCCCGCGCTATCTCTGCCTCGTCGGCCGGAAGATTGCCGCTTTCCAGCGCCGGCCGCCGGGGTATGGGGTGCGGCTCGAAGTTACCGCCATAGCAGACGAATAGCGCCTCCAGCGCGGCTTGCCGATCTTCGATGTTGCACCCGACAAACTCGGACGCCCCATACTGCCGCCCGGTGACGGTGAAGTAGCGCAGTTCGTTATACATCTCAAAGCCGGGTTGTTTGACCGAGTGGGGGATAGAGCCGCAAGCCAGGATATGCAGGCCGTTACCCGATGGGGAGCGCTCCGTGTATGAGTCCACCATCTGGACGATCTGTCGCGCCGTGTCATTTAGGCGGCCGTCTGCATTGAAACAATCGTCAAGGTCGATCCCCACGACCCCGCCGGCAATAGTGAACACGTAACCAATACCGGCCCAGCCGTTGCGCTTCTTGGCGGCCCACGCCTCGGCCGCCGTGCCCCAGGTGTCTGGGTTGTTGGTAGCCGCCGCGCTGCCGCTATGGGGATTCATGGGGATTTTGGCGGATGTGTAACCTACCCATTGGGACATGGATTTTAAATCCGCTAGAGTTTTCACGATTCCCCCCTATCTTTCTATAACACTACCACGAACCTGAGCCAACTCTTTCTTTACCCGCTCAATCTCCTCGATTGGAATCATAATCCGCGAGGCCGGTGCTAATCCGGCCCGCCTGTACTGGATAAGGTCATCCCTTATCCAGTATCTAACCGTATTCTCGGAGCGCCCTACGAGCCGGGCAAACTCAATAACCGTTACATAGTTTGCATTCTGCTTTGCCATCTTTGTCTCTCATTTCAGGTCAGGATAATGCAAGTTTAATGCCATTCTAGTAAATAGTCAAGCTTGACAAGAGAGGCTATTCTACTATATGATTACAGGGAATCCGCGCAAACAGGCCATGCGGCGCAATCCGTCCGCAAGCAACAGGAGATAGAGATATGACAATGATATGGGCATTAGGCGCGTGCGCCTTCGCCGCGGGTGTTCTGGTATTCGCTGCCGCGCTGTGCATCATTGCCGCCGACAAGCGCGACCCCGTCGAGGTTGATCCCGGCCATGCATACTCAGGAGACGATATTAAGTGACCGCGCGGCGCGGCTTGCCAGTGCTGCTATTGCTCGTGTTGGCTGTCATGGCCGCTCCGAGAACGCGCGCGACGGATACGCTATCCGGCTACGCCAGCGCCTACGCGCCCGGCGTCATGGAAGCGACGATACGCTACCGCCTTGACTACGACGTGTGGCGCAGCCCGCCGCCGATTGACTGGTACACGGCGCACGGCGCGATTGCCGTCATGGACTGCGACCGCGTGGGCGAAATGACAACGCTCATCGACCCGGCCGGGCGCATGTATCGCGTCCTGATTGCCGATTGCGCCGGGGATGACGGCCCGGCCGACCGGTTTAGCCGGGATAGCATCATCGTTGAATTGGACTGGCGTCTGTGGGAACGGCTAACGGCCGCGCACGGGCGACCGCTGGAGGTAGGGCTAACACCATGACTATCAACATCGTAATTATGCTGTGCGCGTTGGTCATTGCCGGGCTGCTTTTCCTGACCGTGCTGGGCTTGTGCTGGGGCGCGTCGAAAGCCGATGACGTGCAAATCGACGACGGC
>CAZBOT010000151.1:0-3569 GCA_964493575.1 uncultured Candidatus Saccharibacteria bacterium | reverse complement strand
GGTTGCCTGATAAGACTTCTCCTAAAACAAAATAGCCAAATATAAACCCAAACACTGGGATTAATTGAAAGAACGGAGCTACATATGAGGCTTCGTCTAAATCCATCGCATACAAGTAACAGATAATAGCCAGAGTCAAAAATACTCCATTCATCATCAAAACCAGAATTTGAGTGAATGTTAGACTACCGATTACCTCAGGTTGGATTATATAAACAACCGGTAGAGCAAACACAGCGAACAATGATGAGAATAGAATCAACGCTCCTACTGTCCCACCTTTCATATACTTTGATAGCAAAAACTTGTCAAAGTGATTGACAAAGGCGTGCACAACCGGATTGATAAGAGCAATTATAAACCAATGCATTAGTTGCTTGATGGAAAATTTTCTAAATCATTGCTTAATTATAACAAAAATCCAACGACTTTCATATCGTAGGAAATTTACGTAATCATGTAATTTAGTAGTTCAAATATCTCCTAACTAGCCTTAAAGATAGTCTCAATTATTTTATCTTTGCCATCCCTATCTACGATCTCCCAAGCCTTATCATAGACCTCATTGCCAGAAGAGATTTGCCTATCAGTTTCTACTAAATGAGGCATGTCCATGTAGTCTACGAAAAGCTTTTGTAAGATTGCATTTACCACTACATGAACACTTGTCTTGAATGATTCAGTAGGATATATTTGTGCAATTTTTTTTGCAAATAGTTTCCCTTCACTATTTTCAGATAAAAGCTCATGTATTAATTCGTGAGACAATACATATAAGAATCGATCGTCATCCATATGACTATTGATGATAATCGGGCTACTGATTGCATGAGGAATACGACCAACAACAAAAACTTTAATAAGCTTATCAGAAAATGTTAAACCTAACATGCTCTGATAAGCTGTTAAAATATCTTTTTGAAATTTATCCCAAATTATTTGATATTCTTGCGACTTCAAAATGATCTGAGAGGGTTCCGGATAATCTTGTGAATTTTGTAATTCTCTAAAAAGATCGTCTAAAACGTGAGAAAAATTGAGTGCGATTTTCATATATTAAGACAGATACGGTAAGGCTGGGAAAGCCTTACCGTACATATTATACAGCACTCAGTGAAGGCCGTGGTCGTGTGATGAAGTCCAAGATCTTTGGACCATCTAACACGATATCTGGCACAACAGAGAGGCAGTCGGTGCAACCGCAGTTTGCCGGACCGCAGCCTGCAGGTTCAACACTGGCATCAGCCCGAGAAAACTGCTGGCTGAATGCGAGTTCATATTGAGACTTAGTACGAGCGAACGCTTCTCCTAAGTCTGCTTTGTCCTGGTCACCCCGCATACCGATGTATGGAAAATGGTGCAGGAAGAACCCAAACAGATTCTGACAATCTTCCGCATACTTGATTGTATCAAGTATGTGGTAGTGCCAAAACTTGTCGACATTCTTGGTTGGCACGATGGGGTCCGTGGAAGTAACAGAGAGAAACAAGAAGTTTCTGTATTTCTTCTCCAATTCTTCCACTACCTCCAAGCTCCAACCCTCCCCTTCCTCTGAGTCCATCAACTTGAACTTGATTGGTTCAAGATCTAAAGCCAAAAGCTCTTTCTGAAGGGAATTATGGTCTCCTTGAAACCTTTGTGTGTGCATACACACCTCCTATGAATTTAGATTTTCTGAGCACCTCTACATACCCCAAAAAATATGCGATACAAGTGGTTAGTAACAAAATATCACAGTAAAATTAGTTGTCAATAGTTGACAACAGATTATTTTGTTGCTACAAATTAATAACAAAGGATGGAGTTATAAACTCCCCCAAATTTGGCTAGAAGTACTATTTTTACAATATTCAGTTAGTTTCTATTAACAACCAGATTATGAACGAATTAGAGCTACAACTACAAAAGATTGGTCTCAGTGACAAAGAATCTAGGATTTACTTATCACTCTTAAGTACTGGACCTGTAACGGCCAGAGAAGTAGCCAACTTGGCCGGTATTAACCGCAGCACCACATATGTAATCTTAGAAGCCCTAGTTAAAAAAGGTCTAGTTGGAAGTGTGGACCAGAATAAAATCCGAAAATACTCTGCCGTTAGCCCAGAGCGCTTAGTGTCGCACATCGAGGAACAAGTTAGAGAATATACCAACATGGTGGGTCAAGTTAATTCTCTAATCCCTCAGCTGAAAAGCATCTATACTGGTGTCGGTCCAAAACCCAAGATACAATACTTCGAAGATTCTGAAGGAATTAAAACTGTTTACGAAGACACCCTCAATTCAACCGAAACGATTAGAGCATTTGCGTCGATTGACAACATGCATCAAGCATTAGGTGATTACTTCCCAGAGTATTACTTACGTAGAACTGCAAAGGGAATCCATATTAGATCTATACACCCTGATACAAAAGCTTCCCGGGAAAGAGTAAAGCATAATAAAACTGAATCACGAGATTCCGTTTTAATACCTCAAGACAAGTTTGGATTCACTCCCGAAATAAATATCTATGACAATAAAATCGCTTTTATGTCCTTAACGGAAAATCACGCTATGGTGATTGAGAGTAAAGAATTAGCCGATGCTTTGAAAAAGATATTTGAGTTGGCATGGATCGGATCTAAGAGTCTTAACAAAAAATAGTATGGAAAATACTCCGTTAACTAAATTAAATGACTTTTGGGGACAAAAATTCTCTGCTTTTTGCAAAGATGAGAGCGTTAACCCCAGTGGGACAATTAAAGATAGGCGCAATAAATACATTATCGCTAGAGCTGCGGCGCTGCATGTTGATAAACTCGTCATAATAACCTCAGGGAACAATGGTTACAGTTTGGCAAGATTGGCAAAAGACACGAATCTAAAAGTGGTGAGTATCATTGATAAAAATGTCCCTGCTCGTATCAAAAAACGCTTACGTCAAGTTTGCTATGACGTAATTGAACTTAACCTGTACAGCAAGTACCTTCTTCCAGAAGACACAGTCAGCTATGCCCGAGAAAATGACCAAGAAGTAATCTGGGATGTCACGAATGGATATGAAGAAGGCTATGAAGCAGTAATTAAGGAAATTTATAATAAAGTCACACCTGATTACATTCTGGTACCAATTGGTAGTGGTGGTATTTTTTTTGCTTTTGCTGAGAAAGCAGAACAAATGAAGTTAGGAACAAAAATTATTGGTGTGGACGTCCAACAAAAAGTCTCTAGCATAGCCGGTAAACTCTCTAATCCGTGGCCGTCACCATACGAAAGAAGTATCGAAAACTTTAGACGAAAAGGTCATAAGATATTCAGCCTATCAGAGCCTGAAATAAGACAAGTCTATAACAAATTTAAAAGTAAGGTAAATTGTGAACCTTCGTCCAGTGTGGTATTTGCCGTTCCTGACAAGTTCCAGTTTGAACCTAGTGATAGAGTGGTATTCCTGAATACTGGTAATGGAATAATCTAACTAAACAAAAAAACCCTTATCTAGGACGTGGTTGTGCTATAATAGAGATAAGATATTCAGAAACACATGCCACCAGAGGAGACAAAAAAGACAATTGTGATTGTGGAAGATGACG
>CAZBOT010000150.1:0-3575 GCA_964493575.1 uncultured Candidatus Saccharibacteria bacterium | reverse complement strand
TCAACCGCATGTATCAGGGCAACGAGGATCGCGAGAAAAGCGCCCGCGCCTATGACATGGCGGGGATGAAAGCGTATTCCGACGTGCTTGGCGATCTTGGCGACAGCGCCGCCGACACGATGCGCAAGAAGCGCGAGAAGCGCGATGCTGCGGTGGCCGGCGCGGCGGCGATGGTGCGCAAGGCGAGCCCAGAGAACCAAGCAGCGGTGATGGAAGCCGCCGCCGCCGAACTTGAGATGCAGGGCTATGATGTCGAGGCGCGTGAGTTCCGCCGCCGCGCGAAGCAGATGGGTGGCGCTGCGCCGGCACCACAAGCTGGCTCACCGACAGCCGGCAACGTCGTGCTCGGTAGTGAGCCGGCCTATGATGGTGCGCGCGGAACGCAGCGCGTGACGCCGGCCAATCCATCTGATCCTGGGCAGGTCGGCACGCCTGGGTATTCTCCGCAGCCGATGAGTGCCGGGCAGTCGATCTATGGGCGACATGAGCCGCGAGTGCGCGAATTGTTGCGCAAGAGAAATTTTGCCAACGCGGTTGGCGGCGACTCCAAGGCTTACGACGACGAGATCACGACCATTGGCAACATCGTGCAGAAGGAGATGGAGCCGGGTCGCGCACTGAGCCCTGACGAACGCCTTGAAGTGCTGACTCGCCATGGCGTCGACCCGCAGTCCGACGCCGGCAAGGCATACATCCTGACTGGCAAGCTGCCGCGCGAGGATCAGCAATCGCTCACAGCGACCGACAAGAAGGCCATTCTTGAGGCTGACGAGATGGTCAGCACCAACATTGCCGCCATCGAAGGCTTGCGCGCGGCCAAGGGTCTGAGCAGAGCGGCCAATCAGGGGATCGGTGCGAGCACGCGCGGCTGGATCGGCAACAATCTGCCCGACTATCTAGTGCCGGATTTCCTGTCGAGCCCTGAAAGCTCGGACGCAACGGTGCAGTACGACAACGCCATTGTCAGTCAGGCGCTTCCCAGCCTCAAGGCGATCTTCGGCGGCAATCCGACCGAGGGCGAGCGCAAGCTGCTGCTCGAATTGCAGGGGTCTTCCAGCCTGCCACGCAAGTCGCGCGAGGACATCATTGACCGCGCGATGATGGCCGCTGAAAAGCGACTCAAGTTCAACGAGGAGCGCGCTGCGGCGCTGCGTGGCGGGACGTTCTACAAGGACGGCTATTCTGCGCGCCAGTCGATCGACCCGGCGAGCGCACCACAAGGCCGCACATCGGTTCCGCCTCCGCCTGCGGTCGGCGAGCAGCGTGACGGCTACCGCTTCAAGGGTGGCGACCCGAGCGACCAGAGGAATTGGGAGCGCATGTGATGGCTGGCCCTTGGGACGCTTACAAGCGCGACGATGAAGCCGGCCCGTGGTCGGCGTACCGAACGCAAACGCAGAATTTTGAGCCGGCCCGGCCGGAAACTGGTCTTGACTACTCTAAGCCAATCGAGGAGTTGCGGCCTGATATTGCCAAGCTGCCGGAGGACGCCAAAAAGCGCGCCTACGACATTTGGGCGAGCAAGTACGTCGCCGACGAGAGAAGCAAAGGACTGGCACCGCTTCCCGAGCCGGCACGCGGTATTCCGATTATCGGCAACGTGCTCGACGAGGCGTCGGCGCTCATCAATTCTGGCTTGCATAGCGTGACAGGAGGGCGGACGGGACGTCCCTATGACGAGGCGCTGGCATACGAGCGCGCCCGCTTGAAACAGGCGGAGCAAGCGAGCCCCGCGCTGGCCGCGACATCGCAACTCGCGACCGGAATTGTGACTGGCGGTCCCGTCTTGTCTCGCATCGCGCCGGCAGCGACGACGCTTGGTCGGGTGGGGCAGGGCGCGGCGATTGGCGGTGGCCTCGGCTACGCAGAGGGCTTTCTGGGTGGCGAGGGATCGGCCAGCGAGCGCCACGAGCGCGGCATGCAGACGGCTGGTGCTGGCATGGCCGTTGGCGCGCTTGCTCCTCCCATCGTTGACGCGACGATTTTTGGTGCCGGAAAGGTGCGAGACGCAATCAGCCCGGCGATTACCAGATGGACACGGGGGCCAGAGGAAGCAGCCGATGTGATTCTTGCGCAGCGGATTGCGCGCGAGGGTTCGACGCCAAGCCAGAAACGTCTCGATCTCCAGCAAGGCCAGAACGCGGCACGATTGGACAGCAACAGCAGGGCGACGCTGCCTGAGACGATTGCCGACACGTCGAACGCCATGCGGCGCTTGGGCGGCAATGTGTACCGAGCCGGCGGCGAGGCTGGGAACCTAACCAAGCAGATGCTCGATCAGCGCCAGCGCGGTCCTGATAACCCGTTTGCGAAGGTGGCCAACGGAGCCCCGGATGGGCAGTTTGCTCGGGTGACGGACACGGCGGAGCGAGCGTTGCTGGTCAAGGCGGCGAACTCGGCGAGGCAGACCGACAAGCAACTCATGTTGACGCAGAAAACAGAGGGCAAGAAGCTCTATGACGCTGCGGTCAATGGGCAGGATCAGTTCGATATCGAGCCTGCGGTCACGGCGCTTGGCCTTGTGATCCAGCAATACCCTGGCCCGTTTGCAGCGCGGCTGAACCGCGCCCGCAATCTTTTCGTGCAGTCTGGCGTGCAAGGCAACCGGCCGTTCTACGTCAACGAGCTGCGCCGGTTCGATAACTCCAAAAAAGCCCTCGACGACATGATCGAAAAGGCCAGCAGGGCCGGCGAAGGCAATCTTGTTCGCGAGCTTACCGACTTCAAGCATGCGTTGCTGTCGCGCGTGCACGACGGCGGCAAGAACAAGGTTTATCAGCAGGCGCGCGAGGCGTGGGGATCGGCGGCTGAGAACAGGGCTGCGATCGATCTCGGCAAGCAGGCGCTCAAGGACGGCAGCGAGGTCGGCGCGGAAGCCTATCGCGAGTTGACATCTGGTCAACAGCGGTTGTTCAGAATCGGGTTCCTGGACAGTTTGCGCGGGGCCTTGGCCGGCAAGAAGCCGGGCGACGACATAACGCAACTGTTCCAACAGCGGCGGGTGCAGGAACTCATGCGCGAGGTTATCCCAGAGTCAAAGCGTGGCGCGTTCTCTAACCGAGCGGAGCGGTTCGGTGAGATTATGAGCCGCGAGCAGCGCATGGTGCAGACGCGCAACGAGGTTTTGGGCGGCCCGCAGACGGCGCAGCGGTTGCAGGACGACCAGGAGTTTGCCGGCTCGGCATTGCGCCAGATGTACGATCGGTTCCGCTCTGCGCCATCGCTGTTCAACGTCGGCGTCGAGGCCGTAGGTGCCGGGATCGAAAAGGTCTTTGGCTACCGTCAGGATGTGGCCTTGGCACTGGCGAGGCGTCTGTTTGAGACGGATCGCAAGGTGCAGAATCAGATTCTCAACCGTCTGGCGCGTCGCGGCGGGCCGAGCGCAATGAGCAGGTTCGCCGACGCGCTTGATCGCACGTCGACAGTTCTCGTGGGGTCCGGTGCTGCGCAGATCGAAATAGAGCCGCAGCGGATAGAGGGGAGATAGATGACCGCACCATGGATGGCTCTGGCCGAGGCCGACATCGGCACCAAAGAGGTCAAGGGGAAGGGCGGGGATAACCCGAAAATACTCG
>CAZBOT010000149.1:0-3581 GCA_964493575.1 uncultured Candidatus Saccharibacteria bacterium | reverse complement strand
CCGCAACGTGGGCACATCTCTTCGATCATAGTCCCTCCACCTTCTCAAGGATGGACACGCTTGAATTGTTCATAGTCCGTCATTAGGACTTTCCCACAACCCACACCACCGCCTCACAGATCGCTCGGGCGATGGTTGGCACTTCGTTCAGTGGCGACGGCTGTGTGCGAGTTCGGCCCGCAACGCGGCGTTCTCCGCCTCCGCCTGATGCAGGCGATCCAGGTCCGCCTGCCATTCCTTTTGTCTATGCTCATCACAGTCCTGATAGTGCTGCACCTGCTGCTCCAACTGTGCGATGCGCTCTTGCTGGCCTACAATCAGCGGCTCCCTGACGATGGCCTGCTGCTCCCGCATCTCGAGCTGCGCCTCCAACTCGCTAATCCGTTGCTTTTGTTCTTTACACCGATCCCACAGTTCTCGTGGTGCGGGATCGAATGTACAAGGAGAGTGTGGGTCATCTTTCAAGTGGCACGGCTCGGCTGCACCACACACGAGGCAGATTGGACCATATTTGATACGTTGCTGCTTGAGTGTAGTCAGCCGCTCCTCCAACTCGCTGACCTTGGCTTGGAGGGCGTCGTAGTCCTGCTTAAGGTACACGGGTGTACCTGTTGTAGGCGTGACTGGTCTGCCCCACTCATCCATGGCCGCGATAATAAATTGACTAGCGTAGTGTAATTTTGGTCCCGTCATCACTGCCCGCCCTCCTCTGCAAACAAACTCATGGCATGCCCAGTCGCGGGCGAAGGCTCCGGCATCTCGTCGGGCAGGAGCTGCATCACCCATAGACCCGCTTTTGTATAGCCGACATGCTTGAATCCTGCCTCAAAATACGAAATCCCAATGGCTTGCCGCCCACGTACTTTCCGCTCTCGGACATGCTTGGGATCAATGAACGTCACAAGCCCAAGGTCCGGCACGTTCGGCCACTCATACCTCGTTGCGGCAATGGCCGCACGGATATACTCGCTCGCGATTCCCTCGCACTCTTTCCGAAAGAGACTGTTGACCCATGCGCCAGCCCACTGATGCTTGACGTACTCCGGGAATTGCCACGACGTTACCCACAGCGCACCACGGGCCTTAAGGACGATACACCGCCCTGGCGGGACAAATTGCGGAGACCCAACCTTTTGTCGGTTGTAGTGCCGATCCGCCAGGGGCAAGCAGTCGGTATCAGCGCGATGGGCCTTGGTCCACATCATGTCCGCCCTCCTCGCGCAGGTGCTCAATCTCCACGCTAAGACTATCGAGATATAGATCAAAGTCCTCTGCCTCGATCAATAAGGCACGGGCTCGCCTCAGCCCCCGCGCCCGCTCCTCGCGAGCGAAGGCTTCAACGGCCTTGATCAAGTCGCTGACTTTCACGGCGGCCCATCCCTTATCAGGGAGATCGTCCAGTAACGACACATCGTTACGCAGTTGCTTGATGAACTCTTCCGCCCGCTCGCGCTCGCTCATGGCTGTGGCCTCCTGCTCATCGCCTGACATAGACTCATAGACGCGATCCCAAAACATACGATCATCTACAGTCAGTAGGTAGCCCTCCCCTGCTCTATCTCCACCCTCGCTTAGAATATGCGCTGCACAGGTCCACGACTTCGCTTGGTCAATTTGTTCTGGCGCGCAGTGCTCAATCTTGTCCAGCGCCAGCAATTCAGGACAGGCTTGGCACTCGACCCCCAAACAACATCTTAAATGGTTATTCTGCACTGGCTCTTCTGGTGAATGTGAACACTGCCTATGGAGCACCGGCAATGTCTTTTCACGCTCAGCCTTAAATAGCTTGACCATGCGCGGGACCTCATCGGCGAGCATCTTTGCTTCATACATCCACCCACGCCAATCCGGCGTGCCGATCTTGCCATTGTGAAACCGATTAATAGCGACATGCCATTTATGAGACAAGTTATGATCTAGACGTTTTAGAATCACCCTTCCCGCTCCTTCGGCCTGGGGATCGGGCCGGCCCATTCGCCAGGGAGTTCCTTGTCGTGCGGATGTACGATCTCCTTCCACCGTTCCCGATCCGCAACGTCGTAGTACTCGACGCACCACGCCTTGCCATGCTCATCGATGAGGTAAATCGTACTTCCGGCGGCGGCGATTTGTGTGAATTTCGTCATTGCTCTAGCTCCTCCAGCTTGTCCCGTATTGCCGACGCGACACTGGTACTCCAAGAAAAATCTTTGCCAACCTCCAGCACCATCCGCTTGACCTTCCGATGGTGGGCGCGGAGGATGCGGGCAGCATATTTTTCGAAGTCGATTGCCAGCACGACCGCTTTTGGCTCATTTTCAGCCGGACAGTCTTGGTAATTTGTACGTACAGCATAAAACGAGCGGACCTTAGCCTTCTCCACCACCCTGTCCGCCCAGTCTGGTTTGCTCATGGTCACACGTCTAGGCCGGTATGATTTCTGCCAGCCCAACCTTTTTGATCTTATCAAATGGTAACCGCCTGTATGCCTGTCCGACCGAATCCTGTTGCTCATTACTGGATGGCATCATGACGCAGCCCTGAACCCCCCAACTTTTCGGCTCCGTCACAACGAGGAGGCATGGATACCATGGGTCGGCCCGGTCGATGATCTGCACAATATCTCCTGCTGCATAATCCATCATTCACCCTCCCCTTTGTTACGCGACAAATACTCGATGGAAGCACTGGTCAAGGTTCCTGAAATAATAACGCCTACGATCAGCGCGATAGCAACGCCACTATCAGGCCACCCTTCGTAGATGGCCGCTCCTAAGCCAACACACACCACCAGCCCCAGGAATACCAGCCAGCCTATAGCGAGGTAGCGCCGCATCATTCTCCATCCTCATACCAGCATCGGTAGATTCGCCACCACGCTTTGCGCCAGACATAATTTCCAGATACAGCGCACACAGGGACAGAGACATGACCAGTCCAAAAATACCAGGGGCCCCATATTTGGACGAGGTCGTATGGTCTCTCCATCACTCCCCCTCCTCAATCACCAGGCACACTTCCCCATCGGCCAAATCCTCTTTTCGGACCAGTTTCCAGGTTGTACCAGCAAATGCAGATCGTTCGTCACGTCCTGGTAAACAGAGCCAATCACTCCCTGGGGTAGTGTAACACTTCCCCGTCACCCTTCTGTGTGGGGGAGGGCATTCGCGGTACTCGGAGCGAGGGAGGTACAACCAACTCAAATTGTTGCTAATGGTATTGTGAGCCTCCCACGACGAGTAATTTTCCCGGTTCCAGATATTGTCCGTAAGTGCATATTTTGCACCTTGCCCACTGATGTGTTGCACATATCGGCTCATGGCTCCACCACCCCTGCCAGTAACTTGATGGCCAACTGCGCGGCCCCCTCATCGTAGTGATGCCGGATGACCCTGCCGTCATCGACCTTGTAACGACACATTTCCCCAGGCTCTCCCTGGACTCGCCGCGCCTGCCGGCAGATGATCGGCACGTGGTTGATATAGACCACGACGGTAATCATTCCTCCACCTCCAGCACAGTCGTATTATGTAAGTAATCATCACAGGGCGTCTCCGTGCAGGCCATCTGCTCCGCACGGGACCGCGCCTCTTCCTTGGACT
>CAZBOT010000148.1:0-3617 GCA_964493575.1 uncultured Candidatus Saccharibacteria bacterium | reverse complement strand
CCAACAGCCAAGTCTGGAAAGACTTCTGGCTGTCCGAGGACGTGGCGAAGATGGAAACGGAAATCACCCAGAAGATTCTCTCCATGCAGACCACGGACCCTCATCAGATCAGCTACCACCGAGGACGCCTCGCCGCGATCCAGCAGCTTCGGAATCTGCCGGCTGCGCTCCTGAAGGTGGAGGAAGACATTCTGCGTCTCCAGGCGGAGCACGCAGCGAAGGCGGAGGAGGAATTGCTGAGGACCACAGGGCGCGGTGAACGCTCGTGGCTCCAGAAGCTCAGCGATCATCTCCCCCGAATCTCCAACTAGGAGGCTCAATGGCAGACAACGACATCGTGACCGGATCGACCTTCGCGGACCTGCCCGACGTTCGCATCAACGCGAATGGCGAGCAGTACGTGGCGGTCCCTCCGACCCCGGAGCCCGCAGCTCCGGCCCAAGCGGCTCAGCCCGCTCCCCAGATGATTCCTGTCCCGGTCCCCGTACCGGCGGCTCAGGAGTCCGATGCGGACTTCCTCCGGAAGCTCACGCTCGCCCGGCAGGCGGACGAGGAGGCCAAAGCCTCCGCGCGCCAGCAGGAGTTCTGGAAGCGGGTCGGGACCCCTCCGGCCCTCCCCGACGACGACGACGAGCTGGCCGATCCCAAGAAGGTCCGGGAAGTCATCAAGCGGACTCAGGATTGGGCGAAGGATCTCGTGGCCGAGAACGCCCGAGTCCTTGGCTCCACGATCCAGGAACTCAACCAGGAAGCGCAGGCGAGCCGGATCAACCGCGCCGAGATGGCGGCAGACCGCGCCCGCAACGCTCTGATCCAGCAAGGGATTCAGGACGTGGACGCCTACTGGCAGCCGGTGGAGGAAATGCTTCGCCGGAATCCCCAGACCTACTGGCAGATCCGGACCAATCCGCAGGCCATGGAGAGCGCGGTCAAGATCGTCCGCGATCACATGGTCCGCTCCGGACAGGCGATCCCGATGCAGCCTCCGGCTCCTCCGGTTTCCGCTCCCTACGGTAACGCGAATCCCCCGGCCGCTGCGGCTCAGATTCCGCAGGGCCTCGACCCGAGCATGTCCCGTGTCGCCAAGACCCTCGGCATCCAGTGGAAGCCCGAGGACTTTGCCCGCCGTCGCATCGTGCGCTGAGGACAATCATGGCCTTCCAGAAAAAGACTGCTCAGCCCGATCCGACGCCGGAAACGCTCAACGCGGCGACCATTCCTCCGGTCCCCGGATTCAAGCCCGACTTCACCAAGAGAACTCAAGCCCCTGCACAGGGCCTTTCCCCCAAGGCCAAGATGGCAGCCAAGATTCTTCACCGACCTGCCCCGGCTGCCCAGACCGAAGTGCCCCAGGAGTTGAGGGACTACTACTCAAATCTGGGGTGTCAGGTCCATTTCGTCTGGGCCGATCCCCGGCTGCTTGCGCAGGAGTCCACTTATGGCCGTCTGCCGGTCCAGGTGGAGGATCTGCCCTCCGAGGTGGTCAAGGCGTGCCGGCCGTGGTTCGAGGACCCGGCCAAGCATGGCGGTCAGCTTCGGCGCTCGGATGCCGTGGTGGTCTATCAGTCGCTCGAGGCCCGCGATTCCTGGCGGCTGGAGGCGATTGCCCAAGAGCAGATGCGCGAAGACGCTTTCCTGCACCAAGGCGACGAGATTCAGGAGCGCCTCAAGAGTGCGGGCCTTCGCGCCAGTGTGGATGCTTCCCGAGTCGGCCCGATTGCCGGGCACATGATCGGTGGACCCGAATTGATGAAGATGCTGGAAGACGACGGCACCGACGCCGCAGGTGCCGGGTAAGTCTTGGCGCGGCTGACTAGGAGGTAGTATGGCGAAGACCTACCCGAAGCGCGGTATCCAGGTTTTCGCGCCCAACGATGCGTACCTGAGCAGCGTCTCCGTCTATCTGCCGGAGGGGGCTTCTCAGACGTTCACGGGCGTGAATCCCATCGTAGTCACTTCTGGCTACGTGGTCCTGGCTGCCGATCCCGTCACCAGCGTCATGGGCATCTGTGTCGAGGACGGCCACAACACGACCGCCGGCACGTACAACGTGCGCGTCATCCCCGTGAGCCAGGATGTCGGCGTGTACGCCAACTTCCTCGGCAACGCGGCGGCGGACAACGTGCTCGCGGCAACCGACCTCTACCTCTCGCGGGACTTCGAGTACGACGCGAACATGATCACCACGGGAGAGGGTGGCTGGTACATCGAGGATGGCTCCGCCGCTGTTTCCGTCAAGATCGTCTCCTTCAACTCGGACATCGCAATCCCCAACAACAGCCAGTCCGAGGCCGAGGCCGGCGACACCAACGCTCGGGTGTCCGCACTGTTCCTGAACAGTGTCGTTCAGTCCTACAACTGAGGAGTCCTAGACATGGCGAACATGGAATTCCAGCAGTACCTCGAGGACTTCTCCCTCGGCATCACTCGTGTCTTCGAGGACGAGCTCCAGATGCACGAGCGCACCTACACGGCCTTTCTCCGCGAGGAGACGGTTTCCCGCTGGTTCGATACCGAGTGGCTGGTGTCGGGCCTCGGCATCATGCCGGAAAAGGGCATCGGGGCTGCGTTCAACACCGACCGGCTCATCAAGGGTCCGACCAAGCAGCACGCCCTCCAGGCGTGGGGCCTCTCGGTCTCGATCGACTACGAAGCCATCGAGTTCGACATCTACGGCATCTTCAAGGGTCTGCCCGAGGAGTTGGCCCGTAGCTCGACCGACCGCTACAACGTGGTCGGCCACAGCCTGCTCAACAACAGCTTCTCCGCCCCGAGCGCGGCCTACCAGATTTACTCGGGCGAGAACATGATCTCGACCTCGCACACCCGACTCGACGGTGGTACGTGGTCGAACCAGGTCGCCGGCAACCCCGGCCTCTCCTACCTCGCCTACCAGCAGGCCCGCATCCTGCTCCTCAAGATGGTCAACGAGCGCGGTTCCTTCCGCAAGATGACGCCGCGACTCATCATCACCTCCGTCGAGCAGGACTGGATCGCCAACGAACTCGTCATGTCGCGTGCCCGCCCGGATCAGTCCAACCCGGCCGTGTACAACAGCATGACCTCCATGAACACCTACTCCTCGCCCTTCTTGACCACCGCGCAGTATTGGTGGCTCGAGACGGACAAGCGGCAGGTCAACTTCGGTCTGCGCCTCGGCCGCAAGCCCACCATGGAGCGTGACTCGGATATCCGGACCCGGGCGCTGACCATGACCGCATATTGCTCCTTCTCGACCCGCGTGTTCGACTCACGCGGCCTCGTGGGCTCGACGGGCGGCGCGTAAGGAGAAGCCGACATGGCCGACGCCTACACTTTCCTCGAGCGCGGCGTCTCCCTGGAACTTGGGGTGACGACCGCGACGCAGTACACCTGCAACGCGACGGTCGCGCCGAACCTCATCGTCATCGCGGATGCTAGCGGTAACGTGGGGCCTTGCACGGCTTCCTCGCTCCGGGCCGTGGGTGTTTCCCCGGATGGCCCCTCGCTCGCTCAGTACGATCCGATCAACGTCATCACCGGCAAGGCGATCTTTATTGCCGATGGTGGCGGGGTCGTCGCTGGCTACCCGCTGAAGTGCGGTACGGCGGGCAAGGCGTGTGTCCTCATCGACTCCA
>CAZBOT010000147.1:0-3651 GCA_964493575.1 uncultured Candidatus Saccharibacteria bacterium | reverse complement strand
CGCAAGGTCTCGGGCGGGAAACATTTTGTGCCGAAGCCGAGCGGGCCGGCGCGGTGTCATCCGCATTCTGAGCGATTCCAAAACCTCTTGGCTGACTAATGGCATGGGTCGGGACGCCAAAAGCCTGGTACATGCCGCCAGACATGCGGCTGAAGGTCTGTCGCGATCTGGAGTTGGAGTCGAACGACTTGCAAGACCAGATCGTGAGCGATCCGTGCCGGAATCTCATCTTTCGGGCGGCGCGGCGCGTCGGGAAGTCCTACACGATCAGCAAGCGGCACTTCCCGATGTATCTGGCTCCGAAGTCCATGCACTGGATTATCGGACCCACCTACGACCTGGCGGAAAAGGAATTCCGCTATGTGCTGGATTTCTTCAGGCGCTTCGCCACGAAGCAGGGCATGCCGTTCAAGGAGATGGTGCCGCGCTATCGGCATGTGCCGGAGAACGGGGATCTGCTCATCGAGACCTCTTGGGGGGCGAAGATCATCGGGAAGTCGGCCACGAATATGTATTCGCTCGTCGGGGAAGCCTGCGATTCCGTGATGCTGTGCGAGGCCGCGCAACTCTCGCGAGCGGTCTGGGAGCGGTACGTGCGTCCGACCTTGAGCACGCGGGAGGGCTTTGCGTCCTTTGGGAGCACTCCGGATTCCGCCGGCGAATGGCTCTATCAACTGGAGATGCAGGCGCAGGGCTTACAGGACTGGAAGGTATACACACAAGCGGCCTGGGAATGTGCGCACTATCCGCCCGGGGAAGTCGAAGCGGCCAGGCGGGATTTGTCGGAGGACGCCTTTTACGAGCAGTACGGGGGGGAATGGCGGTTCTACGCGGGCCGCGTCTACAAGCTGTTCCGCCGCGACGTGCATGTGGTGAAACCGTTTCCGATTCCCGCCTCGTGGAAGATTGTCGCCGGGACGGACTGGGGCACCCGCGATCCGACCGCCTGCCTGTGGGGGGCGATCTCCCCAACCGGCGAACTGTACTGGATCGGCGAATACTACGTCTCGGATTCCGAGTTTTCGACGGAGGATCATGCCCGAGCGATGTTGCGGGAAGAGGAGCGGTTGGGCATCGCGGGCCGTCCGGTGCGGATCGCGGACCATCACGGCTTAGGCACGCAGTTGATCATCTCCGCGAACAAGGCGGGGTTCAAGACCGTGCCCTGTCGCTCAGAGGATCGGAAGTCGCGCCGGGATGCCGCCCTCTCCGCCTATACCGTGCGGGCGAACCAACACCCCTATCACATCCGGGAAGCGGGCTTGCCGCCCGGCGACTACCCCAAGGTGTTTCTCTTCGAGGGGGCCTGTCCGAACTACGAACGGGAATTACAGTTTTTGACGTGGCGTGAAGGGATGCGGAAGGAAGGCGCGATGAACGACACGAAGGGCGACGATCACGCCGTCGATTGCGGCGAATACGTGTGTGAGTATTTCAACGTCGGACTGGCGGGCCGCTTTCGGCGCGCCGTCTCCAGCTACAAACCCAAAGCCGTGTTTGATCAGACCGGCTATTACCTCTTGACACGCTAATGGCGAACATCCAAGACGCCGATCCCGAACAGATTGTTCAAGCCGTGGTGGGGCTCTGGGAAGCCTGGACCGATGCACGGCGGGATAAAGAGAAGGTCTGGGATGAGTGCGTCCAAAACTATGCCGTGCATGTGGATGAATCGCAGTTTGATGCCTTCCCCTGGCGGTGCAAGGTCGCGGACAACTTCAGCCAAGAAACCGCCGATACCCTGGCCTCGCAACTCAGAAACTACTTATTTCCGATCAACGACGACTACTTCACGCTCGATGCCTTGGACGAGTTGGCCAACCGACACATCGTCACCATGACGAACTACGTCAAGGTCGCGATGACCAAATCCAAGTTTGTCGAGCGGGTCTTGCCCTGGCTCAAGCAGATGGCGGTGATTGGGAATTCCCCCTATATCCTCACCTACGGCAAGTTGAATGCGGCTTATACGCGCCGGGTGCAAGTCATCAATCCTGTGACCAGCGAGCGCAAGGTGCAGGTGCGGGCCAAGGGGTCCACGGTCTGGGAAGGCGTGAGCTTCGGCACCTTGGATGCTTACGACGTGGCCGGCGATCCTGAAGCGGTCTGCATGGATGAGTCACCGTTGATTCGCCGCATGAAGATCAAGACGGATCAGCTTGGCACGATCAAGCCCGCGCTCAAGAACTTGGATCAGTTGGAAACGAGCGGGCAGGCTCCCGAGCAAGCCTCGGACGCGCACAAGCGCGTGCGTGAGCGGTTGTTTGGGCTGAATCCGCAGGTCAACAAGAAGGCGGGCGATGAGGACGAGGGGACGACCGAACTGCTCTGGTTCTATGGCGACCTCTGGGTGGACGGGGCACTCTACGAGGACGTGCGGGTGGTGGTGGGGAATCGTGCGGTCTTGTGTCTGGCCGAAGCCAACCCCTTTTGGGCGGGCCGTCCGATCGGTTGGGGTGGGTACGATCCGCTGTGGAACACGGGCTATGCCAAGGGTGCATTGGAGCCTGTGCGCGGCATTCAGCAATTGATCAATACCTTTCAGTGCCAGAAAGCCGACGTGTTGAACCTGGCGATCAATGGGGCGTTTGCGTATGTCGATGACGGGATCATCGACCCGGACCGGCTCTTTCTCTCTCCCATGGGAGCCATCCCGGTTGGCAATATCAACAACATCAAGCCGCTCCAACCCACGACGAACTTTGCCCTGCCCTATACCGAAATCGAGCAGCTACGCGGGCGCGGGGAGCGGTCTACCGGAATCAACCGCTTTGACCAGGGCCAAGCCCCGGGCGGACGGCGCACGGCCTTTGAAGCCAACATGATCCGGTCGGGCGGGAGCACGCGCACGCAAGATACCTTGCGCCAGTTAGCCAATGGCCCGCTGGAACACGTCATGAACTTCGTCGTGCATACGCTCCAACAATTCAAGTGGGGGAGCGGGGAACTGCCAGATGAAGCGCTCCTCGGCGAATATTACGCGCAGTTTACCGGCGGGGATAACTCCATGTTGCGGAACATGGAGAAGGAGAACTTGTTGCTTGGCGTGCAGATTGCCTCGCAATCGCCGGAATTGGCCGCCGCCGTCGAAATGCCGGTGCTCGCGCAAAAGCTCTGGCGGATTCTCGGGCAGGATGACACGACGCTTGTGGTGACAGGGGAGAAATACGAGCAGCGGTTGCGGCAGATGACGCAACGGGCGCAAGGGGCGCAAGCCGGCCCCGGCACCAACGGCCAGCCGCCTGGCGGGCTCGATGAATCGCTGTTGAGCCTGGTCCAGAACATGGGGGCACCGTAATGGCGGAGTGGGAGAAGCGGCAGAAGCAGCGCGTGGAGCGGGCCATGGAGAAACAGGCCGATCTCGTGCTGGCGCGGAAGGCGCGGGATGCCGCCTATCGCCGGCTTCAGGAGAACAAAGATTTTAAGACGTTCTGGGCGTCCATGGAACTCATGAACGATCCCGAACGGTTCATGACCTTGGATGACAGTCTCGCGCCCGAAGAAGGGTGGCGGCAATTTCAACTCATCAAGCGGCAGATTTTGGAATTTCGGCAGATGGGCAAGCTGCTCGAACGGGCGAACGCGCAGGAGGACGAGTCGCATGCGTAAGTGGAGTCTGTTGCTCATCTTGCTCGCCTTGTGCCTGCCGTC
>CAZBOT010000146.1:0-3666 GCA_964493575.1 uncultured Candidatus Saccharibacteria bacterium | reverse complement strand
CGGCAGTCGACGATCATCATGGCCAACACCGAGGCGATGATGCGGCTCGAAGCCGCGATTGGGAAACTGGCCGACGCGTCGGTACTCGAGGAGCGCATCCTCGCGCGCATGGTCGAGGCCGGATTCACGCCGATTGATCAGCCCGCCCGACCATCGCGCCGTGCGGCGGCGCGGTGACGCGTGGGCAAACACAAAACGCCGCCCTGGACGGAGAGCGATATAGCCCGAGTCCAGGCGATGGTTGACGCCGGCGCGTCGTGGCCGGAGATCGGTCAGGCGTTCGGCATGCAGGCCGTGACGGCATCGGCGCGCTACCACCGCGCGATGCAGGCCCGCGCGATCCAGGATCACCCGGCCCGCGTCCACGTCGGCGACCCGTCGCCAGCGCAGACCGTGGCGCGCGTGGGCGACGGCGACGACGCGGCGGCGGTGATCGACGATGCGGTGCGGGCGGCGCCGGGTGTCGAGGCCGGCGAGGCGCGCATGGCCGCCGGCGGCGCGACGCTGGTCCAGCTATCGGCCATGACGCACCGCGTCGTCGTGCCGGCCGAGGCGCGCGCCGGGTGGGAACGCTGGGTGCTGCTCACCAGCGACCACCATTTCGACAGCGTCGCGTGCGACCGGGATCTGCTGGCGCGCGAGCATGACCAGGCCGCCGAGCGCGGCGCCGGCATCCTGGCCGTCGGCGATCTGTTCGACGCGATGCAAGGCCGGCTGGACCGCCGGCACGGGAAGGCCGGGCTCCGGCCGGAGTACGTCGGCCCGCACTACACCGATGCCATCGTCGACGACGCGGCGGCGTTCTACGGCCGCTACGCCTCGCACTACTGGCTCGTGACCTACGGCAACCACGAGACCAAGCACCGGGCCGTTCACGAAACCGACATCCTCCGGCGCATGGTGCGGGAGGTCAACCGAGCGGCGGACACGGGGATCATGCTCGGCGCCTACCGCGGCACGCTGAACGTTGACTTTGCGTTCCCGGACGGTCGGGCGCAGCGGATGCGGGTGGCCTACCACCATGGGCACGGCGGCGGCGGCCCGGTGACGGGCGGCGTGATCGGCGCTCAGCGGGCGATCGCGGCCGGGGAGTACGACCTGTGGGTGACGGGCCACGTGCATGAGCGATGGCTCAGGTACATGACCGTCGAGACCGTCGATGACGACGGGCGCCGCGTGACGCGCGACGTCCCGCACGTCTGCTGCGGCGCGTACCTCGACGACGCCGGCGCCGGCGAGGGCTGGCACGTCGAGACCGGCAAGCCCGCGAAGCCGCGCGGAGGATGGTGGGCGCGATTCTACTGGTCCGAGGCGTCCGGCCGCGTGCGCGTGGCGATTGGAGACGTCGACCGATGATCGAGGTGCTAGGGCAACGCATCGCGCGGCTGGCGCTGTGGCTGTGCGGGTGGCAGACGGTCTACACCGAGGTCATCCGCGCGATGGTCGCCGCGGGCGTCACGGTCACCGTGACGTGGCCGGACGCGGGCGGCGGCGACGAGGATGACGACGACGGCGGCATCGCAGAATCCCCGGAATGGCCGGGGCCGTACCGAGGGGTTACCGGAGGCAGCACATGATCAGGATGGGACCGCATCGCCACACGGGCAAGCGCGACGCCGAGCTGCGCCGGTACGTCGACGCCGCACGCCCGCAGTTCGTCAAATTCCTGGACGCGTTTCCGGCCGACCTCGCCGTGTATTGCCACGAGCGCGGGACGCGTGTCGTCGGGCGCGTCTATTTCCAGCAGCAGGAGCTGGGCGCCGGCGGTGGGCGACAGGTGCGGGAGGTCATCGACACCGCACGGCGCAACCCGCACGTCGACTATTGGGAACTCCACAACGAGGACTGGCAGAGCGGCAACGACATGGCGCGCTACGCCGAGCTGTCGATCGAGTTCATGCGCGGGCTCGAAGCGATCGGCAAGAAGGCGGCGATCGGCTGCTTCTCGACCGGGCAGCCGGAGGTGGAGGCGTGGAAGCACTTCCTGCCGGCGCTCCGGCATGCCGCGGCACGCGGCCACGCCGTCGCGTTGCACGAATACGGTGGCGGCCCCATCGGCGCCAAATGGGGCGTCGGCCGCAATCAATGGAACGACGGGGCGCCCGTCACGGATGATGCGTGCGACGATCCCGGCACGTACTACCTCGGCTGGTGGTGTCTGCGCTACCGGCGCGCGGTCGCCGAATGGCGGCGGCTCGGACTGGCGACCACCCCGGACATCCTCATCACAGAGGCGCTCATCGACGACATCCAGCCGCGGCCGGGCAACCAGGGCAAGGGCTGGCGCGACTTCAAGAATCAGCACCCGCCGCACGTCGGCGACTACGCCGACCAGTGGGCATGGTACTGTCGGCAGATCTCGCGCGATCCGTATGTGATCGGCGCGGTCGATTTCGGGTGGGCGACCGCCGACCCGACGTGGAATTCGTTCGACCTCTCACAGGAGCCCGCCATGCTGGAACGCGTGACCGCCGCCATGCGCGGCCTCATCGGGGAGACGCCGGCGCCGATCCCCGCGCCCGCGCCCGGCGCGCCGTCCATCGTCTCGCGCCCGTCGGCGCACTATTCGAGCCGTGCTGGCGAGCGCGCGTCGTGGATCGTGGTCCATTCGACCGACACGCCCGTCGGCGGGACGCCGGAGGGCACGGCCGCCTACCTGGCACAGAACGACCGGCTGGTCAGCGTCCACGAGCTCGTCACGCCCGGCCGCGTGTACATCATGGTCGGCGACGGCGCGGCCGCCCATCATGCCGGCAACGCGACGCTCGGCGACGGCACGACCGGCGCCGCGGTTAATCGCGTCTCGTGGGGCATCGAGATTTTCCAGATCCACGGCCAGCCGTGCGCCCCCGATCTGGTCGACGTCGCGGCGCGCCGCATCACCGAGGCGTGCAGGCGGCTGGGGATCACGGACACCGCGCGCATCGTCGGGCACCGGGAGATCGACCCCGGACGGCGGTCGGACCCGGTCGGCGTCGACATGGGCGTGCTGCGCGCCCGCGTGCTGTCACTGCTCGGTGGCGCGCCGGCACCGGCGCCGGGCGTGGACGTGGAGGCGCTAAAGGCGGCGGCGCGGGCCGAACACGCGCGGGCGGGCGTGCGCCTCAACGGCGGGTCGGCGATTCAGCGGACGATGCTCGCCGATGGGGCATGGCCAACCACGAACGAAGCGACGCTTGGCGGCGTCACATACGCGCGCGGCGAGTCGCACATCGGCGGCGCGTGGCTGTACTGGTGGGAGAATGGGAGGGTGCGGCGCGCCAGACTGTAGGCGCGTCCCCGTGCGCTGTCGAGGTGGTGCCACCTGGGCAGGGGCTAGCCGGGCCTCGACAGCGCACGGGGGCGATCCTGCCCAGGATAGGAGGATGAACGATGGACTACGATACGTTGGTCGCGTTCCTCGCGGCGGTGTTCGCCGTGCCGGGCGCGACGTCGCTGATCACGGCGCTGGTCCGCAGGGCGAGCGACGGGCTCGGCCTGGACCCGTCGCTGGTCGTGTACGCTGTCGCCGTGGTGCTGACCGGCGCGCTGGTCGTGCTGGGGCCGGTCACGCTGCCGGAGTGGGCGGGCGACCCGGCCGCGTATGTCGGCGCGTGGATCGTGTGGGCGGCCGCGACGGCCGAGATCGCGCGGCGGCTGTATGACCAGCTCCGGGCGTGGACGGGG
>CAZBOT010000145.1:0-3788 GCA_964493575.1 uncultured Candidatus Saccharibacteria bacterium | reverse complement strand
GCGCGAACGCTGGCCGGCTGAATCTCGGCGAGTATTTCTTGGCAGGCCTCGATTAACTCCAGGGTGGCCTGCGCCTTGCCACGCCCGCGACGTTGTTTGCGATCGGCGTCGCCGTCGGCGATCATGGGAGCGCGTTGACCTTCCTCTGCGGATTCCCGGTCGCCCCCCAGCGGCCGGCCCGCGCCTCTCTCACTCGGTCGCATGGCCGGCACCCCTCAGGACTTCCTGCAGCCGCGCCGCGAAGCCGCGCAGCCTGGCGGTAGAGCCGTGACGCGCGAGCTCGATCGCCTGCGCGAGCGCGTCGGCCTCCACGGGCCCGGCGGCCAGGCGCTCGAGGAGCGCTTCGGCCTGACTGCGGCCGGCGGCCAACTCGTCTTGCGTGAACGGGTGCGGCGCGGTCACGCCGACTCCTTCGCCCGGCGCGCGCCCGCTTCTTTCAATGCCTTGTTCGGCACGATCGAGCTATTCGGCCCGATCTTCACCGGCGCCGGCATCAGCCCAAGCTTGACCCAGTTGTAGTAGGTGGCGGGCGTCACGCCGCACATGCGCGCGACGACGCGAATGCGAGTGCCACCCACGTCGGGCAGCGCCTCAAAAGGATTCACCGGAACCATCGGCATCGCTCCAAATGGGGCGATGCGTGGCTGCTATGCAATCGCCCCGGTTTTACGGAAAGCGATTCCTATATATCCGACGAAGAATGCCCTGCACAGCAATCCGTGTCGCACTTTTCATCGGGTGCGCGCAGGCGATGATTATTTTTCGCGGTATTCGTCGGGTGCCCGCAGACGATGATTTACGCGGGGTTCTCTTTCGGCTTCGTCGCCGACTTCCTGCCGGGTTTGAACGTCAAGCCCTCGGCCGCCGCCTGCGCGCGGAAGTGGTCGAGGAATGCTCGCTCCGTCGGCGCCCCAGGTCTCTTGAAGTGGTTCGCGCAGGCCCGCGCGCCCTCTGCCAGGCTCGCGTACTTCGACTTCTTGAAGTGCTCCCAGCACTCGGCCAGAACGGCTTTCTTCGATGCGTGGCGGCCTCTGGCACGCTCCCGGTTGACGATTGATGAGTTTGCGCCACAGAAGAGATCCCGAAACGCATCACGTGCGTCTTCCGGCGTCCGGTGGATATACAGCAAGCACAGACGAAGCGACGCGCATAGTTCCGCTACGTCAGGATTCCCTTCCACCTCCGGGACAAAGCGCGCGCTGCCGAGCACGTCCGCAATCTTCAGGAATGCGAACTCCCGAGACGTGATTCCGCCATGCGCTCGCATTGCTTCAAGCGTGGCAGGCGTTCCGGTGCTCTCCACTTCATTACCGACGCGAAGCAAGTGCCCCATCCCGTCGCCGTGGCGGCGAATGAATTCAAGATCGGGAGAAAGAGCGCGTGCGGCAACGTGCGCGCGAAACTCGTCCCAGCCAGTATGGTCGTCCGCCATCACGCAGCCCCCCGAAGATTCACCACGTTGTCGGCCCGCTCGCCCTGCAGGTAGTCGGCCCATGCCTGCATCAGCGGTCGTCGCTGCTCCAGCTGATCGGTGCGGTGGTATGCGGCCTCGGTTGGGTCTTTGACGACGTGCGCGAGCGCCCGCTCGGCGAGTTCGCGCGACACGCCGTTCTCGGCGCACCAGTCGCGGAACGAACTTCGGAAGCCGTGCACTGTGTAGGGCAGGGACCGGCGCTTGAGCACCGCCGCGATCGACATATCCGACAGTGCAGTGCCCTTCCGACCGGGGAAAATCGGTCCCTCGGTGTCGAAGTGCTCGCGGGCCAGCGACAGGACTTCGAGCGCGCGACCGGACAGCGGAACACGATGTTCTCGGCCGGACTTGGTGCGGCTGCCCGGAACCGTCCAGGTCTTTCCCGCCTCGTCAATCTCAGCCCATGTCGCGTGGCGGACCTCGCCCGACCTGGCGGCCGTCAGGATGGTGAACGCGAGCGCCAGATTGCCGGGCACCGGATCGGCCTTCAGCAGCTCCGAGACCAGCGTGCCGACTTCACTGTGCGGCATCGCGGCGTGGTGGTCGCCGGTGCGTTTCATCTTGGGCAGCAGCTCGACAGCCGGGTCGACCGGATTGGTCGGCGCGTAGCCGTGCGCCACCGCCCACCGCATCACAGCATCCAGCCGCTGCCGCACGCGCCGGGCCGTCTCGGGTTTCTTGGTCCAGATCGGCCGGAGGACTTCGAGCACGTCAGCGACGACGACTTCGCCGACCGGCCGATCGCCGATCTTCGGAAAGGCGTAGCTCGTCAGGGTGTTGATCCACTGGTCGCCGTGCTTGGTGTTGCGCCAGCCCGGCCGCAAGGTGTCATGCACTTCCTCGGCGGCCTTCCTGAACGTCCAGACGGCCAGCCCGGTCAACCGGCGGTTCTCTGCCTGCTCCCGGTGCCGCACCGCAAGCGGGTCGATCTTCCTGCGGATCAGCTCGCGCGCTGCCCTCGCGTCGTCCCTGGCCTTCGCCAATGTCGTCTCGCGGGTCGAGCCGAGCCACATGTCCCGGCGCCGGCCGTCGAGCATGTAGCGCAGCAGGAACCCGCGCGCGTCCGCGTCGGTCACTCGCAGGTACAGCCCCCTGACCTCGCGGTCTTGATGCAGCCCCGGCGGCTTGGTCCGCACGTCGACAGCGGACAGCGGTTTGCGTTCGTCGATGGCGGACACTGGTTTTCGTTCCATCATTCAGTCCATCAAAGATTTCTCGATGGGACTGTACGCCGCTTGACAGGCTTTTACAAGCTATCCGCGACAAGTACTTGATTTTCTTGAAATGATTCAACGTAAGTCGTTGAATCGAAAGGCAGGGAAAGTGGCGTGGCGGCGGAAGCGGTGTCCGCGCAATCGCTAGCACTGGCGCGGCTTTCCGGCCGATTCGGCGAAGTCGTCCATCAATTCGACCATCGTTTTCGCTACCGTATCGGCCAGGCACGAAAAAGCCGCCCGTAGGCGGCTCGAGTGCGGCGCTGGGGCGGGTCTAAGTCGGGAACACCGCGTACACCAGGTCGTGCATTTCCCGCGTCGGTGGCGACTCGGGGTTGAGCAGCTCCATCAGCACGCCGTTCAGGTGGTGGATTCTTAGCGCCAGCCCACGCAGGCTCGGCTGGTCCTCCGGCGCGCTCTGGACGATCAGCGCGCACAGTTCGGCGATCTCATAGGTCGCCTCGCAGCAGATTCGCTGCCGGTCATACTCGATCGTGTCGGCTTGTTCATTCATGGCACGTCGCCTCGTCAACTTCTTCCATGCCCGGCATGGTCGATCGAAGAAAGGCCGTCGGGAGGAACCAGCTCTTAGCGTCGCCAACCACTTGATGCCCGCCCATCGAACGGGCCAGCATGTCCGCGATCCATCCGATCTTGAGCACGGCGTCACGCGTCGTCGCTAGCACCGCATACGCGACCTCGGGGTCATCCGTCGGTGCGCTGAAATGCAGCTGGTTGATCGTCTCGGACGTGTCGGCGATTACCTGAACCAGCGCCAGTGTCTGCTCGGGGCTCAGTGAATACGCATTGCTCATGTCGTCATGCTCCTTGCATGGGGGGCGGAACCGACGGGTTGGCGGACCAGCGATAGGACTGGCAGCCCCTTGCGGGACTCCCGCCGGCCCGCCCATAGCGGTGCACAGCGAGCGGGCATGAAAAAACCGCCATTGCGGCGGTCGCCCGCCTATCGTCCGGGCCGCCAAGCCCGTGCGCCGAAACCTCGGCGCGGCCTCAGTGTGCGCCGACCGGCTCAGCCGGTCAACGGCGCCGACGTTGCCCTCGCCGGTTCGGCGTCCTGGCCCGGTTGAACTTGCGCCAGC
>CAZBOT010000144.1:0-3804 GCA_964493575.1 uncultured Candidatus Saccharibacteria bacterium | reverse complement strand
GTCCTGTCTCGCACCTACGCGGTAGAACGTGGTGCTCATCAGGTCCAGTCCAGCAGCATTGCAGGCAAGCGCTTGCGGTAATAGTGCTGCTGCGCTGCCAGCGTTGCGACATCCGCCGCGATGTCAGCATCTGTCACGATGATGAAAAAGTCGCTCATGGTCGCGCCGCTGCTGCCCGCGCCTGCGAACGCGGTCGGAGTGTTGTTCGACGAGGATGCCCCGATGGTCAGCGCGTGTGTGACGTTCAGCAGTGCCAGCGATCCGGCTACCGCGTCAGAATCCTGCACGGCGCCGTTGATGTAGAGCGTACTGGTCGGTGAATCGCGGAAATTCCAGTGCTGCAGCGTCACCGCCTCAGCGGTCGCCTGAACCGGAACCGCGGCCACCACGTCTTTGAACGAATTCGTTGCGTCCGAACCGCCATACGCACGCCAGCGCATGCTCAGCGCGCCATCCGACATGTTTCGACGGGCGCCGAACCCGCCTGCGCTGCTGGACAGCGTGTCCGACCAATGCACCTCGGAAACACCGGACGGATTCGCCTGCTCGTACCAGTGATAGCCGACGATGACATGTTTTCCGTTTGCCGGAGCGAGCCACGTCAGGCGGCGCGAGTCGTTTTTCATCAGCTCGATGTAGTTGTCACCGGAGAACGTCATGCGGCCGGCCTTGGCCCAGGTGTTCGTCGTGGTGCCAGCGACCGTCGCCTCATCGGGCATACCGTCAACGTTGCTGTAGATTGCGGTAGCCGCAGCGGATGACCCTTGTGCGTGCATCGGCAGGTACAGGAACTGAAGGTCAGACGCCAGCGTGCGGGTGATGACGCTGCGGTTGTCGATTCCGCTTGAGACACGATTACGCATGGCGGAACCCCTTCAGGAAAAAGTCAAGATATGCCGCGCTGCTGCGCGTCTGCGCGTCAAACTCGATGATGCGCACGTCGTCGGCGAACTCGAACCGCGTCATGCCAGCAAGCGCCGTTTCGTTCAGCCGCTCGGTCATCACACGCGTTCCGCTGCCGGCATCTGTGTATGCGATGGCGGTGCCAGCTAGTGCGTTCGCGTAGGTCGCGGCAAAGCGGCAGGTCGTGTCGGACACGCGGATCAGGTAGTAGGTGACGCCAGCCGTCAGGCCGGTAGGCAGCGTGCCACCTGTTACCCGCACAGCAGAGCCAGTTCCCGGAAGCACCGCGCCCGTGCAGGTGCCGAGCAGGCCGGACGACGACGAAAACGTGATGCCGCTGAAGGTGAAAGCGGTATTCGCTACCACGCCACCCTGCGGGTTGCTCTTATCGCTCACGGCGCACACATACACGTCGCTCATTGCTGCCTGCGAACTGCGGCCATCCGGCACAGCCGGCAACGCACGAATGCAGGACAGTCCAGAACCCAGCGACGCACTGGCCTCGATGTCGTCACCGGGAGAGATCGCCAGCCGTGCGTAGTGCAGCGTCTGGCCGGACAGCGCGGTGAATATCACACCGGCTGACGGCACGCCGCTGATTTCGGGATCTACGGGAGTGCGGGTGAGCGACACGCCGCTGTCCGCGATGAGAAGTGCAGTGCTCATTTTTCAGACCTCCACAATGAATTCGTCGGACGATCCGCCGACATTGATACGCGTCACTGCCGCCCCCACCACCGCAGCGGCGTTTTCCGGCTGCGAACTGCCGATCCGCACTTCCGTCCCGTCCGACAGCCGGTAGCCGTACAGGTGATCGTCGTCGTCGTTCACCAGCAGTTGAATGTCTCGTACGATTCTGGGCATTTCACACACTCCCTTGCGGCAATCCGTAGCCGCTGAATTGAGAAATCATGTCGTCAAGGGTGGCGCCCGTGGCTTTCGACACCGCACCCACGGCCTTAGCGCCTTCCGCTGCGACAGCGGCGTCCTGCATCTGCTGCTGCTGCTGCTGCCGCTGATCGCGCAGAGCCGCCACGTCCTCGTCCGGTACGACGATGGCCGGGTCGATGCCCAGGCCGTCGAACACGCGATCCACGGCCTCGTCCAGGTTGACCTTGTCCACCACGTCCGGTTTCAGTGCGGCAGCGGCGCCGAGGAATTCCAGACCGCGGTTCATCGCGCTGGACGCGACTGCGCGCTGCGCCTGCGCCAGCACGCCGATGAACTCGACTTCCAGCTTCTGGCCCTCGCGCTGCAGTTCCTTCGGAATCTCAAGTTGCCCGCCCGGCTTGAAGAAGCCCGCCTCTTCGATCAGATCGAAGAGCAGGTCGATTACCTGGCTGTCCTTCTCCTGCTGCAGGTTCTCGGCCACAGGCCCGAGCATGAGCAGCTTTTCCTCCTGGCGCAGCGCGATCTCCGTCGCCGTCATGCCGGTGTGGTCGATGTTCGCCAGCATCAGGAACAGGTCGGTGAACATCGTCTCGCGGATGCGCTCGCGCAAGTCCTGGATGTCGCCGAGGAGTTCAGGCAGGCCGAGATCGACGTTGAAGGCCGAACGAATCTCTTCGCCCTTCTGCATGTTCACGTAGTTCTTGCCGCCTGGGAGCAGGTCCAGCGTGTCGTTCTTCATGCGCGCGGGGATCGCCAGCGGCGGCTTCGTCCGGTAGTCGATCACCTGGCCGCGGCGCTTGGCGTAGAACTGCAGTTGCTTCGCGTCGCCCAGGGCCAGCATCGCCGGGCTGTTGCCGTAGATGTCGCCGCCCGCCTTGTCCCAGCGCGCGACGTAGCCGGGGAAACGCTTGAAGCCTGAGTCGCGCAGCACCTTGCCCTTTTCACAGCCGTATTCGAAATACGTGCTGCGGAAGGCCATGTTGCGTGCGTCACTCTTGCCCGCGTCGCGGTCCTCGCGCGGCTCGATCACATGCACCACGGTGCGCCACTGGTCATGTCCCTTGCCGGTGTCCCACAGGTTCTTCACCGACATGCTCACGTTCTCGACGCCGAAGGTCTTGACGATGTTCGCGATCGTCATGTCCCACTTGCGGTAAAGCACGTCGGGCTTTCCGTTCGGGCCGACGCCGATCGAGTACTCGCCGATGGTGAGGTGGTGGAAGCGGGCAAAACTGTCGAAGTCCGGGATGATGATCCCGGCCGTCGTGCCGAACACACCGGTTTCGAGATAGTCTTGCTGGAATGCGCTGTACGCGCCACTCTTCGAGAGGATCGCCAACATCAGCCGCGTGACGCCGGCAAGCCACTGCTTCACGGGGTGGTAGTCGGCGAGATCGGTGTCGGCCAGGCCCAGCTTGAACCACGGACGGGCGGGCGAGGTGCTGCCGCCTTGGAACCCCGCGGCGAGCGTGCGCGCGGCGACGGCCGGTGTCGCGTCGTTGATGTACTGATGCACCTTGCGCCCTTGGTTGCGATCCGTCTCCAGAAACCGGCCATAGCGCGGTGCGAAGTGGCGCGACAGATCACGGAATTGCTCGATCCAGGTAGAGCGTTCCGTTTCCAGCGCGCCCAGGCGCGCCGTCATCTGGTCGATCAGTTTCTGGTCGAGTTGCATCAGGAACCCAGCAGCACGTTTCGACCGAGGGCGCCGGCCGTCGGGTCAGCCCCGCCCGGCGAAGTGAGCGTGGTCGAACCCATCGCGTTCTTCTGGTTGCGGCGCATCGCGCTGTTGTAGTCCGCCGAGCGTGCCTGTTGCTGGGCCGGCGGCGCTTTCGGCATGACGATTTGCGGAGCCTTCGGCGCGCTGAAGCCCAGCACCTTGCCGATCGACTTGAATACGCTACCCATTGTCCACCCCTCCGGCCTAGATGTTCGCGAACGGATCATATTCACGTTCGGTACGCGATACGGACACGCCCATGTGCTCGAACACCTCGCGCTTGATGTCCC
>CAZBOT010000143.1:1929-3812 GCA_964493575.1 uncultured Candidatus Saccharibacteria bacterium | reverse complement strand
AGCCACCCCCACGTAGGCATCAACCCACCAGTTTCTTTCCGACCGCAGCAACCGCTCCGTTCTGAATGGTCTGGATCTGCTCAGGTGTGAGCTGGGTGGGAGCGCCGACCCGGTCGGCCACCCATTCGAGGAGGAGTGCGCCGGTGATGCCGTCGATCTGGCCGGTTTGCGGCAGGTTCGCATGCCCCTGGTACGTTCGCACAGCGGCTTCTGTGGCGGGTCCGAAGATGCCGTCCGCCACAATGTTCGCTCCGGTGGCGGCAAGAGCCTGTTGGAACCGGGACACAGCGTTGCCACGGTCGCCTTGCTTCAACGTCATCTCTTCCTCCTCTGGTAGTTGGGTTGCTCCGGTGACTGTCGACCAGTCGATTCCCCGCTCAAGTTGTGGCCGGGTGCATTGAGTGGGTTCGAAGTGCATGTCGTCGTCGTTGGACCAGTCGCCACCCCACTTGAACACCCGGTGGCCGTCGACAGTGCGGATCGCTTTCACATCGGCGATCAGTTGACGCCACTGCGGTTCGTCGAGTTCGTCGGGCTTCGACGAGCCGTAAGGGTTCTTCGACGGGTTGATGTCTAAGGCGATTCCGTGGGTGTGGGGGCTGGTTTTCGTCCCGCCGGTGATCTTCCGGCAGGACACGGTGCCGCCGGCTGACTCGCCGAACAGGTAGCCGTGGTGGGAGAAAACTGTGGAGAGGGCGGTGAAGGCTTCCTCCGTGGCCGGATGGACTCGGAGTTTCACCCTGGATTTGGTCGGATAGTTCGGTGGGCCGGCGTTGAAAGCGACGAGAGCGCAGGTAGACCAGTCGCAGCGGGGCCGCGCCGATAACACGTTCCAGTTCGCGTCAACCCCGCCGACGACCAGCTCCGGGTACGCGTTGCGGGCTTCCTGAGTGTTCATACGATCCTCCCCCGTGGCCTATACAGACGACGGCAGATCAGCCGATAAGGTTTGGGACGGTGAGCCGGACAGCAATTAAAGAACGGCCTCAGATCCGCCAATCCGAACACCATTCCGCGGCCCTCGGACTGGCGGTGTTCCGGGTTGCCTTCTGCACACTTGTCCTCTGGGATCTAACCGAACTAGCCGTGGGGTCGTTGTGGCCGCTGAACTCGTGGTACCTGCTGCTCCCCGCGTCGGTGACTCTCGCCTGCATGTTCGGCTGGAAGCCTGCCGGGTTCGTATTGGTGGTGAGTCAGATCGTTGTGGCGGCGGTGGTCCCAGGATTCCACACCCAGGACACTGTGCTCATCATGGGTGCTTGGCTGGTTGCTCTACTGCCCGTGAACCGCCGGCCGAGTGACATCCCCGGCAACGCTGTACTCCTGACCGGAGTTGTTGTCGGCTTGGTGTACCTCGATTCGGGGGTCCGCAAAGCCCTCTCCCCGATGTGGCAGGCCGGCTTGGGAGTGTGGGCTCCCGCGTCGATCCCCCATGCGATTCATGGCCGAATCCCGTTCCTCGACGTAGAACCGGTCATGCTCCTCGCTGGCTACGCGGTGATCGTGTTCGAAGTTCTTTGGCTGCCGATGTACACGGTGCGGCGGTTCCGGCGGACACTCGCCTGGGCGGGTATCGCATTCCACTTGGCGATCTCGATGTTCTACCCGTTCCACATCTTCTCAGGGGCGATGATCGCCCTCCTGCTACCTTCGGCCGTCTACAACTGGCGGGCACCGCCCGCACCATCATCTCCCACGTTCAGGCGGGTAGCCATGATGTGGGCCGGTCTCTCCCTGGTGATCCTCGCTGGTGTGGTCCCGGCGTTTCGGGTCGTAGCCGCATCAACTCAGCAACTCCTGTTTCCCGTCACCGGCCTATACATGCGGGGAGTGTTCGACGATTCGCTATTCGAGTCTCACGGTTTCCAGTGGGGCACCGACCA
>CAZBOT010000143.1:0-1829 GCA_964493575.1 uncultured Candidatus Saccharibacteria bacterium | reverse complement strand
GATGGCGAACCCGCCGTGAGTTGGGGTCATCGTCCGAGAAATGTCAGCCGGGGTTTGCAGCCAGTCCTCCCCGTTCCACGAAATGTAGGTGCGAAAAGTGTTGGCGGCCTGGTAGACGACCCGAACGTGGATCGGCCGGCCGACTGACTGCTGGTTCAGGAAGCTGGAAACACCAGACGCGTTGGTGAGGGTGCCACTCACCCGGTACATGAGGCCGGACGCGTTGCCGTCTGAACCGAAGAACAAGCCCGCCACGTTCGACGACGACGTAGCGCCGTCTGTGAGGATGAGTCCGACGCCGAGGATCGCACCCGACGAGTAGGTGCGGTGCGGGGTCAACGCGGTCTGAATGTAGTCGCCGGTGGTGATCCCCGACAGATCCTTCAGGTAGGCGTTCACATCGTTGGATGTGATAGAAGTGGCTACGGCGTGGACGCCACGGTTCGACCCGAGCCTGCTCGCGTGTCGATACCCCCACGATGTCGACCCGGAAATGGTGACGGCGGTCCAGTCGGATTCATTGTCCTCGTCGAAGTAGTCGTCGTAGTCGCCTTCGGTACCAGCCCTCCAGAAATCAGACGCCCCACCCCCTCCACCACCCGAGGCTGCCGCCCACTTCACCCCCAACGATTGAGCGGAGTCGGCGGTGAGGACATGGTCGTTCGTGCCGACCGTCAGAATCTCCCACGAGTCGCCGTCGTACACGGCGATATCGCCTTTAGCTGATGCGGTAGGCAGCGACCCCGAACCGACCTCGTCGTCCGCCGCGATCCACGAATCCGACGAGTTGTCGTACTTCAACACCTGCCCGTCAGTCGGAGGTGTTGTCAGATCAACATCGGAAAGGTCGTCGAGTTCCGAAGCACCCCCACCCAGGTTGCTGATCTGAACCTTCTTCTTCGCATGGTCATCTTCGGAGTCCTCGATGAGAACCAGGTCAGCGTCGACAGGCGTGGACTTCTCGGTGAGGGCTTCGATCTCGCCGTCCACCACCGAATGGAACGCGGTCTCGTTGTAGTTCCAACCCATCAGGAGTCACCCACCTTCACAAGCACGTGACCGGGGCGGTACTCCACGCCGCCGCCGCCGCCCGTCTGCCCTCCGAACGCGATGGTCCCTGGTGTCACGGTGCCGCTGGTCACAACCTCCGCCGACGCCAAATAGCAGACGATCTCCACGTTCCCGCTCAACTCACCTAACGCCCGTTCCTCCACGATCGGGGTGTATCCGTCGGGCCCGGACCAGTCATACGTCCTCTTCGACCCGACCGCCACAAACGAGAGGTACCGGGCGTTGCCGTGGTTCGCAGCAACCGAAGGGACGGTCAGCGAACCGTTCACATCGTCGAACGCTGGCCCCTCCGACGAATAGTCGACCGACGACCGGACCCGCCAAGTGATCGCCACCAAACCACGGAACCCCTCGGAAGCGTCGGTGGTCACATCAACAGACGACCCTTCTGTACCTGCCGACACTTTGTAGAACCAGCCAGCCCGCCCGTTGCTCCCAGTCGACAAACCGAGCTGCGTCCACCCCGTAGGAGTGTTGATCGTCGACACACCGGAATCGGAGTGGATCACCATGCACAACAGGTCGCCGGCTTCGTGAGAAGGAAGAGGCACTTCGTGCGGTTCAGCCAGGTCCGCATCGTTGTTCTCGTATGTGGCGTAAGCCACATCAACGGTCGACGGTGAGGCCACCTGTGGGGTGGTCCGGTCGACCAGTTCGATCGACGTGTACGCCCAAGCCAAATCCTGAGCTGATTCGTCGCCGTGGTCAACAACCCACTGGAACGTGTCACCCGGCTGACATTCGATACCTTTGGCGAC
>CAZBOT010000142.1:0-3856 GCA_964493575.1 uncultured Candidatus Saccharibacteria bacterium | reverse complement strand
CTATCGGGCGGCGGGCTCAGTCGTCGGCGTAGCTGTCGAAGCCGAGGATCGACCGCGCGGCGAGCTCCTTTTCAGCGGTGTCGACGAGGCGCGTCTCGGGGTAGTCGCCCTCGGCGCGGATCTGCGCCGTCGCCATCACGCACGCACCGGCGACGGAATCGAGCAGGCGTTCATGCTGGAATCGCGGCGCGGCATACCACAGATCAGAGAGCGTCACGGTGCATACGGGCGTCCGAGCTGTGGCCATGCGGACGGAAGCACCGAGGAAGAGGTCGATGCCGGCGGCGGCGTCCACTTCGTCGAGCGACGTCACGAGTCGATCGGCCGCGGCCTGGAGATCCACGTCAGTGACGGGCGCGGCGGTCGGCTCGACGGTGGCCGCCGGCGCCTCGGTAGCCGCGGGTCCGTCCGTGACCTCCGGCGCGCCGCCCGTGCCGGCGGGCGCGTTGTCGCTCCCGATGTACGCCAGCACGGCCATGCAGCCGACGGCGAGGACGCCGAGCGCGAGCAGCCCGCGTGTGACCTTTTTCACGTTGCCCTCCTGCCTCTCTGCCGCCGGTGTGCGGCACCGTGCGATTATGCAACGCGGCGTGAGTGTCGTGCAAGCGCCGTCGCCCGCCTCGATTGCCCTACAATGTTCGGCAATGGCAGGCCGACCACGGACGCCAGAGGGCGATCGGGTACGGGCGACCATCATTGTCGCTCTCAGGCGAGCCGAGCTAGAGCATCGGCCGGCGCCGACACTACACGAGCTGGCCGGTGCCACCGACCGGCACTTCACAACGGTCTGGCAGTATGTCCGCTCTCTGAGGGCAGACGACCGTGTGACATGGGACCGCGGGCTGCCGCGCACGCTCCGGCTCACCGATGCCGGCCGCCTGTACGCCGATCGCCTCCTTGCGTCCAATCCGTAGGCCGTACACGAGAGGCACGCCGCGCCTTTCGTGACGGGGCATTTTACACTCTGTTTACATTTGGCACTTGCTTTTTACCTACGCTCTTTGGTACAATAGCCCCAGAAACAAAAAAGTGGACCGGGCGGCGCGCCAACGCCCCCGGTCCCGGCCACCACAGGAGAAAGCTGTGATGACGCACAATCGTACCCCCGTCGGAACCCACACGCCAACCGCGACGTCTGCGACTGGCGTGTCGGGTCGCCCGCTCCCGACGTATCGCCTCTGCCGGGAGTGCGGCACGGACTTCTACCCCGAGGACACCCCGGAACGCCTGGCCGTGTACGCAATTTCGGCGGGCCTCCCCTACGGCCTCTGCGCCGACTGCATCGCGGACCACGCCGACGGCTGCATGGCGGCGGACTACGCCGAGATCGGCGGTGTAGGGTGACCGCCGTCATCGCCTTCCCCGGCGCCCCCGAGATCGACACCGACCCCGACCCCGGCGCCGCCATCGACGCGGCGCTGGCCGACATCCACGGCGACAGCCCGGCGGACGTCGAGCTGGCCACCGGCCTCGTGCTGGCGTGCAAGGCGCTGGCAGAGCAGGCGGCGTCGCCGTGGCGCGAGCGCGAGCAGCGGGCGCGCGCCGTGATCATGGCGGTGATCGACGCCACCGGCATCTCGCGGTGGCGGACGGATGCAGGGTCGGCATACGTCGCGGCGCCGTCGGTGCGCGTCACGTATGACGCCCGCGCGCTCGACACGCTGTGTACCGACGACCCGGCGCTCGCCGCCCGGCTGGCGCCGCATCGCCGCGAGACGGCGGTGGCCGGCGCGCTGACGGTGAAGCCGTGAACGCGCAGGCGATCGACGACGCCCGCAGTCTCGCCATGGCTGCGTTTGACGACGCCGCGCGCATGCGGCGACACCTCGCCGTGATCGTGCGCGAGTCCGACCGGGCGGCAGATGGCGCGCGCCTGGACCCTGGCACGGGCGACGTGATCGTGCCGCGTGAGGCGTGGAGGCGAGCGCGGGCGGCGGTGTTGGCCGCCGCCAGTGAGTACGGGATCGAACAGGAGGAAGGGCAATGAATCCGTCAGAACACATGATTCAACTTCAGGGCCGCGACTACCTGCCCGTCGCCGCGCGCGTCGTGTGGGCGCGGCGCGATCATCCGGCATGGTCGATCGTGACCGAGCCGGTTTCCATCGGCGACGCGGTTTACATGCGCGCCACGGTCCTGGACGACAACGACCGCGTGCTGGCAACGGCACACAAGGCCGTGCGTCCCGGCGGGCGTGGCGCGGTCGGGCAGTACCCGGTTGAGGCCGCCGAGACGGGCGCAATCGGGCGGGCGCTGGGCCTGTGCGGGTACGGCACGCTCGCCGGCGACCTCGGCGAAGACGACGAAATCGCGGACGCGCCGGTCACGCGGCAGACCGCGCCGCCGACGCCCGCGACGAACGGGCGCCCGGCGCGCGCGACCGAGAAGCCCAAGCCGGCGCCGGCGGCGGCATTCCACGCGACGCCGCTCATCGAGGCGATGGCGTCGGTCGCGGACCTCGCCGACGTGTGCCGGCAGATCCAGGCCGGCTACACCGACAATCCGCACGCCCGGTCGGCGGCGTGGGCCAAGGCGATCGCGCATGCGGCCGACAACCTCTGCCAGTCCGTCGCAGACGTCGACGTCGTCGCGGCAGCGCTCTCCAAGGCGCACGGGAAAATGACCGCGACCGACCGCGGCGCCGCCGGCATTGCGGTCGACACCGCGCGCCACGTTCTGACCGAGGCCGCAGGCGCGGTAGAGGCGGTGCCAGCGTGAACGACCAGCTCATGACGTTTCGGGCGTCCATCCCGCCGATCCAGTCGGCCGTTCGGCTGGACGGCGGCGGCGACGGGATGCGTTTACAGCTCGACATCCCCGCCACCGATGTCGAAGCGGCGCTCGACCTCTGGCGCGCGATGGCCGGGACATCGTTCCGCGTCGTCATCGTGCGCGACGAAACGGGAGGTGGGTGAGATGGCACACATCGCCGAGCCCACCACGGACATGCCGCCCGTCGACGCCTACGCCGTCATGCGGCGGACGGCGGAGGGCGGCGTCATCGTCGAGTACGTCGCGCCGCGGCGACTGTACCCGATTGCCGACGCGGCGGCGATGCTCGGTGTCAATCGGGCGGCGCTCGCGTCGTGGGTGCGCCAGGGCGCGCTGCCGAGCGTCACGCTCCCGTCGACGTCGCGCGACCCGGCGCGGCGCATGCGGGTCATTCCCGCCGTGTGGCTGCCGCGGTACCTGACGATGGCATCCGACCGCACGGTGCCGGTCTGGACGTCGCGGGCCGACATCGGCGACCCGCGCGAGCGGGCATACGTCTCTATCCGCGTCGCGGCGCAGCTCGCCGGGCTGGCCCCGACGACGCTGTACGCACTCCTGACCGGAGACGCGGTGCAGATCCCGGTCCACCGGACGCCCGGCGGGGACCTTCGCATCCGCCTGGCCGACCTCGACACGTGGGTCCACGCGATGGTAGCCGATGCCGAGGCGGCCTGGTACGCCGGGCGCGGGGCGGCCGCGACGGCGACGCTTGAGGCGGTGATCTGTGGATGACCGCGCCGAGCTGTTGACGGACGTTGTCGAGCGCGTCCTTGTGCAGTGGTATCCCGGCAGCACAGAGCGGTACCGCGAGACCGTCGTGCGGGAACTGGCGTGGGCGATCCTGGCATGGGCGCAGACGTCGGTCGGGCGCGAAATGCTCACGACGGTGATGCAGGGGGAGGAAGCAGGGCCATGAGCGACGCGTTCCTCGCCATCGCCGGCGCCGCATTCACCGTCGCCATCGTTGCCATCGTCATGGCCGTCGTCGACGCCGTCACGCGGCGCGGCGCGTACAGCGGCACGCTGCGCTGGGACGCGTCGGCCGGGCGGTGGCGGCCGGTGAGTGACCGGGAGGTGCGGCGGT
>CAZBOT010000141.1:0-3890 GCA_964493575.1 uncultured Candidatus Saccharibacteria bacterium | reverse complement strand
ATGCAGTTGCACGCTAGCGGACACGGGACACTAGCTCCTTTCGCAATTCCTCGTTCTCTCGCAACGCGGATACAAACGCGTCTTTGCCGCGATAGTGCTTGCCGCCAAAGTAGTAGTTGCCACCACCCTTGACCTCAATCAAACCGTCTGCCGAGCCAACCTCAATCAGCTCTGGCACAATGTCAATGCCAGACGCGTAGTTGATTGCAAACTCGGCCTTGCGGAACGGCGGCGCAACCTTGTTCTTGTTCACAAACGCCTTGATAAGCTGCTGAAACTGGGACTTCTCTTTCTCGTACTGGCGCGCGGTCTTGATACGCACGTCAGCCGCAAATTTCAGCGCGTAGCCAGTCGCTGACTTTGTGGGCGGCTTGCCAGTTGGCGACCATCCACCAATATCTGAGCGTATCTGGTTTGTGATGACCAACGCGGTATTTGCCTTTCGCACGGCACCCTTCAGCTTGGGCAACGTGGCAGACAGAAGGCGCGCGGTCTGCCCAAACGGACTTCTGCCCATGTCGGCTTCTAGCACCGCGTCAGGCACAAGGTTAGGCGCACTGTCGATCACGATGAAGCCAACGCCACCTTTCGCCAGCGTGTAGGCAATCTCCATCGCCTGCTCACCACTATCGGGCTGCGCCACCATCACGGCGGCACGGTCTACGCCCAACATCTCGGCATAGTCCATATCTACCGCGTGCTCTGTGTCAATAATGGCGGCCACTAATCCCATCTTTTGCGCGTTGGCGATACCAGACAGACACAGTGTGGTCTTGCCGCTGGATTCTTCGCCCCACAGCTCAGTTAGTCTGCCGCGCGGGAAGCCACCTACGCCGATGGCGCGGTCAAGCAACAGGCTGCCAGTAGAAATTGCGCCGCGCGTAAAGGCTTTCTTGTTAGAGCCAAACACAATCGCGTCATCACCAAAACGCTTACTGATGTCGGCTAGTGCCTTCTGTAGTGCTTCTGGTTTATCGGTCATTTCTCGTCACCCACATTCCAACATGGAGAGGGCCAACCTCAATACAAAATACCTCTAGTTGCCAAAACCTATCCCAGCGGTAGAAACCACAACTGGCCCCCAGCTGAAACGAGTTTGGCGATAAAGACCATTCAAGGGATAGCTCCGTTTTGCCACTAGTAGACTCAACAATCTTATTACCAAAACATTCTTTCACATCGCCCTCGCTTCCGCAATCAACTCCACCATTCTATCATAGTGAGGCGATAGCTGCGCCGCTTCAATGTCGCGCTCGTCTATGCGCTCACACACGACCCACAAGCCAATCTTGACGCGCTCGGTACAGTTGGCGTTGTACTTACAGTGATCACAGTCGCGCCTTATGCCTACGACACTTTCGCGCAATCCAGCCCCAGCATTTGCACGACACTCATTGCACCATGCCATCAGTTTGCGCCTCATCATCGGCGCGCCACACTTGGCGCATATGCCCGTTCCGCGCTTCTTGTTCGGCTCTTTGGCTCTTTTGGCCTCAGCCCACACTTGGTACGAGTAGCGATACCTTTCTTTTCTGCACTCAATCTTTGCACAAAATCTAGGTATCTTATCGTTGCGATTAGCGATACGCATGGCGCGCACTTCGCCGCCGCAATGGTGGCATACTTCCATCACTCACCGCCTTTCTCTCGGTCATTTTCTTTCTCCTCTACAAATAAGCCATATCGCGCACAGTCGGATAATTAGGGTCAGCCACGAATGGCTGCGACTTGTGCGGTGCGCCGTAACGCACAAAGTCTTCGCTCAACCATACCACGTTTTGCTTCACATCGTTCTTTCGCGGGTCAAGTGGTGGCAGCGCGTTCTTGAATTCCTTGTCAGAGATAAGCCGCATGGCGTGGTCTACCTCGTAGCTCACCGCCGGAGCGCGCAGTGTGCCGCTGCCCGTCAAGGTGTGAATGGCGATCACAGCTACGCCAAAGTCCTTCGCCATGTCCTTGATTTCGCGCGCCTTCCACTCTAGGTTATGATGTTCCTCGCGCAACCCTGGCTTATCGGAAATGCGCCCCAGGTAGTCAATCGCTACGAATGACAAGTCCTCTTTGTGGCGGTGGATTTCGGCGCGGATTGCGTCAATACTCCACTTGCCCGCGCTGGTCATGTGTATCGGCAGGGAATACATGCGCTCCAACTGTTCGTTGAAGTCTGTGCGCTGCTCTACGCTCATGGCACGGTTGCGGATTGCGTCTTCGGGTATTCTGGCGCGCGTGCTGATGGCGCGGATGAGAAAGTCGCGATACGGCATTTCCAGCGAGAAGAACAGGCCGCGCTTGCCATTCTCGGCCATGCCAATCACCGCCTCGCTCAGCAGGATGGTTTTACGCATCTTCGCCGCGCCCATGATGAGGTAAGAACGCTCGCGCCAGAAACCGCCATCCGTCATTGCGTCAAGCCCAAGGAATCCCGTTGGCATGACCAAGCCAGCATCCTCGGCATCCATTTCTTCGGCAAACACTTTGATATGTTCAGACAATGGCTTCACGCCGTCAATCGGCGTTGGCAGCGCGGTCTCCACCGCCTCTACTGCCGCGCGCGCAGCAGACACGCTCTCCAGCGCATCCTCATCCTCAGAATACGCGCTCTTAGCTATCTTGTTGGCCGCCTCTAGCAACTTGCGGCGCGTAGACTTGTCGGCCACCACGCGTGCATAACTCGCCCAATTCATGCTGCTAGGCGGCTGGTTGATTAGCTCCATCAAGTACGCTGTGCCGCCAATCTCGCCCAACTTATCACCCAGTTGCTCAGATACGGTAACGAAGTCAATCGCCATCTTGGCGTTAGCCAATTCGCTGATGGCTTGCCATACGAAACGCAGACGATGGATGTAGAAGTCATCCGCGCGCACAATCTCAGACGCGTCATAGTACGCGTCAGGATTGATGAGGATTGCGCCGATCAAGGCTTCCTCGGCTTCGCGGGAGTGCGGCACGCTAGTCATTCTCTACGACTCTCAATGCTGAGTAACAAATGGCAATACTCGCCGAGTTTCCTCCGGAGCAATGAAAAATACCATCGCCATTCTCAAACGTTGCACTCCACCCCTCGCCTTTCGTAAAGTAAACGACGAAGTGATACCCCATCGCGATAACCTTATCCACAACCATCATTGCTTGTGCGATGTTGTCGTATGGATTCCAAATAAACGTATCGCCGCCATAGTCAAACACATCATCACTATAGTCTCCAGAGGGAGCAGCATAAACACATCCGTTTGCCACGCGTAGCCGCCCGCTCTCCTCAGTCCACCCCATCACTTTCTCAGCCAACAAACGGTTGATTTCATCCCTGCTCATCATTCTCCTCGCGTTCTTCCAGTGGGATTGCAGCAGTCATGCGCGGCACCCAGACATAAGCTCGTTTGTTCGTATCTGCCACGCGGTCATACACATAGCCATCATCCGGTGGTGCCCCCGCCTCTTTCAGCCCGCGTACGTAAACCGCCCCCCCCCCTCCGCTGCATCGTCCCATGTCGTTACTTCTACCCATTCGTATTCCTCCCACTCTTGCCGGGTTATCGGACGCAAATTGATCATTTCGTCTCCTTCAGCTCTTGGATGCGGGCGCGGATGCCAGAGAATAGAATTCGCTTCACTTATTACCTTCCAACTCCCTAACAATGGCATGTATTCTAGACGCTTGGCAAAGTTCGTAGTGTATCTGCCCAACCGCCATAATCATGGGATGAAAATGGTCATCGCTAATCACTTTCCCTTCTCGGCACAGGATGCAAACATTCCGCATAGCCTCTTTCAGCCCCTCGATGCGGCCAGCGGCGCGGGCTTTTGCGTCAAGACTGACTAAATCTTCGTACAGCTTCTCTAGGTCAGTCATGGTTGCTCCTCAACTGGTAGGCGAGGTGTCGAAGGCGATT
>CAZBOT010000140.1:0-3914 GCA_964493575.1 uncultured Candidatus Saccharibacteria bacterium | reverse complement strand
CAGCAAGCCGGATGCGGTGTCGGCCCATAGCTGATAGGCATAGGTCGTCGTTGGCGCGGTTGCGCCGGAGTTAATTGTTGCAATCGCTTGTAGATGCCCGTTTATATCGACCAGAAAGCTCGCGCCATCCTGGTCTGAAATCACATAATCGCTTTGTGCCATTTAATACCCCTTCGCATGAAAATCGAAAGTGCGCGATATCGCACTCCCGCCTGAATCCTTGAATAAGATGCTGAACCCGGCTTCGTCTTTACCTGTAATCTCATAAAAGTCGCCTGTCTGCATATCTTGAGCCGTGATAGCCAATGCGGGAGGCGCCATGAACGGCAGGCTATATGTGACTGGATAGATTCCGGCTCCGCTGGCAATATCCTCGCCGTATTCGTCCCTGTCCGGCATATCCACCGTGACCTGCAAACCTTTCACAAGAACGTTATGCGTAGGGTCGTCGCTCCACAAATCCGCCTTGAACTGGAATGCGCGGGCTGTCCAATCACCAACGAAGAACGGCTGCCATGCGCTCCATGTCGGCGTGCCGGACGGGTCGTCGTTGGTTGTTCTGACATAAAGATCAACACCGACATCGGTGATATTGTTGCCGCTGATGCTTTGCCACGCGCTGATAAATCCGCGCTGGCTTATCAAATCATTCGCGTCATAACTCAACACATCCAGCATAGCCGTCAGTCTTGATGTCTGAACTGTGCCGAGGTCAACTGAACCAGAGAATTCGTATGTCCCTGTTGAATTGATGCCGCCTTCGGCAGAAAGATAGCCAACTTCCGAGAGAAGCGGCCATTCTGAAATCAGGCTTGTCGGCGTCAATTTCAGGCCATCGCGCTCGAAGTCATAAGCGCAGTTCGTTTTGCTGCCGGCGAATGCCGGGCTTTCCGTGACCGTTTCGACCACATTAAGCGTGATCAGGCTGGCGACATTGCTGCTGATCGCAACGGCGTTCTCTGATTCATTCCCGGAGCTGTCAATCCATTTTGCAAGATAGCTACCGTTCAATAGCGGCAACGATGCATTTGTGACATTGCCCGCGACCATCGGGCCGATGTCGGTTGCGTTCGACCATTCCGGCGCTGACAGTTCTGGCGTATAACGGATACGCATGTGGCCGCCGACAAGAACGTCAAGATCGGAAGCTGGCGCCCATGTGATGAATGCGTATCCGGCGAGTGCCAGAAGCTGAAAATTGCTGACATCAGCAGGTGGAATCGTCTTGCCGTAAATCTCCACTTCCATCGTATTCGCCTGCGACCTGCGGCCGAGAGAGTTCACGGCCTGCACCGAGAACGTATAGATCCCCTCTTGAATCGGCTGAATATCGACCGAGGTAGTGTCGGTGGTGATGGTGGTCTGATTCTCGGTTTCCGTGCCGTAAGTCAGCACGTAAAAACTCACGCCATCCACCGAGTTCCATGAGACCGTCGCCTTGACGCCGACGACAGAAACGGCTGCAAGATAGAGCGATTCCGTCACCGTGAAGTTGGCTGGCGTGTCCGGCTCACCTGCGTTCACAAGACTGGTCGGCAGCGGCTCCAGAATCATGTTCTGCTCGATGGCGAGATACTTGTCCGGCCGGTAGCTCATGGCGTTTATTTCAAGCTGCGTGCCTTCGTCCTCAGCGATAGACAGAACCCGCCACTGCTCCGGTATCAGGTCAGATGCAGACAATACCCAGATGGCGTAATCTTGAGGCGCTGCGCTGAAATCCGGCGAAACGGTGAGCGTGCTGGTCGTGCCTGGTGCGTTGGTGACGCTGACGGTTTCGATTGTGCCATCCGGCAAGGCGCACGAGAGTTCGTAGGTCTTGCCTGATTCTATCGTCACCGGCGAATCAATCGTGACAGTGCCGACCGCGCCGGACACCAGCCGCCCGCCGAAGCGTTTACCTGCACGGGCAGGGTCTTGAATCGAGATGATGCTGCCAGGGGCGACATAGACCGCATCCATGCCAGCCTTGAAGCTGACGACTTCCAGTTCCTGCAATTCGGTGTAGATGATGGAGCGCCCGAACCTGTGCGCCTGACCACGCGATGTGCAGCCGACCGCCAGCACCTCAGTCTGCACTACGCCATAACGCGCGATGCCTTCCGCATCCTCGACATATTCAATCTTCTGCCGGTAGCCGTCCTGCGGGTCGTTCCAGCTCACCAGAACGACAGTGTGGCGCGTCTTGCTGGCGCTGCCGGAATAGCTGAACATGCCGTCGATGACATTCGCGGGCGTGAATAGCTGCTCCACGTCTTTCGGCGCATCCTGTGCCACCTGCACGCCACCTGCCGACCAATAGGCAATACCCCTGAAAACCGAAGCCATCGCCGAGATGATGCTTGCTGCCGCTTCGCGGGTTTGCAAGTAGAGGTTGCAGGTGAACCGTGGCTCGAATCCGCCAAAGCCGTCAGGCACCATCGTGTCGCAGTATTGCGCGATGGTGTAAAGCCCCCATTTGTCCAGCATGGATTCCGGCACCAGTTCGCCAAGGCCGTAGCGGTCATTGGTGATGATGTCGTAGAACACCCACGCAGGGTTGTCAGACCAGGCCGTCTGGAACGTGCCATCCCATGTTCCGGTATACTCGCGCGTCAGCGGGTCGTAGTTGCTCGGCACCTTGAGCTTGATGCCATATAGCTCATAGCTGCGCGTCGGTATCTGGTTGAACTGTTTCGCGTCAATCTGAAGGGCATAGATCGCGCTGTTCGGGTATGTCAGCTTGACATCGACGATCTCCGTATAGCTATCCCACCACGTATTGTTGACGATGGCGCTGGATGTGCTGTCGTTCGTGATTCTGCGAACGCGAATATCCCACGGCCCGGGGCTTGGCAATTCGATGCGATAGGCGCGTTGGTATTTCGAGGTGGTCTTGCCGCTGATAATATCTGTAAATTCTGGCGTGTAGGCTTCGAGCAGGCCGAATGCTGCCGTGCCGCCATAAGCGGTTCCAGTGAGTGGAGGCTGATAAGCCCAGTTTCCGAGAACTTGTTGCGACCGTTGCCTGCTGCCGTTCGTCTTTACGACACGGAATTGGTATTCATCTTCCGGCAGAGTCAGGTTGAAAGTCTTACTTCCAGATGGATAGGTGGTTGTAGTGTTTGCTATGCCGGAAGTGGTTACAGTGGTTGAAGTGGTTAATATGCCGGGCATGGTGCCGCCAAATCCAGCTTTTGGGAAAGCGCCACCGCTGAAAGTATGCGATCCTGCCACCACCCATGTGCTGTCGCCGACCGCGCGATACTGCAGCTGGATAGAGCATGTCTGAGGCGCAAGCACCTGCTCGCCTGTCCACTTGACCTCGATTCTGTACCGAGATGATGCCAATGTGTTTCTGGCGATTCCACCGGAAGTCAGCGAGAACACATTGCTGCGGTAAATCTTCCGCAATGCCTGTGCAACATAACCGCCGCCGTTGTTCTGCACGTCGATGGCGATGGTGACGGATGTTCCGTTCAAGTCGCCAGTGGTCGTGTCCTGATCTGTCAGGCGCGGGATGCCGATAGTGACCCGCGCTGCGGTCGCGTTCGTGTTGGTGATGCTTCTTGTGACTGGCAGGGCTTTTGTCACTTCAACGGCGACGGATTTTTCCGATTCCACCGCGTCGAAGCCGGGGATGTAACTTTGCCCTTGCGTTCCCACCCGCTCGACCAGCGAAACGCCCTTGAAGTTGTAGCTGCCGGAATCGTTCTGCAATGGCGTGTCATCAAGGAAGATGGAACGCGCACCATTCACAAGCCCTTCAATCTCACCCTCAGATACGAGGTCAAGCACCTTGGCATATTGTCGAGAACGCAGCGTGTTCGGCGCTTCCACCGGCGCACGGAAGTCGCCACCGCCACCGCCCTTGCCACCGCCTCCGCCAGCACCGCGAATATCTTTTTTATCTTCGTATTTCATATCTGCACGGTATC
>CAZBOT010000139.1:0-3977 GCA_964493575.1 uncultured Candidatus Saccharibacteria bacterium | reverse complement strand
GCTTGGTTGGTCGTGGTGAACTTGAGAGCCATTCAGTGTTTCTCCTGGAACGCGGACTCGGCCATGGCCTGTTCTTTGGCCATCTCCTCCTCCGACAGAACCCGTAGTATAACCACTTTCTTGTCCCCATCCACCTCGAGGGCGAGGCCACCGGTGACGGCGTCCATGTCCCCGAACGGGATCTCGATACGACCGCCCTGCTTGAGCACAGTGGCCCCGACCGCCCGCATGATGGTCTCCTGCTCGTTCTGCCGCTGCATGGCGGCTTCGAGGATTTCGCGCAGCATGATTTACTCCTTGGCTTTCGGGGCCACCAGCTCAATGGTGGGGGAGCCCGGCTTGACGGTGAGGGCTTGGTCGAACACTGCCCGCTGCTCGGCGGTCAGCTCCTTGTATGTGGCGGTCTTGAGATCCGGCGACCACTTGACGAGGGTGTCGGCGTTGACCCCCATCTCCCGCAGCTGCTCGGTGACCGCCGGCAGGGCCGCTTCGTCGATCTTGCGGTCCAGCTTGTAGACGCCCTTCAGCTTCCAGCCCTCGGCCAGGTCCAGAGTGTTGGTCCCTTCTTTGGGGGCCGGGTAGAAGGCGGCGAAGACCTGCTTGCGCAGCTCCTGCTCCTTGGCGACGATGGGCTTCACGGAATCGGCCTCCGCCTTGGCCAGTCGCCATTCCTCCAGCAATTTCATCTGTTCTTCGGTCATGCCTGTACTCCTTTCGGTGGTGGGTGTACGCCCATTATAAAGCGGTGGTCCTGCCAAGCAACCCGTATTTTGAACCTACAATACGGGGTTGAAAATCCTATCCCCTATCCCCCATAATGGCAGGGTCGTATAAACCACCCATGGAGCATCATTGAAAATGGCAGCTACTCCTGTCAAGGGGTCTCTGCACAGCAGGACCTTGGACCTGTTAAAGCAGAGCGGGGTACCCCTCCCCGAGATATATAAGGAGACCCATCTCCCCTACTACTGGCTGAAGAAGTTCAGCAGCGGTGAGATCCGCGATCCCTCCGTCAACCGTGTGCAGCGCCTGTACGAGTTCCTGGCTGGCCGAAAGCTGGAGGTCTGAGGATGCGGAACAATATCCCTCTTGAATTACGGCGTCTGCCTCAATGGGTGGTAGCTTCAGCGGACAAGGTGCCCTTGAGCCCGCGGACTGGCCAACCGGCGTCGGTCACCGACCCGAATACGTGGGCCACCTTCGAAGAGGCGGTCCGGACAGGGATGAAGCACGTCGGCTTCGTGCTGGCGGAGTGGGACCCCTACACCATCATCGATCTGGACAACAAGCCCTCCAAGCCCTGCACCCCGGAGCAGTGGGCCAGGCACCAGAAGATCCTGGAGGCCTTTGACAGCTACACCGAACGCTCGGCGTCTGGCACCGGCTACCATATCATCGTCAAGGGGCGCATCCCAGCCGGGGTCCACCGCGACAACGTGGAGGTCTATAGCACTGCCCGCTACATGATCTGCACCGGCGACGTGGTCCGCAATACCCCGATCGCTGACTACCAGCAGCTGCTGGACGTGCTCTACGGAGAGATGAAGCCCGCCGACGTGGTGGAGCTGGACGACGTGGAAGGTATCATGTCGGACGAGGAGGTGGTGGAAATGGCCATGCGGGCCGCCAACGCCGACAAGTTCAACGAGCTGTGCCGGGGTGACTGGCAGGCGATGGGCTACGAGAGCCAGAGCGAGGCGGACTTCGCCTTGATGTCGATCTTCGCCTACTACACCCGCGACAACGAGCAGGTGCGCCGGCTGTTCCGGATGTCCCCGCTGGGCCAACGCGAGAAGGCACAGAAGAACGACAAGTACCTGAACTTCGCCCTCGGCAAGATCCGAGCCCAGCAGCCGCCCCTTGTGGACTTCGAGGAGCTCAAGGCCAACCTGGCCCCCGCCACTTCCATCCCGGAGGCCCCTACCCCAGCCCCGGCCCCCTATATAAAGGACACCGCGCCGGTTGTCCCCGGTGTCAGCCTTCCGCCCGGGCTGGTGGGGGAGGTGGCCCAGTATATCTACCAGACTGCCATCCGCCCGGTGCCGGAGATCGCCCTCGGGGCCGCCATCGCCATCACCGCCGGGGTGTGCGCGCGGAGCTACAACATCTCGGGCTCGGGACTCAACCAGTATCTGATCCTGCTGGCCAAGACGGGCGCGGGCAAGGAGGGTGCGGTCACCGGTATCGACAACCTGATCGCCGCTATCCGCCCGCAGGTGCCGATGGTGGACCAATTCATTGGCCCGAGTGCCTTCGCGTCCGGTCAGGCCTTGATCAAGGTCCTGGACGACCGGCCCTGCTTTGTCAGCGTCCTCGGGGAGTTCGGTCTCACCCTGCAGCAGCTGTGCGACCCGCGTGCCAGCAGCCCGCAGATCATGTTGAAGAAGGTGCTCCTCGACCTCTACAGCAAGAGCGGCTGGAACAAGGTGCTGCGGTCCAGCGTGTATAGTGACACGGACAAGAACACCAAGATCGTGCAGGCCCCGAATGTGACCATCCTCGGCGAGTCCACCCCGGAGAGCTTCTTCGAAGGGCTGGACAGCATCCACATCGCCGAAGGCCTGATCCCGCGCTTCTCGGTCATCGAATACACCGGCCCTCGGCCCCCGCGGAACCGGAACGCCAACCAGCCCCCGAGCCAGCAACTGGTGGCCAGGTTCTCCGAGCTGGTCGCGGTGAGCCTGACAACGGCGAACAACGGCACCTGCGCCAACGTGCAGATGGAGAGCCCAGCCATCCAGCTCATGGATGAGTTCGACGCCAAGGCCGACGGGATGATCAACGCGGCTGGCACAGACGTGGACATGCAGTTGTGGAACCGCGCCCACCTGAAGGCCCTCAAGCTGGCAGCCGTCATCGCCGTCGGGTGCAATCCTCACTCCCCAGTGGTGACCGCAGACATCGCTCGCTGGTCCATCGACTTCGTGGAGCGGGACGTGGCCGTGATGACCACAAGGTTCCAGCGTGGGGAGGTCGGGGTCGGCGACCATCGGCACGAGGTGGACATCCGCAAGGCCGTCGAGAGCTACCTGGCCATGTCCGAGTCCCAGCGCCTGCAATACAAGACCCCGAAGTCCCTGCTCAACCAGCCAGTGGTGCCCTTCCACTACCTGCGCCGCAAGCTCCGTCTCCTGTCCGCCTTCAAGAACGACCGCCGAGGCGTGGCCCGGGCTTTGGAGGACTCCCTCAAGGATATGGTCAAGGCAGAGATACTCCGGCAGGTGCCCCCACAACAAGCCATGGAGAAGTTCGGAGTTACGACCGAACTCTATGTCAAGGGGCCGACGTGGTGACAGGGGATAGGGTGATTACCCGGGGGAGGGTACCCCCTATCCGTGGGGTACTTCCTTGGTGGCTAAGGCTTACCGCCCGCTGGGGGATAGGGGGATGGGGGGATAGGGACAAAAATATAAACAAGAGGAGTAGATATATACGCGATTCTTAATCATTAAAGGGTTAAGGGTATATATCCCCCCTATCCCCTATCCCCTTACTATATATACTTCCTTGGTGGCTAAGGCTTGTGGAGGGGATAGGATGGGGGAAATGATTAGGAGTTAGGGGATAAACTACCCGAAACCAAGTTGATATCATTGTTTTCTAGAAGGAGAATGCAAGTGGCAGGCTTGATGAGTCGAAACAAAGGCAAGCGAGGGGAAAGAGAAGTCGTGAAGTTGTTGCAGCCCGTGGTCAACGAGGTCTACCAGTCGCTGGGGCTGGAGCCGCCCGCCCTCGAGCGCAACCTCATGCAGTCCCATAAGGGCGGCTGTGACCTGGCCGGTCTCGACTGGTTGGCCCTCGAGGTCAAGTACCAGGAGCAAGAGCAGATGACTAGCTGGTGGGACCAGTGTAAGCGACAGGCCAAGCCCGATCGCGAGCCGGTCCTGTTCTACCGGAAGAACAACGCGAAGTGGAAGGTCCGCATGTTCGGGTGCTTGGTCGCTGGGGGCCAGCGCGTCCGCTGCCCTGTGGACATC